>CAITZZ010000200.1 GCA_903897005.1 uncultured beta proteobacterium | reverse complement strand
GCGAGCCAGACGTCCCGAAAATCGACGAACCACTGGGCAGCGGGCTCTTGCATCTTACTTTTTGGGCAAAACGTTGAGGTCTGCCTTGGACGGCAGATAGGCACCGGTCCAGACGGCATCCGGATTGACGCGGGTCTTGGTGTTGTAGGCGTCGGACACCTGGGATGCCATCAGCGACAGGCGTGGGCCATTGACCTGACCAAAGCCCTCGGCGCGCGCATTGGCGCTGTTGATGACGGTGTCGATGGCCAGCTTGAGGCGCCTTGTTTCCAGCTCGACGTTGATGATGCCGTCACGCGCTTTCACATCCTGGATCGATGCCGCCGGATTGCCAATCACGTCTTTCATGCCCTTGGCAAAGGCCACCAGGAAAGCCTTGACAGCGGCCGGATTTTCTTTGAGCATTTTGGGCGAAGCGATGATCGCGTTGCCATAGAGCTTGACGCCAAATTCAGGGTAGGGCATGACCACCACGTCCTCCACCTTCACACCCCGTGCCTCAAGATTAAGCAGCGAGGTGAAGGTAAAGCCGGTGATGGCGTCCACATCGCCGCGCACCAGCATGGTTTCGCGCAGGGGCGGGTCCATTGCCGTCCATTGAACATTGCTGATGCTGTTGGCCTTGGCAAAGATCGGAAAGGCACGCCGCCCCGCGTCGAACACCGGAGCGCCCAGCTTCTTGCCACTCAAGTCAGCAGGGGTCTTGATGCCCGACTTCTTCAGCACCATGACCGAGGCTGGCGTGTCGTTGTACACCATCATGACCGCCACCGGCTTGTTCGGCGCGTCCGGGTTGTTGGCGTGGAATTCCATCAAGGCCGCCAGATCGGCAAAACCCATGTCGTAGGCACCCGAAGCGACGCGGGTCACAGCGCCGCCGGATCCATTGCCGGCGTCCACCACGACGTCAAGCTTGGCGTCCTTGAAATAACCTTTCGCAACGGGCGTCAGAAAGAGCGCTGCCGGGCCTTCGAAGCGCCAGTCCAGCTGAAACTTGATGGGCGTGCTTTGCGCCTGCGCGCCAGCGAAGCCGAGGACGGCGGCACAGGCCGCAATGGTTTTCAACAGGACGCGCTTTTTCATGAGTGGACTCCAGCAGTAAGGACTTTGAACGGGTTGAAGCAATAAAGGTGCCAATCAACTCCTGGCACCCCAGAAAACAATCTATTGTCACCGAACAGCGGGCGTCGCAAAATCGGCGATGGAAAAAATGTTTACACTTTGATCGACCACACCGGTTTACGCCAAGCCCCCCAAAACCACCATGACCCAAACCAGCAATACCGTGCGCTTTGTACTCGACGGCACCATCGTCGAAGTCGGCAACCAGCACTTCAACACCACGGTGCTTGATTACCTGCGCGAGCAACTGCACCGCACCGGCACCAAAGAGGGCTGCGCCGAAGGCGACTGCGGCGCCTGCGTGGTCCTGATCGGCGAGCTCAATACCGATGGCACGGCAATAGCCTACGCCAGCGTCAACAGCTGCCTGCAACTGCTGCCCACGCTGGACGGCAAATCGGTCAAGACGGTGGAGAGTCTGCAGCGCGCCAACGGCGAGCTGCACCCGGTGCAACAGGCGATGGCGGAGAGTCATGGCACACAGTGCGGTTTTTGT
>CAITZZ010000199.1 GCA_903897005.1 uncultured beta proteobacterium | reverse complement strand
TCCTGAATCCCCGGCAGTGGCCTACCGGGCCATCATGAACACGCTGGCGCATCTGGGGCACATCGACGCACCCAAGCCGCAAGCCGTGGCAGCCATTGAAGCCCTGCGCATTTACGACGTGATCGACAAAGCCCATGAAGAGGACAGCTTCAGCCGGCCCTGGTCCAGTTTTGATCCGCTTGCGTGTGGAGATCTGATTGGTACGCGACATGATGGAACCCTGGTGCGTGCCGCAACGCCGGGCTATATCCTTTTCCCGAACGCCAAGGCCGGTGTCGGGCATGAGTGGTTCTATCTGGCCAAGGCGAATTCACGATTGAGTGCTGTCTAGCAAAATGAGCGCAAGCCTTGGAATTGACGCTGGTGGCAGCCAGACCCGTTGGGCTTTGGTGGGGCCGGACCAGAGCGTGCTCGCCGAAGGCAGTGTTGCCGGTTTCAGCGCCCTTCAAATGGGTGGCGAAGCGGGTCGTCGTAAGGTCAGCGATATTCTCAAGAGTCTGGCTGATCAGGCGCTGGGCTGGGGCGCTGTGTCTGGCGTGCATGCCGGAGTGACCGGCTTTGGTGGACTGCAGGAGCGCTCCGGGCAGGTTCTGCATGCCCTGCTGGCCCGGCATTTCAAGTTGCCCGGGGACGCTGTTGTTCTGAGCAACGATATTGAGCTGGCCTGTCTTGCGGCATTTGAGCCGGGAACGGGCTATCTGGTCTATGCTGGCACCGGATCGATCGCCGGATTCATCGATGCGCGAGGGGAATTTCATCGTGCCGGCGGACGAGGCGGCGTGCTCGATGATGGTGGCAGCGGCTACTGGATCACGGTTGAAGCCCTGCGCAAGATCTGGCGTGCCGAAGACGAGAGACCTGGCTGCTCGGCCGATTCACCCATGGCGGTGTCGCTGTTCAAGGCCATGGGCGGCAGCGACTGGTCCTATTCACGCAAGCTGATTTATGGGGCCAGCCGCGGACAGATCGGCCAGCTGGCAATAGCCGTTGCGGCAGCGGCCGACAGTGATCCTCAGGCGCGGGACATCTTGCAGCGAGCCGGCCATGAACTGGCTCGTCTGGGTGCTGCCATGGTGGCAAGGTTTGGTGTTCGTCCCATCGTTCTGGCTGGTCGGGTGCCTCAGCTTCATCCGCTGATCGAGCAGTCGATGAGGGAGCGCTTGCCGCCAGAATGCGACTTGCGGTTGGTGAATCTTCAATCTCATATTGCGGCGGCGTGCCTGGCGCTGAAAAAGGTCTGACATGAAAATATTTTGGCTGATGTTTCTTGCTGCATTGCTGAGCGGCTGTGCAGGTGGCCCGCGCATCGATACCAGTTTTTCTGCCGTCAGTCAGGATAGCCGGGTGCGCTTTCTGATTCTCCATTACACGTTTCTGGACTCTGCCACATCGCTGAAGGTCTTGACTCAGCAGCAGGTGAGTTCGCATTACCTGCTCGATGATGGTGAAGATTTCAAGGTCTACCGACTGGTGGACGAAGATCGACGGGCCTACCACGCGGGACTGAGTTCGTGGAAGGACAACAGCAGGTTGAATGCCAGTTCGATTGGCATTGAGATTGTCAGCCTGGCGTGGCGCGATTCGGCCGAGGGGCGTGTCTGGCTACCTTATCCCCAAGGGCAGATCGACCGTCTGATCTCACTGGTGAAAGATATCGTGAAGCGCCACGACATCAGCCCGGATCGGGTGCTCGGACACAGCGACATTGCGCCCCAGCGCAAGCAGGATCCAGGCCCGATGTTTCCCTGGAAGCAGTTGGCCGACGCTGGCCTGGTGCTGTGGCCCGATGAGCAAGAAGTGGCACTGCGCCAGAAGGCGTTTGAAGCTCAGCTGCCGAGCGTGGCCTGGTTTCAAAAGAAACTGGCGGAGCATGGTTTTGCCATCACGCAAAGCGGTGAACTCGATGCCGCTTCACGCAATGTGCTGATCGCATTTCAAATGAAATACCGTCCGGCAAGGTTTGACGGAACGCCGGATGCACAAACGGCAGCGATTCTTGATGTGCTGACGGCGCCCGCCAGAACTCGTGTTGTTCCTGCTGTGCTGCCAGCGGCGAACCGTTGAGAGGTTTTTTGGGCAGCGCTACAGGACAGCGTTTTCCAGCAAGGTCAAAGTCTGGGCGTAGGTGTCCAGTCGGGCGTTGACGCCCAAAGGCAGCGTCATCTGGTTGGCGATATGGCCAAACGAGTAGCCGCTTACCGCCGGGACCTTCAATAGATCGAGATGACTGTCCACGGTTTCATTCAGGCTCAGCGACGATTCGCTTTCCGGCGCTTCGCACTTTTCGAAAACACCCAACAGCAGGGCTGACGCGGTCCGGAGACCTTGACTCAAGTCGAGTTGGGTCAGCATCCGATCAATCCGGTAGGGTGCTTCGCTGATATCTTCCAGAAACAAAATGCGCCGCCGTAACTCGGCTGCATACGGTGTGCCCGACAAAGCCGCCACCAGACTAAGATTGCCGCCGGTCAGGCGTCCAATCGCCGTTCCGTGGCGCGGAGTCCGCACTTGAAACTGGCTTGCAGTTTCAGACTTGACCCGATTTTCTTCGGCCATCAACATCGTGTACTCTTTTTGCGGCTGCATCAATATGGCTTTCAGATGCTGCTTCGAATAGTCCGAAAACGTTGAGATTCCCACCGGACCGTGAAAAGTCACCAAACGTGTCTGGCGATGGATGGCCAGATGCAGGCAGGTGACATCGGAGTAGCCAACAAAGATCTTTGGATGCTTGCGAATCAGTTTGTAATCGATATGCGGCAACAGCGAAATGCCGCCCGAACCGCCAGTGGCAGCCCACACCGCCTTGACTTCCCGGTCGGCAAACATGGAGTGCAAATCTTCCAGGCGCTGTGCAACCGTGCCGGCGTAGCGGCCGCGGCGCGCCAGCACATGCTTGCCAAGTTTGACTTTCACTCCAAGATCTTCAAGGTTGCGCACGGATTTGTCGATGCCGTCCTGCTCCAGATAGCCGCAAGGCGTGATCAAGCCCACGACATCGCCTTCCTTCAAGCGGGGAGGTTTGATGAGGACGCTCCTCTTGATCGGATCCTTGACCGGGGCGGCGGCGGCCGGGAACAGGGAAGCAGCCAGGGACAGCGCAGCACCTTTGGCCAAGTTGCGGCGACTCAGTGGATTGAAGTTGTCTGATGAAGGTTCCAATGGTTTCCAATTCCGCCAGCGTCGGCACTTGCGATCAGGTGTGCTTTTTCATCAGCAGACCGGGTTCATCTGCCGCCATCACCTGGGCCGCCCA
The DNA here is from genome assembly GCA_903897005.1 of uncultured beta proteobacterium. Lineage (GTDB taxonomy): Bacteria > Pseudomonadota > Gammaproteobacteria > Burkholderiales > Burkholderiaceae_C > Rhodoferax. Next base: position 5,006 of record CAITZZ010000199.1, on the reverse strand, counting down.
TACCGCCAATTTTCCGGTATCCGCTCGCAGCACTTCCTGTTTGACCGCGAGAATTTGAGCTGGGTGCATGGAAAAACTGCGCAGACCCATGCCCAACAGCAATCGCGTCAGGCTGGTGTCACCCGCCATTTCACCGCAGACACTCACATCCTTGCCTTGGGCCTGGCATTCGGCGATGGTGAGTGCAACGAGTTGCAACACGGCCGGGTGCAAGGGGTCGTATAAGTGTGCCACCGACTCATCGGCACGATCAATGGCCAGTGTGTACTGAATCAGATCGTTGGTGCCGATCGACAGAAAATCGAAATATTTCAGGAACACCTTGAGTGTCAAGGCTGCTGCCGGAATCTCGATCATGGCGCCAATCTTGATCGGTCCGTAGGGAACCCCGCGGTTGTCCAATTCGGCACGGGCACGGTCAATGAGGGCAAAGGTATGCCGAATTTCGCTGGCGTGAACCAGCATCGGTATCAGCATCTTGGTTTGACCATGAACTGCAGCGCGCAGAATTGCCCTTAACTGTGTCAGGAACATGGCCGGGTCGGCCAGACTCCAGCGAATGGCCCGCAAGCCCAAGGCCGGGTTCAAATGAGCAGAGTCCTGCAAGGATTCGTCCAGCGGTTTATCTGCGCCAACGTCAACTGTCCGAATCGTCACTGGCAAGCCCCGCATACCTTCCACAGCACGCCGGTAGGCCTGGTACTGTTCTTCTTCGTTGGGCAGTCTGCTTTGACGGCCCATAAAAAGAAATTCGCTGCGGAACAAACCAACGCCCATTGCACCAGCCTGGATGGCGCCAGGTGCGTCCTCGGGCATTTCGATATTTGCCAGCAATTCAATGGTCTTGCCATCCAGCGTCACTGCCGGGGTGTGCAGAAGTCGCGAAAGTCGGCCGCGATTGAGTTCGTTCTGGCGCTGTTTGAAGCCGTACTCCGCCAGGATGATGGAAGAAGGATCGACCACCACCACGCCGGCATCACCATCGATGATCACCCAGTCGTCCTGGCGCACCAGTTGACTCGACAAGCGGGCGCCGACGACCGCCGGGATGTCCAGACTGCGCGCCACGATGGCGGTGTGTGAGGTCTTGCCGCCGACATCCGTGATGAAGCCGGCAAATACGCTTTGCTTGAATTGCAGCATGTCAGCCGGTGACAGGTCGTGCGCAATCAGGATCAGGGGGACGTCGACCGTATCGTCGAGCAGGAGGTCCTGTTGTGACTTCTTGCGTGCTGCGCGGTTGGGCGGTTGGGCGATCGGAGACGCCACGCCCTTCATGGCGCGCAGTACCTTTTCTGCGATCTGTTCCAGATCGCCTTTGCGCTCGCGCAGGTACGCGTCCTCCATCTCGTCGAACTGTCGTGCGATCACCTCGAGCTGCGTTGTCAGTGCCCACTCAGCGTTGTAAAGGCGATCGGTGATCCAGTGTTTGACACCGCCTATCAGTTCTTCGTCTTGCAGCAGCATCAGATGCACGTCGAGCAGCGCTGTCAATTCATGCGGCGCTTCTTTCGGGCCCATATGCACAATGCTGGCTTGCAGGCGATGAATCTCATCCACCACCGCATTACGCCCGCTGCGAACCCGGTCAATTTCGGCGCTTATCTCTGATGCATCGATGAAGTAGTGCGCAACGTCCACCCGGCTTGACGCCACCAGTACCGCGCGCCCGATGGCGATACCGCGGGCAACTGCCAGACCGTGGATGGAGAAGGTCATGGCAGCCGCAGCGCCGGGCCGCCCCAAGCATGTCGCACAGTCTCTGCGAGACTCGCGCGAGGGCTAGCTCCCACGGGGGGCAGCGCAGTACACGATGTGACAAGCGTGGGGGTCATCATTCACCCTCCCCGAACTTGTCCTCTATCAGTGCCAACAGGGCATCCTGCGCTTCCTGCTCGCGCTCGCCGTTGGTCTCAAGTTCCACTGTGCTGCCGATGCCAGCGGCGAGCATCATGACGCCCATGATGCTCTTGGCGTTGACGCGTCGCTCACCCTTGGCAAGCCAGATTTCACAGGGGAAACTACCGGCCAACTTGGTCAGTTTGGCCGAAGCGCGCGCATGCAACCCCAACTTATTGCTGATGGTGGTCGTTGTCTTGATCATTTTTCTTCTTCACCTGATTCTGTGGCGCTGTTGTCGCTACTTGCATGATGCCCTGTGTACCACCTGCTAGCGCACGTGCCACTAGCGCATCGAGCGATTCGTGTCGATACGTTACCGTGCGCAGCAACATGGGCAGGTTCACTCCGGTAATCAATTTTGAATTCACACCATCGACCAGCTTTTGAGCAACGTTGCAGGGAGTGGCGCCAAATACGTCTGTCAGCACCAGAATCCGGGGAGCATTGAGAAGGTTTATCGCTTGCCTTGCGCTAATCAACGTTTCTTCCGGTGGAACGTTGGGCTGCACATCAAACGCTGCGATTCCCTTCACGCCGTCGGGAAATACATGCAAAACGCACTGGCGCAAGGCATTGGCCAGGGGTGCGTGGGCGATGATGAGAATGCCGTTCATGTATTGGGTTGGTACTCAATTTCCGGTGTTTGCAGCCAGCCCTGTCTCCAGTGCTTCAGATACGCTGATTATGGCTTTTTGTGGTCAGAAAATGGATGTAGGAAGCAACAGTAGACAGCAAAAAGACACTCATGGCCGCCTGGAAGGCCCGTATTTCGGGGAAGCCCAAGGCCTGAAAGCCGTCTATGGCCAAGCCGATTCCCCACTGCACGGCAAAGATACCTGCAAATACCACCAGGTTGTACGCCGAAAGCGCGCGCCCGGCCAGGGCTGGTGTAAAGGCCATGCTGACGGCCGGCAGCGTTAGCGCGATGACGGTGCAACTCATGCAGTAGAGGGCCCAAAGTGCACCAGAACTGTTCGACAGACTAGAGCCGGCGCCGACGATGAAAGCCAGAAGAATAAAGCTCAAAGGCAAGCCGTAAGTTATCAATTGATCGGCATGGAGGCCGCGCTTGACCAACCATGGGTTGATGATGCCCCAGATCCAAAACGTGCATAACATGGCGACGTTGATCCAGAACATTCCCGTGGCGGCCTGAACGGCGCTGTAACCGGTCACCTTGATCATCCAGGGGGCGGCCCATAGCGTTTGTATGGCGACCAAGCCACCGTAGCAAAAAAACCCGATGGGCGCCATCTTGCGGAAATAGGGGTGCTTCCAAACTTCGGCGTAAGTTCCTTGGGTTTGCGTCGGAATGCTTGAATCTCTGGTGCTGCTGTTCCATTTTGGAACCTGCCAGGCGATCATTGCCATCGCTAGCAGCAGCAGGGCTGCGAGTCCCGCAAACAGAGCTCGCCAACCTGTTACTGGCATTAGCCACTGGACCGGTAGAGTGGAGGCGACCATTCCCATGGAGCCTGTCATCATCATCCAGGAGGTGGCGCGCATCAGGGTGGAGGCATCAAACCAGCGGCGATATCCGGTTAGCGGTGCCATCAAGCAAGCGCTGACGCCAGCGCCACAAAGCATCCTGGCCGCCAGGAGGCCCGGGAAACTGGTGGAAAAAGAGGAGGCCAGACTTCCCAGAACGGCGATCCCGAGGAAATAGAGAATCACCTTTCTCGGGCCGTGCCGGTCAAGCCAGGTCCCCAAGGGCAACTGAGTGACTGAAAAGCCGAGGAAGTAGCCTCCCGCCAGCAAGCCCAGGTCGCTCGCACTGAGTCCAAACTCCTGACTGAGCGTCGGAGCCAGTGTGGCAGTGATGGCCCGGATCAGGGCCGAAAGAAAGTAAGCAAAAGCAAAAACCAGAAAGACAATGACGGCTTCGCGCCGGGGCAGGATTGTCAAAGTCTGAGAATGACGCATCCGAGCATTATCTGTTTTCGCTCGGTGGCTACAAGCGGGCTAGCCAGAGCCCGGAGGTCCGCAGAACCGTCCGAGTCCCGGGTTGGGGAAAAGATTTACTCTTTGCGATAGGCGTCGTGGCATGTCTTGCAAGTGCCGCCAGTCGCATTGACTGCCGTTTTGATGCTGTCGAGATTGCCAGTCTTTGCTGCCGCTGCGAGTTTTGACATTTCGGCTTGCATCTTGTCGGCGTACTCCTTGAACTTGGCTGATTCCTTCCAGATTTCCGCCTTGGCCCGAGTCTCGCCCTTGTCGGTTCCTTCGCCGAAGGCGGCCCACGGGAGTTTGCCCACGTAGTCGGCTACAGCGGCGCTTTCGGCAGCGACCTTGGCGTCGAAAGGCGCCTTGCCCGATGCCATGGCGGCAACGCGTCCGAAATTCTGCTGCATCACAAAAAGTGCGTTCTTGCGGTACTTGACGGCGTCGTCTGGCTTCGCAAACTGGGCTGATGCTGGGGTGGTGAAGGCCAACACGGTGGCGATCAATGCGATGGAGGCTGATGTCTTCATGAAATTCCTGTCTTGATGTGAGGGTTGCAAAAACTGAAAGTAGTTGTGGCGACGGTTCAACAACTGGCGCCAACGGGAGCATGATAGAGAATCCAGCATTTGGCGTAGGGCTGCAATGAATCGACCCGTTTGCCAGAGGTGAATGACCAACACGCCGCAAACAGTGCTACACTGTAAGGCTTCCCTATTGAAGGGCAGTGCGGTTTGGAGTGATGAGTTGGTTGGCATCTGACAACTTTTTTTGTCGAAGGTGTTGACTGAAAACGCAAAACCGTGTCATAATACAAGGCTTCGCTGATCACAGTGAATGCTAGGCGGTTTGAGCTGACGAGAGTCAAGTTCAAGCGGGTGGATCTTTAACAACATACAGCCGATAAGTGTGGGCGTTTGAGGCGAAAAGCCAAGTTCTTCGGAACTAAGTCTTAACTGACTTACAAACGCTCATGGAAATAGAAGTGAAGTTCACTTCAATTCCGTTTTTATGAGTTGCTCGAAAGAGCGAAAAAATTCAAGATCGAACTATAGAGTTTGATCCTGGCTCAGATTGAACGCTGGCGGAATGCTTTACACATGCAAGTCGAACGGTAGAGGGGGCAACCCCTTGAGAGTGGCGAACGGGTGAGTAATATATCG
>CAITZZ010000198.1 GCA_903897005.1 uncultured beta proteobacterium | reverse complement strand
TGCCGTTGGCGAACTGCGCCAGCGTGCCGTGGTGCGCCAGCAGGAGTACCGCAAAGAGGTGGAGTCGCAGTTGTCTGAAGTGGACCGCGAGGTGCAGGCTGACGCTGAAAAATTCCGTGCTACCAGGAACGATCTGGCGCGTACCGAGATCAAGTCGCCGGCGGCCGGGCAAGTCAATGGTCTGGCGTTTCAGAGCGTTGGCGGTGTCATCGGCCCGGGACAAAAGCTGATGGATATTGTGCCGGTGAGCCAGACCTTGCTGCTTGAAGCGCGGGTCTCGCCGCATCTGATTGACCGCGTCCATGCCGATCTGCCGGTGGATGTGCGGTTTTCTTCCTTTGCCAATTCACCCCAGCTGGTGGTTGAGGGCAAGGTGGTATCGATTTCGGCTGATCTGCTGGTGGACCAACATACCGGCGCCGGCTACTTTTTGGCCCGCGTTGCGGTCACGCCCGAAGGCATGAAGAAGCTCGGCAAGCGCCAGATGCAGGCGGGCATGCCGGTGGAAGTGATCTTCATCACGGGCGAGCGCTCCATGCTGACCTATTTGCTGCACCCGTTGACCAAGCGGATGGCGGCATCGATGAAAGAGGAGTGAGCCCATGTTGCGCCCTACTTTGAGCAGCGCGGTCCAGCGCTTGCCATTCAAACCGCTGTTGCTGTGCAGCCTGTTGCTGTCTCTTTCAGGCACGGTCCTCTCGATGGATCTGTTGCAGGCCTATCAGGCGGCGCAGCAGCAGGATGCGACGATTCTGGCCTCGCGTGCTGCGGCGCAAGCCGGCCGCGAACGTTTGCCACAGGCGCGCTCGCAGTTGTTGCCCAACGTTGCCATGAGTGTCGGGCGTAATCAAAACAATCTGGTTAATACAACGCCCAATTCATTGGGGCAGGAGCAAACCAGCGAGACCCATTACCCCAGCCTGAACCGAACCCTGACGGTACGCCAACCCCTGTTTCGCAGCTACCTTGCAGCGCAGTACCGGCAGGCCGAGGCGCAGGTGCAGGACGCGGAAGCTTCTTTGGCACAGGATGAGCAGAATCTGGCGGTGCGCGTCAGTGGCGCCTATTTTGAAGCCATGCTGACCCATGAGCAACTGGCCCTGGTGCTGGCCCAGCGCACGGCGTACACGACCCAACTCGACGCGGCACGCAAGTCTCTGGCAGCGGGCTCCGGTACCCGCACCGATGTGGACGACGCGCAGGCGCGGCTGGACATGAATGCGGCGCTGGAGATTGAGGCCCGGCAAAACGTGTCCTACACCTTGCGACAACTTGAAATGCTGGTGAATCAGCCGGTGGACAAGCTGGCAACGCTGGATGTGGCCAGGCTGGAGTTGCTGGAACCACAACCCAACGTGCTGCAGGACTGGATTGCCCGCGCCGAGACCGGCAACCCGCAATTGCAGTCGCTCAGAGCGCAGGTTGAGACGTCCCGGCAGGAGGTGAAGAAGGCCGGTTCCGGGCACTACCCGACGCTCGACGCCGTGGCGCAGTGGTCGCGCAGCGAGAGCGAAAACATTCTCAATGTGGCATCGCGCTACACCAATGCGTCAGTGGGCCTGCAACTCAATATTCCGATTTTTTCAGGTGGTTATGTGAACTCCTCCGTGCGTCAGGCGCTCGCCGGTCAGGAGCATGCCGAGCAGGCACTCGAAGCCGGTCGGCGTGATCTGGGAGTGCGGGTTCACAAGGAGTTTCGCGGTGTTACCGAAAACATCCCCAAGGTCAGGGCGCTGGAGCTGGCGCTGCGCTCGGCAGACCAGTTGGTGTTGTCAAGCCGCAAGTCGTTCCAGGCGGGCAGTCGCACCGTGATGGATGTGCTCAACGCCGAGCAGCAACGCATGGTGGTGCTGCGCGACCTGGCGCAGGCGCGCTACATGTACCTGATTGCCAGGATCAGGTTGCTGGCCCTGGTGGGGGCTGCGGATGATGAGGCGGTAGCTGCCATCAACCGCATGCTCAAGTCCTGAACGGATTGATCAAGGGCACGCCAGTGCCAGCAAAGTCGTCCACGTTGCGTGTTACCACCGTCATGCCGTGTTCAAGAGCCGTTGCAGCAATCATCGCATCACGGTCTGAGCGCGGATTGGGAACATGCATTGCGGCGCACAGGGTCGCAGTGTCTTCGGTAAAAGGCAAAATGCGACCGGCAAAAGCTGTTCGCACACTCTTTAGCCAGACCCGCAGTGCGCTGCCTTGTGGCGGTGTTTTTCGCTCCAGTGCCAGGACGCCTTTTTCCAGTTCTAGGATGCTGATGGCTGTCAGGAAAAGTTGACTTGCCGGGACGCTGGCGGCCCAGCTTCGAACCGCAGCCGACTGCTTGGGCTTGCCCTGTCGCAATTCTGAAATGACGTTGGTGTCTAGAACGTACATGGAGGCAATTCGATTTGCAGGCGTGGTGCCTCAAACTCGATGTTCTGGCCCCCCGGAATGGCGTCCATGACATCGAGCAGGGACGCTTCCTGGTGTCCAGCCAGTTGGTAGTAATCTTCTATTTTGAGTAGCGCAAAAGCGGGTCGCCCACGGTCGGTAATGAACACCGGACCTTGGGTAGCGGCCCGTTTGGCAGCGCCCACGTCGCGTGTGAAGTCCCGACTTGAATAGGTGTGAACCGGCATTGTTTTCTCCTGAATGCTTGTATGTTATGACATTTATTTCTTCGGATCAATCAATTTAAGGCCGGCATCAGCCAGCGACAAGTGGCAGGTAAATCACTATACTGTTATTTTATACAGTAAACGTCACCGGTTGACGTGTTTTGCCATGGCTTCGATTCTCCGGTCTGCTCCCTTGCCCGAGTTGGGCTCCGCCGTCTGGCGTGCCACGGAACTGGGCGCGGCTGGCGCTGCCACACTGGCTACCGGGCATGCTGTGCTGGACGCCGAGTTACCGGGTTCCGGCTGGCCGGTGGGCGCCATCAGCGAAATTTTGCAAAGGCGCGGCGAGCACAACGAGTGGCGCTTGCTGTTGCCGGCTTTGCGCCGTGCCGCGAGTGGCTCGGTGGTGCTGGTAGGTGCGCCCCATGTGCCTTTTGCGGCGGCGCTCGCGGCGCAGGGGCTGGATGCGCGGCGCCTGTTGTGGGTGGCGGTTGCCACGCCGGCTGAATGCTTGTGGGCCGCCGAGCAGGCACTGCGCTGCGCTGGCGTGGCAGCGGTGCTGTTGTGGCTGGCTCAGGGGCGTGCGGAGCAATTGCGGCGGCTGCAGATGGCGGCCCAGGTGCACAGCAAACTTCTTTTTTTGCTGCGTCCAGCGCAGGTGCAAGCTGAATCTTCTCCGGCTGCGCTGCGTTTGCTGGTGGTCAATCCAACGGACAGCGACGCGCTGCAACTGCACATCATCAAACGCCGTGGCCCGCCACTGGAGCGGCCTTTGTTATTGCCGGCGCGTCCGGCACGACTGGCTGCCTTGCTGGCACAAACCGGTAAGGCCTGGCAGGGGGTGGAGCATGCTCTGGGTCGCATTGCAAGCGCTGCCTGAGCCGGCCCCAGCTGAACTGGCCGATGGTGGCACGGCGCTGGGCTGGTGGGCCTTGCAGTTCACGCCCAAGGTGGCCCGCGTGGAGGATGCGCTGCTGCTGGAGCTCTCGGCCAGTGAGCG
>CAITZZ010000197.1 GCA_903897005.1 uncultured beta proteobacterium | reverse complement strand
CGCGCGATACCCGATGCGGTGTTCAAGCGGCTGCGCGAACAGCAGCCGACCATTTTTTATGGCGTGCCGACGCTGTTTGCCTCGCTGCTGGCCAGTCCTGCGCTCCCCAAGCGGGGCGAACTGAAGATGCGTCTTTGTACCTCCGCCGGGGAGGCTTTGCCGGCCGATATCGGCAAGCGCTGGACCGAGCACTTCGGTGTCGAAATTCTGGATGGCATCGGCTCGACCGAGATGCTGCATGTGTTCCTGAGCAACCGTGCCGGTCGCGTGCGCTACGGCACGACGGGCTTGCCGATTCCGGGCTACGACCTGCGTGTGGTCGACGATCAGGGGCATCCTGTGCCGGTCGGTGAGGTGGGCGAATTGCAGATCCGCGGCGCGACCGCGGCCATGGCCTACTGGAACAACCGCGAGAAATCGCGCGACACCTTTCAGGGCCCGTGGACACGCAGCGGCGACAAGTACTCGGTCGACGCCGACGGCTATTACACCTACTCAGGGCGCAGCGATGACATGCTCAAGGTCGGGGGCATCTACGTCTCGCCGATCGAAGTCGAGTCAGCGCTGATCACGCATCCGGCCGTGCTCGAAGCGGCCGTGATCGGACGCGCTGATGAAGCCATGCTGGTCAAGCCACAGGCCTTTGTCGTACTCAATTCCGGCTTTGCCGCTACCGACGCCTTGGCCAGCGAACTGCAGCAGTACGTGAAAAGCAAACTGGCGCCCTACAAGTACCCGCGCTGGATTGAGTTCATTGACGAGTTGCCAAAAACCGCCACCGGCAAGATCCAGCGCTTCAGGCTGAGGGCCCGGTCTGCTGGCGCTCAATGATGCGCAACATGGTCGCCAAGGTGATGGAACTCATGGACGCTTTCGCAATTTCATCGATTTCGGACAGGACCGAAGCCAGTGCCTGCCCGACCGGCGTTTCTTCGCGCTGGCTGTTTTCAGCTGGCAGCACATCCTCAAAGCGCGAGATCACATCCATCAGCGTGAGCCGGCGCGCGTTGCCGGTAAAACGGTAGCCTCCACCGACACCACGAACCGACTGCACCATGCCGACGCGTGACAATTCTGCAAGGACCTTGGCCAGGTGGTGTGAAGACACCTGGTACTTCTGCGCAATTTCCGCGGCGGGAATCTGGCGCTCGGGGTCGGATGCAAATTCAAGCAGGCTGAACAGGGCCAGACGCGTGTTCTGTTGCAGTTTCATGGCAGGTCCCTTTGTACCGGTACCAGTCGATCAGGTCTCAAGGTCCATCTCCAGCGGAATGAAGGGGCCGATCATCATGCCCTGGCTGCGAAAGAACGACAGGATCAGTGTGTTGTCGCGTGACAGCAGGGTGCGCACCTTGCTGACACCGGCTTTGCGGAAGCCCTGGCAGATGGCGTGCAGAAGTTCCGTCGCCGTTCCGCTCAAGCGGGCGTCGGGTCGCACGTCGATGGCAAAGACCCAGCCGCAGGGCGGCGAGCCAAATTCCCAGTCACGCACCTCACCAATCACGAAGCCGACCACCTTGTCGCTGACGGTTGCCACCAGAAAATGCTGGCCGGTGGCAACGGCGTCGGCGTAGCGCCGGTAGAGCGAACTCCAGTAATCCCGTTTTTCAAGACCCGTCACCATGGCATCCATTTCAATCACCGCATTCAGGTCACCCCGACGCACCGCTCGAATGCTCAGTGCGCTGCTGGCAGCCGGCGCCGCAGGGCTGGGCAGCGCGCTCTGGCGTGCCTTCTTTGGACGCTCGGTGCTGGTGCTTTTCGATGTGATTTTGCTCATGATTTTCAGACTCCCGCGAATTATTGCATGCAAATGCAGGAATATGTAGAATGGAATTTACCGTAACAAATTGCAGGTGTCAAAGCGGCGCGCAGCAGCCGCGAACACCGTACTCTAACGGAGGCAGGCGATTCTCATGAAGCCCCAAGCCAAGGATGTGCGCATCGTCCCGACCTACTGCTATCAGTGTGTGGCCGGCCCGGACCTGCTGACGGTCAAGGTGGAGCAGGGCGTTGCCACCGAAGTTCAGCCCAATTTCTGCGCCGCTGATATCCATCCGGGCGGCGGCAAGGTCTGCGTCAAGGCCTATGGCCTGGTGCAAAAGACCTACAACCCGCATCGGGTGCTGACGCCGATGAAGCGCAGCAACCCGAAGAAGGGTCGCGATCAGGATCCCGGCTTTGTACCGATCAGCTGGGAGGAGGCCTTCGGTCTGATCGCCGACAAGCTCAATGGGGTGCGTGATGCAGGCATTCTCGACGCCTCCGGCTATCCACGGGTGGCGGCGAGTTTTGGTGGCGCCGGTACCCCCCAGTCCTATATGGGCACCCTGCCGGCCTTTCTGTCGGCCTGGGGTCCGGTTGACATGGGTTTTGGCTCCGGCCAGGGCGTCAAGTGCTATCACTCGGAACATCTGTACGGCGAGTTCTGGCACCGCGCCTTCATCGTCACACCCGATACACCGCTGTGCAACTACCTGATCTCCTGCGGTTCCAACATCGAAGCCTCGGGCGGCGTGATTGGCGTCTGGCGGCACTCCGAGGCGCGTCTGCGCGGCTTGAAGCGGGTGCAGGTTGAGCCGCACCTCTCCGTCACTGGTGCTTGTTCCACGCAGTGGGTTCCGATCAAGCCCAAGACCGATGCCGCCTTCCTGTACGCGCTGATTCATGTGCTGCTGCACGAAGTGGCGCGCGAGCGTCTGGATGTGGCCTTTCTGGCGGCCCGCACGGCTTCACCCTATCTGGTCGGTCCGAACGGCTACTACCTGCGCGATCGCGTCAGCCGCAAGCCGCTGGTCTGGGATCTTGCCAGCGCCAGCGCACGCACTCACGACAGCGCGGACTTGCAAGAAGCGATTGAAGGCAGCTTCGAGGCCGATGCGATCGAGATCGGCCCCGACGACGAGGTGCTGGCCGAAGGCATGCTCAAGGGCAGCACCGGCTTCACGCGCCTGGTCGAACACATGCGTCCCTATTCACCCGAATGGGCACACGCCATTTGCGATGTGCCGGCAGCCCATATCCGCCGCATTGCCAACGAGTTCATAGACCACGCCTGCGTCGGCCAGACCATAGAGATCGACGGTATCACCATGCCGTATCGGCCAGTGGCGGTGACCCTGGGCAAGACCGTCAACAACGGCTGGGGTGGTTTTGAGTGCTGCTGGGCGCGCACGCTGTTGGCCACATTGGTCGGTGCGCTGGAGGTGCCGGGCGGCACACTGGGCACCACGATACGGCTGGCGCGTCCGATGTCGCAGCGTCATGAGAGCGTGAAGGCCGGACCCGACGGCTTTATGCACTTCCCGCTCAATCCGACCGACAAGGCGACCTGGTCGCCGAGCCCGAACATTCGCAACGCCTACCGTTCCATGGTGCCCTTGGCCGCCGATGGCCCCTGGAGTCAGGCGCTGGGGCCGACCCATTTTTCCTGGCTGTTTCTGGACGAAACACCCAAGGGTTTGCCGCGCGTCACCTTGCCCGAGGTCTGGTTTCTCTATCGCACCAATCCGGCCATTTCGTACTGGGACACGGGCGAACTCGGTGAGAAGATGGCGCGCTTCCCGTTCACCGTGGCTTTTGCCTACACACACGACGAGACCAACCATTTCGCCGACATTCTGTTGCCCGATGCCACCGATCTGGAAAGTCTGCAGCTGATGCGCATCGGCGGCACCAAGTACCAGGAGCAGTACTGGGAAGTCAACGGCTTTGCGCTGCGCCAGCCGGTGGTCGAGCGCAGTGGCGAGGCGCGTGACATGACCGAGATCGCCAGCGAACTGGCAGCGCGCACCGGCCTGACGGCCAAGTATGTTGCTGCCATCAACAAGGGCGCGGGCAGCGTGCCGCTCAAGGGCGCGCACGGTGACTTCTCTCTCGACACCCAGCGGCGTCACAGCTGCGAGGAAATTTGGGATGCAGTCTGTCGCGCGGCCAGTTCGGAGGTCAGTGAGGGTGCGGATGCACATGGGCTGGACTGGTGGAAGGAAAACGGCATCGCCACCAAGCCGCTCTTGCGCAGCACCTGGTATTTGGACCAGACCATGGTCAAGCGCGGACTGCGCTATGAATTGCCCTACCAGGAGCGTCTGCTGCGGGTCGGCACCGAACTGGGCCGGCGTCTGCATGAAAACGATATGCACTGGTGGGACGAGCAACTCAAGGAATACCAGGCGCTGCCGATCTGGAAGGACTTCCCGGCCCTGTGGGAAGCCATCATTGGCCAGACCGGTGGGCTGGCCCAAGACTACCCGTTCTGGCTGCTGACAGCGCGTAGCATGCAGTACGCCTGGGGCGCCAATGCCGGCATCCAACTGATGCATGAAGTGGCCGACAACATCACGGGTCACCGTGGTGTCGTCATCAACACGGGCGCGGCGCAAAAGCTCGGTATTGAAGACGGTGACGAGATCGAAATCTCCACGCCCAAGCGCAGTGTGCGCGGCCGCGCGGTGGTGCGCCAGGGCATACGGCCGGACACGCTGCTGCTGATCGGTCAGTTTGCGCACTGGGAAACTCCGATGGCCAAGGACTTTGGTGTGCCCAGCCTGAACACGCTGGCCACGATGTCGATCTCGCTCACCGATGCGACCGGCTCGGGAGCCGATATCGTGCGCGTCAAGGTCTGCCGCGCCAGTGAGGTGACAGCATGACGCGCTGGGCCATGACGGCAGACCTGCGGCGCTGCGTCGGCTGCCAGACCTGTACCGCGGCCTGCAAGCACACCAACGCAACCCCACCCGATGTGCAGTGGCGCCGCGTGCTGGACATGGAGTTCGGCGAGTACCCGGATGTGAAACGCGTCTTTGTGCCGGTGGGCTGTCAGCACTGCGAAGACCCGCCCTGCATGCACGTGTGTCCGACCACTGCCACCAAGCAGCGCCCTGACGGCATTGTGACCATCGATTACGACATCTGCATCGGCTGCTCCTACTGCGCCGTGGCTTGCCCCTATCAGGCCCGCTACAAGACCGACAAGGCCACATTTGCCTACGGCGAGCCCAGCCAGAGCGAGAGCCAGCGGCGTGACGATTCACGGCTGGCCGTGGCAACCAAGTGCACTTTCTGCGTGGATCGCATTGACGCAGGTCTGGCCGCCGGGCTGAAACCCGGCGTCGATCCGGCAGCCACGCCGGCCTGTGTCAATTCCTGCATCGCGGATGCGCTGGCCTTCGGTGATCTGGAGGATCCGGCCAGCAATGTTTCACAGCTGCTCGCGAACAACCAGAGTTTTCGCATGCACGAAGAATTGGGAACCGGGCCCGGCTTTCATTACCTATGGGACAAGGTGGACACATGAGCAACAAGCAGGGCGGTGCCAGCGCCTATGGCCCCAATCCGTGGTTGCAGACCAGTTGGGACTGGCGCGCGGCCGGCAACTTCATCTGTGGCGGCGCCGGCACCGGGCTGCTGATGGCGCGTGCGCTGTTTGGCGGACCCACCCAGGCATCGCTGTGGCGCCCGGACTGGATCGTCTTCATCGGCTTGGCGCTGGTCGGCCTGGGTCTGCTGTGCGTCTGGCTGGAGATCGGACGACCGCTGCGCGCCATCAACGTCTTCTTCAACCCGCAGACTTCCTGGATGTCACGCGAGGCCTTCGTCGGATTGCTGCTGTTTCCCGCGGGGCTGGCGGCCATGCTGGGCGTGCCGGGCTGGAACTGGGTCACGGCGGCGCTGGCGCTGGTCTTTTTGTACTGCCAGAGCCGCATGCTGCCAGCGGCACGCGGCATTCCGGCCTGGCGCTCGGGCTTGTTCTCGCCCCTGTTCCTGCTGACTGCGGGCTGTGAGGGACTCGGTATCTTCATGCTGCTCGGTCTGTTCTTCACGCGGGTTTCTGGCGCAGCGCTGTTTTCCTTGCTGGCACTGCTGCTGCTGCGTCTGATGGTCTGGCGGCGTTACCGCAGCGGTGTGGATGCCAGTCTGGTCGCGCGCGCGCGCAGCGCACTGGATCAGGCCGGGCGCACCTTGCTGCTGGGCGGCAGCCTGCTGCCCGGCGTCCTGCTCATCGCCGCCTGGCTGCTCGGTGGTCATGCCGCCTCAATCCTTCTGGCGCTGGCCGGCGCCTGCGCCGCGGCCACGGGTGCCAGCCTCAAGTTCACGCTGGTGACGCGTGCCAGCTACAACCAGGGTTTTGCTCTTTTCAAGATGCCGGTGCGTGGTGTAAGAACCCCTTAAGAACATGGAAGTTGCGAAAATCTCAATGTCATCCCGGAGTTGCGGTTTGTCATCCCGGACTCGCGATCTGTCATCCCGGACTCGATCCGGGATCCAGTGCCACGCGGACACTGGATTGCGGGTCAAGCCCGCAATGACAAATCGGATCCCCACAATGACAAGCCAGAGCTTCGCCATGGGTTGGAATGCAGAATAACGATTGACAACGAGGAGACAAGAATGAACGCTACAACGAAAGCGGCAAGCACCGGCAGTTACTTCGACGCCGCAGTCGAAACCATGCCGCGCGACGCGCTGCAGGACCTGCAGTTTGATCGCCTCAGGGCAACGCTGCGCAATGCCCACGATAACGTGGAACTGCACCGACGGCGCCTCGATCAGGCCGGGGTTGTTCCGGAAGAGGTGCGCACGCCCGACGATTTGCGGCGCATTCCCTTCACTTACAAGGCCGATCTGCGCGACACCTATCCCTTTGGCATGTTCGCCCGGCCCCTGAAAGATGTGGCACGCATCCATGCATCCAGCGGCACCACCGGCAAGGCCACGGTCGTTGGCTACACCCAAACCGATATCGAAAACTGGGCGAGCCTGATGGCGCGCTCCATGCATGCCGCCGGCGCACGCCGTGGGGACATCATTCACAATTCCTACGGCTATGGTTTGTTTACCGGGGGCCTGGGCGCGCATTACGGCGCCGAGCGCCTGGGTGCAACGGTGGTTCCGATGTCGGGTGGTTCGACCGAGCGCCAGATTGCCCTGATCATGGACCTGGGTGCCAATATCCTGTGCGCTACACCCTCCTACACGCTGGCGATGGCCGAGGTGGCAGAGCAGCAGGGCGTTGACTTGCGCAAGAGCCAGCTGCGGGTCGGCATTTTTGGTGCCGAGCCCTGGAGCAATGCGATGCGCTTGGAAATTGAGGAGCGTCTGGCG
>CAITZZ010000196.1 GCA_903897005.1 uncultured beta proteobacterium | reverse complement strand
AGCCCGCAGCACCTGGGCGTGGGACGCCAAGCTCAACGGCAAGCTCACTGCATTGGGCGTGCAACACCGCGTGAGCCTGGGATTGAGCGGCCGCAATGCAACAACCGAACTCAACCCCAAGCAAGCCTATAACTTTGCCGGCACCACCAACATCAACACGCCGATTGCACTGCCCGGTGATGGCACGGCACTGGACCTCAACACCAACAGCCGCGAGCGCGCCATCGACGCATCCGCCTCACTGATCAGTGACCTGACCGCATCGGTGCAGAGCTTTGTCGGCCTGCGCACCACCCGCGTGACCCGCTCAAGCGAGCGCAGCGATGGCTCGCGCGCCATCAGCTTCGAGCAGACCGTGACCACACCCTGGGCCGGCCTGTCCTGGTCACCCGTAACCAGCACCATGCTGTACGCATCCTGGGGTCAGGGCGTGGAACTGGAAGCCGTGCCGAACCGCCCCACCCAGTTCGTCAATGCCGGCCAGGTGTTGCCCGCACTCAAGAGCGAGCAGACGGAAGTGGGCGTGAAGTGGCAGGCGAATACGCGCCTGCTGGTGACCGCCGCTGCCTTCAGCATCGACAAGCCCTATGCCGATGACCAGCCTACCGCCAGCGGCATTCCGCTGCGGGTAGCCGGGAGCAAAACCGCACGCCACCGCGGCGTGGAACTGACCGCTGCTGGACAGGTGGATGCGCGACTCTCCGTGCAGGCCAGCCTGACGCTGCTGGACGCCAAATACAGCGCCGCCGTGGATCCTAGCCTGGTCGGCCAGTGGGTGACCAATGTGCCCAAGACCAAGGCATCGCTGTTTGCCGATTACAAAATCGCAAATGTGACCGGCCTGTCAATCAGCGGCCTGCTGACCTCTGAGCACGGCAAGACCGTGACCACCGATGGCAGCGTTGCCCTACCCGCCGCCTGGCAACTGGATGCCGGCCTGCGCTACCAGAACCGCCTGATCGGCAAGGTGACCCAGTGGAATCTGAACGTGGAAAACCTCACGGACCGCAGCTACTGGCGCGAGGCTCCCACGCAGTACTGGGGCGGCACCTACCTGTTCCCCTCCACACCGCGCACCGTGCGGGCGCGGGTGACGGTGGAATTCTGAGACCTTGCGGGTCAGACCACTCGCGTCAGCGATGTGCTCTGACCCCAACTGATTAGAAGGACCACGCATGGAACCACAACTCATTTGCCTGATCGGTGCCGAGTGCACCGGCAAGACCACACTTGCGCAGGCCCTGGCGGCGAAGATGAGTGGGCTTTGGGTGCCGGAATACCTGCGCGAGTTCACAGCTAAGAAGGGACGCACGCCGCTTCATTCCGAGCAGGCGCAGATCCTGCAACAGCAACTGCGCCTGCAGGATGCAACACTTGAGCAGGCGCGCCAGCAACGCTGTGCCTGGGTGTTCTGTGACACCGCGCCATTGCTGACGGCGGTCTACAGCGATTGCGTGTTTGGTGACGCCAGCCAATACCCAGAGGCCCTGGCCCTGCACGCCCGCTATGCCGTAACTTTGTTTCTGCAACCCGACATCCCTTGGGTTGCCGATGGTCTTCAGCGGGATGGAGTCACGTCTCGCGCCGCCGTGCACGCGGCTATTGCACGTGCCATGAATATCCATGGTAACCCCTGGGCGGTGGTTCGTATTGAAGGCACGGCTGCGCAGCGCCTGTCGGCGGCGATTGCTGTGATATCCAGCCCAAACGGAGTAGACTTTGTGGCGCACCCCTCTTAGTCCATGAGCGACCATTGGGTCACGAGTGGGAGCTAGCAATCAGCTCGGCTTCAGCACTTAATTATCAAATGTGCCGCAAGCCCCCGCCGATACTGCGTAAGCCGCTATAAAAAGGATAGTGTGTATGAATACTCAAGCGAAGCCCAATGGCTCGCCGTGGCACTCACTGAAATTCCGCGTTACGGCTGTCACGCTGGTCATATTCGTGCTGAGCATCTGGGCGCTTTCGCTTTTTGTCAGCCGCAGCCTGCAAGCCGACATGGAGCAGTTGTTGGGCGAGCAGCAGCTGTCGGTGGTCTCATCGCTTGGAAAGCACGTTAACGACGACCTGACTGACCGCCTGAAGGGCCTTGAAACCGTTGCCAAAGAATTGGATGCCGCCCTGCTGGCGCATCCGACCGCCTTGCAGGCTCGCCTGGAGCAGCGCCCGCTGCTGCAACTGTTGTTCAGCGGTGGGGTCTTCGTCACCGGATCCGATGGCACAACAATTGCCGACGTACCGGGCTCGGCCCAACGCATCGGCGTCAATTACATGGACCGCGACTACATTGGCAAGGTCCTGAAGGAGGGCCAGCCAGTGATTGGCCAACCGGTCATGGGCAAGAAGCTGCAGTCCCCCATTTTTAGTATGGCCGTGCCGGTGCGTGATGCGCAGGGACAAGTGATCGGCGTTTTGGTCGGCGTGACCGACCTGGGCAAGCCCAATTTTCTGGACAAGATCACCCAGAGCCGATATGGCCAAACCGGCGGGTATTTCCTGATCGCTCCGCAACACAAGCTGTTTGT
>CAITZZ010000195.1 GCA_903897005.1 uncultured beta proteobacterium | reverse complement strand
CCAACAACCAATGCCAGTACTCCCGAGTTCGACACCAAATCCCGATTTTCCCGGTTTTTGACCCCTCGACCCTAACAAAATCAAGCACTTAGCGGCGTTAATGTGAATTTCTTGTACTGGCAATTTCATTTCGTTTAAGTGTTGGCAATAAGTGTTGTGTTTGCCGCTCCCTTTTGCTACACTTCCCCCATGTTCACCAAGCTCACCCGAAGCGGCGGCCACACCTACGTGCAACTGGTTGAGTCGTTTCGTGATGAAACCGGACGTCCCCGCCAGCGCACCGTCTCCACGCTGGGGCGTTTGGACGAAACCGGTGGCCAGGTGGATTCGTTGCTCAAAGGTCTGCTTCGTGCCAAAGGCATGCCGGCCTCGATGGCCGATACGCCGCAGGTTGCTTTTGAATCGGCATTGGCTTTGGGCGATGTGTGGGCGTTGGACCAACTTTGGAAAGAACTCGGATTTGACGCTTTGGCCGGTGTCTTTCGCAAAGCGCGTTACACCACGCCGGTGGAGCACGCCATTCGCGTCATGGTCTTCAACCGCCTGTGTGATGCCGACTCCAAACTGGGCGTGCTGCGCTGGCTGCAAACGGTGAGCATGCCCCAAGTCGATGTGCAAGCTTTGACGCATCAGCATTTGCTGCGCAGCCTGGATGCGCTGATGGACCATCAAGAGGCCGTAGACGATGTGGTGGCCAATCTGCTGCGGCCACTGGTAGATCAAGACCTCTCCTTGGTGTTCTATGACCTCACCACCATCCGTGCTGCTGGCCTGTCTGAACAAACTGACGATGTGCGCCAGTACGGCATGGCCAAAGAGGGTTTGATTGCTCGCCAATTCATGCTCGGGGTCGTGCAGACCGCCGAAGGCTTGCCGATTTACCACGAGGTGTTTGACGGCAACCAGGCCGAATCGCCCACCTTGATGCCAACGCTCAAGAAGGTGCTCAAGCGCTTTGGTCACATCAAGCGTTTGATTGTGGTGGCCGATCGGGGTTTGCTGTCTTTGGACAATATCGATGAGTTGGGCAAGATCAAACTGCCCAGCGGACAAGCGCTTGAATTCATTCTGGCGGTGCCGGGTCGGCGCTACGGTGAATTCGTTGAGGTCTTGCAGACCTTCCAAGCCAAAGCCATCACGGCCGAGCAAGAGATTGTTGAGGAAACGTCGTGGCACGACCTGCGACTGGTGGTGGCCCATAACCCGCAAAGGGCCAAGGAGCAGACGCAGTTGCGCCAAGAGCGCATTGCTGCTCTGCAGACTCAGGCACAGGCGTGGGCGGGCAAGCTCGATGGGCAAGACAGCGGTCAAGCGAGCCGAGGCCGCAAGCTCTCCGACAGTGGCGCCAAGGCGCGTCTGTATCACGAGGTTAAAGAGGCGCATCTGGCAAAAATAGTCAAGGTCGATCTCAAAAGTGATTTGTTCAGCTACACCGTGGACGAGGCTGCGCTCAAGCAAGCAGAACTGATGGACGGCAAGTTGCTGCTGGTGACCAATGTGGCTGACTTGACGCCGCCAGAAGTGGTGCAGCGCTACAAGGCACTTGCCGATATTGAACGGGGCTTTAGGGTGCTCAAGTCCGAAATAGAGATTGCGCCCGTGTACCACCGCCTGCCAGAGAGAATCCGCGCCCACGCGTTTGTTTGCTTCCTGGCTTTGATTGTTTACCGCGTGATGCGTCAAAGGTTGAAGTTTGCCAAAAGTGATCTGTCGCCGGAACGGGCTTTGGCGGAGCTGAGGAAAATTCAGCGTCATAAGGTCAGAATCAACAAGGCAGAGCCGATCTCGGGGATCTCGACCATCAACCAGGCACAGGCAGAAGTGCTGGAGACTTTGAACATCAAAAAACCGACCCAAGACGCCCAGTTGACCCTTTTGTAGTGGCAAGTTTGAAGCTCGCCCTATATAAATCAACAACTTGCGTCATTTGGTGTCGAACTCGGGAGTACTGCAAGCACGATGTGAGGCCGCAAGCATTTGCGGTCAGTCAATTGCAGGCAACGGGCAAAGCAGACAACAGGTTGAGCTACAGATTTCAGCGTTCCAAACCTGAAAGATGCACTTCAGAAGTTCAGATACGCGGCCAAATAGGGCTGTTTGGCTCCTCTTTCCCGCCCGGCGGGGCGGGAGAGAGGCGGGGGTGAGAGAGTGGGGAAAAAATAAGAATAATTGAGGAAAAAGAAATTTTTACCGAGCTGGTGCAAGCGTCAACGTACTGCGTGTATTGGCAGCAACATCCGCTTCGCTCAGATGCTGCGGCACGTAGCCACCGGCGATGAAGGTCGCCGCCTGATCCTTGTAATGCGCATCAAACAGCACGCCGCTCTGCCCCACGGGGTTGATGCCAAGCGCCTTGCTGGCATCGGCGAAATCGATGACACGCCGGGTTGACGGACCCATGGTTACCGCCCACGGCGCCGGGCCGATGTTCTGGCCCAGGTTGTTCGGCAACTCACGTCCGCCGGGCGCTGCAAAAGGACCGATGTTGAAGAGTTTGTCGAGCGGCTTTTGCGCTGCCAGCGGGTGGCCATGGGTCAGCGTGTGCGCCTTGCCCCAGGCCCAGTTTGCGCGGTCCTGGCCAAAGGTGGTCTGCAGGTGCGCAAGGGTCGCTCGCCACGCCACCTGCACGGTGTCGGCACGGCTCTCACGCGCGGGCGTGCTGCGGTTGTCCCACCAGGGTGAATCGCCGTCGGCCACCAGTCGGGGCAGAGCGAAGTCAAGAACGCGTGTGGCCAACAGATTTTTGAACTGCACTTCACCCAGTTCATCGGCCATGGCAGCGCGCGTCAATTCATAGAGAAACTGGTTGTAGACGCTTGCCGGGACACTGTCGAGGCTGTGTCTGCCATCCCAGGAGACCAGGCGCTCCAGCAGCGCGCGCTCGGTCGGGTCGGTGACGACGGCTTGCAAGACCGCTAGCAATGGCTTGAGGACGCGCAGCGCGTAGCCGGTCTGGACGTCAAGCTGCAATGCCTGACTGGCCTTGTTATCCCACTTGAGCGCAGCATCGCGCAGACGCTCGTCGAGTCGTTGGACGCGATCTGGCAGACAGTAATATCCAGGGACGGCGACGCTGTTGCCCGACTTGGGCTCATGGTTGGCCGAGACAATGTAGCCACGCGCCGGGTTGACTTCCTGCGGGTTCTCGTTGAAGGGATAAAAGCCGAGCTTGTCGGCTTCGGCGTTGCTGCCGTCCAGAATGAAACCGGGGTTGACGCTGGCCGGTCGGATCGGCAGTTTGGCAGCAGCCCACCAGCCGATGTCGCCACTGGCGTTGGCCCAAACCACGTTCAGTCCCGGCGCATGGATTTTGCTGGAGGCCTGGCTCGCCTTGGCGGAGGTATCGGCCCGGTTGAGCTCATAGACTGCATCGAGGATCGGATTTTCAGTCTCCAGAAACGCCCACCACATGGCGACCGGCGTCTTGCCAAGCAGCGTCGGGAAGGCATCGGTGATGATGGGTCCATGCGGGGAGCGGCGCAGCGTCAGCTTGATCGGCGCCGCGCCCTTGACGAGAATGGTTTCTTCGCGGCTTTGCAAGTCAATCCATTGGCCGTGGTACCAAACCTGATTGGCGTTGTCGGGGTTGACTTTTTCGGCGATCAGGTCGATGTCATCGTTCTCGAACATGGTCAGGCTCCAGCCAAATTGGCTGTTGTGGCCAAGCAGGGCGGTTGGCACCAGGCCCTGATGGTGACCATAGAGTTCGAAGCCGGGCGCCGACAAATGCGCCTCGTACCAGACCGCGGGTGCTGAATAGGCAATGTGCGGGTCACCGGCCAGCAGCGGCTTGCCGCTGGTGCTGCGGCTGCCCGAAACAGCCCAGGCGTTGCTGCCTTCAAATCGCGGCAGGCCAACCATCTCGAGCGCGTCCTGACTGAGTTGGGCAATCTGGTCAAGCTGGCGCCAGTCGGCGCCGTTCATCGTCCTCGTCAATCCCGCTGCGACAACCCCATCCGGGTGCGAATCAAGGTCGAAGACTTTCAGATAGCCGGCACCGAGTTTGTCGCGTACGTAGGTCAGGGCCGGCTCGGTGCGAAAGGTGGCGGCAAAACTGTAGGCCAGGTAGCCGGTAACGGCAAAGGTATCCTGTGCGGTGAAAGGGCGTTTGGGAATTCCAAGCAAGTCAAACTCAAGCGGCGCCGGGTGAGTCGCCTGAAACTGGTTGATGCCATCCAGGTACGCCGCCAGTGCCTGGGATGAAGCGCTCTTGAGGTCCATCCTGGCAACGGCGGCCTGCGCGTGTTCCCGAATTCCCAGCGTGCGAAAAAGCTTGTCAACGTCGGCCAGTTTGGGACCCAGTATTTCGGCCAGTTCACCCTGCGCCAGGCGGCGCATCATTTCCATCTGAAACAGACGGTCCTGCGCCTGCACATAACCGAGCGCACGGTACAGGTCGGCTTCGTTTTCGGCCCGGATGTGGGGTACGCCGCGCTCGTCGTAGCGCACGCTGACCGGCGCCTTCAACTGCGTCAGCGTCAGCGTGCCCGAACGCTGCGGCTGCTTGCTGTAAAGGTACCAGGATGCGCCCGCTGCGCCGACGACGATCAACGCAGTCAGCAGCAGGGCAATGATCTTCAGGGCGCGTTTCATTGGTTTGACTCCTTGCTTGTTTTGTCTGTACCTTTTGCATGATAGACGCCCAGTGCCACTGCCCTGGCGGCACCAACGGCGCTGCGCACAGCGCCTTCCAGCGTGGCCGGATACGGACCCGCCACATAGTCGCCACAGGCCAGCAGACCGGGGGCAATGGCTTGCGCGGGTCGCAGCAACGCTGGCGTGCAGGCAAAAGTGGCACGCCGCTCCGTGATGGTTTGAACGGCTTGCAGCTTCAGTCCCAACTGTGTTTGCGCCTGCTGCAGCACCTGAGCCTGCAAGCTTGTGCGCTCTGACCCGCTGGCACTTACCACAAACGCCAGCAGGCCGCGCGCTGAGCCGAGTTGGCCCCGGTCAAAGACAAATTGCGCCGGAGCGGGTTCGCTTTCGGTGACCCTGGCGCGCAGTGCGAGCATGGGCCGTTCCAGAGCAGCGTCGGCGCCCCACGCATAGACTGTGCTGATGGCTTCAAAGCGCAGGTCTCGGCAGACCTGAATCCACTCTGCGATGCTTGTCGTGACAGAAACGGGAGCGCCGGGCGCGCTGCGTTCCAGCAGTCGGACCGATTCGCCGGCCGAGGTGGCCAGAATCACGGCGTCAAAGCCGGTGTCAGCAACGCACCACTTTATACCCTGGGGCGACACGGCGTCGATACGCTTGCCCACATGCAGTTCGGCGCCGTGCAGCGTCAACCAGCTTGCGGCGGCCTGCGGAAAAAGCTCGGACAGACCGACTCGTGGCAGCAGCAGATTGGAGCCGCCGGTCTCACCCAGCAAGGCATCCTGGAGCACGCGCAGGAACACCTGCGCACTGGCGCGTTCGACCGCCGTATTGAGCGCCGACAGGCACAGCGGCGCTATCAGTTCGGTCATCACACGCGGGCTAAGATGCTGGCACAACTGGGCCACGCTCAGCCTGGCGTCACACCGAAAACTCTGCCGCCGCCAGTCGCTGGCCAGGCGCAGCAAGGACCACTTGTCGGCCAGCCGCCAACCGTGTGCGCTGACGATGCCGGCCAGTGCGTCCAGCGGTGCGGGCCAGCGCGGAAACTGCACACCGCCGGCGTCGGCAAAGCGCAGTGTCATCGGCAAGCGCAGCATGGCGCTTTGCTCACTCACACCGACCTGGTGCATCAGGCGCAAGGTCTCGTTGTAGGCGCCGATGAGGATGTGCTGACCGTTGTCCAGGCTCACCGGCGAACCGTCCGGCAACTGGCCGGCGACCGACCGGGCGCGGCCACCCAGGGTGTGCGAGGCTTCAAAGACCGAGACCCGATGCCCGGCCGCGGTCGCCTCCACCGCCGCCG
This sequence comes from uncultured beta proteobacterium, assembly GCA_903897005.1. GTDB lineage: Bacteria > Pseudomonadota > Gammaproteobacteria > Burkholderiales > Burkholderiaceae_C > Rhodoferax. The sequence goes on along the minus strand of CAITZZ010000195.1, from coordinate 34,390 downwards.
CCATGCCAGCCCAGCCCGCGCCAATGATGGCGATTTTCATCAAGCTCGCCCGAGCGCTTGCACTTTCCAAGCCAGCCACATCTTGCGCAGCGGTGTGAGGCTGGTGCGCTGGCGCAGCACACGAAACTTGTCGTGTTCGATTTCCCTGAGCAGGGCGCGGTAGATTGCCGCCATCATCAAACCCGGTTTTTGTGCGCGCCGGTCGACTTGCGGCAGCAGATTCAGGGCCTCGTCGTACAGGCCGTGGGCCCGGCGCGCCTGAAACTTCATGAGTTCGATGAAGCGATCGGACTCACTGCGCTTGAGGATCTCGTGGGCCTTGACATCAAATTGCTGCAACTCGTTCATCGGCAGGTAGATGCGACCGCGCAAGGCATCTTCACCAACATCCCGGATGATGTTGGTGAGTTGCAAGGCCAGGCCGAGTTTGTGGGCGTACTGTGTGGTCTGCTCCTGCGTCTGGCCGAAAATGTTGGCTGCCACTTCGCCCACCACACCGGCCACCAGATGGCAATAGCGCTGCAGGCCTGGATAGTCGAGGTAACGGGTTTGATTCAGGTCCATCTGGCAACCCTCGATCACGGCCAGCAGATGGCGCTGTTCAATTTGGAAGTCGGCGGCCAATGGCATCAGCGCCTGCAGCACCGGGTGGCTCGGTTGACCGGCAAACGACTGCACGACTTCGGTCTGCCACCACGCCAGCTTGCTGCTGGCAACACCCGCATCTGCAGTCTCGTCGACCACATCATCGATCTCGCGGCAGAAAGCGTAAAAAGCGGTAATGGCCGCGCGGCGTGGCGCCGGCAGGAACAGAAAGGCGTAGTAAAAGCTACTGCCTGAGGCAGCAGCCTTCTGTTGAACGTATTCTTGTGGCGTCATGATGTGCACTGAAGGCTGAGTTTAATCAGGAGCGCGGCCCATGCGCCAGGCACGCCATAGCAGCACCGGCAGATCGATCAGGCTGATTCTGGGTCGTACGCGCCAGCTCTCGTGGTTCAGTGCCGCAATTTTGTCGAGTATGCGCAGGCCACCTTGCACCACCAGACGCAACTCCCAACCGGCGCGACCTGGAATTCGCAGCGCCAGCGGTGCACCCTGCTGCATTAGTCGGCGGGCCTGAATGACGTAGTGAGCGACCAGCTTGGAGGCTGGCGCGCAGGCCCGAGGCGCCTGCAGGTCGGATTCCTTGACGAGGTATTGCTGCATGGCCTGCACGCTCGGGTACCAGCGCTGGCGCGGCAGGTCGACACTGAGGTCCTGCCAGAAGTTGATGAGTTGCAGCGCGCTGCAGATCTGGTCGCTTTGGGAAAGCGAGTGCGCGTCCTCGATTCCATAGAGATGCAGCAACAAGCGGCCGATCGGATTGGCTGAGCGCGTGCAGTAATCCAGCAGTTGGGCGTCGGTCTGATACCGGCCTGCAGCGGCCGTGACGCGGACATCCTGCTCGAAGGCGTCCAGCAGTTGCTCCAAGGGCGCGATCGGCAGGGAGAAGTCGCGCAGCACGGGTCGCAAGGCCTGAAAGACCCGCCGCCAGCGTCCACTGTCAGGTGCTGCGCCTGCGGCGGCACACAAGTCATGGTGCAGGGCACGCAAGTCGGCCAGTCGCTCAGCGGGGGCGGTGTCGCCTTCGTCGGCGATGTCGTCAGCGGTCCGGGCCAACGCGTAGATGGCAGCAATGGCCGGGCGCAGGCGCGGCGGGCAGAGCCAGGAGGCGACGGGGAAATTTTCGTAGTGACCCATATCGACAATGTACGCTGAACCGGTTTCGACACCCACGGGAAGGGGTGGGGCAGGGTAAAATGCGGGCTGACCGATGTCTTGGGGGTGCTTGGGTGAGCCGACCCCTTTTGTTTTTTGCGCGGGTGGCGAAATTGGTAGACGCACCTGGTTTAGGTCCAGACGCTGCAAGGCGTGCAGGTTCGATTCCTGTCCCGCGCACCACCTATTGCAGGATGTCCCTGAAAGCAGGGCGACCCTCTTGAATTTGTCTACTTACCTGAAATGGCCGATGCCGGCACTGGCCGTGTGGGCTCTGGCGTGGCTGCTCTATCAGAGCCTGCTGGCCTGGGCCATACCGGCTCCGATGGCGATGCCGTTGGCATGCCTGCTGGGTCTGGCAGCAGCAGGCATAGCGCGTTGGCGTGGTTTCTCTCCTGCCCGGCAGCTGGTCCTGGTGTTGGGATTTCCGATTTCCGTGTTGCTGACCGGCGTAGCGTCTGCGAGTTCCTGGTTATGGTTGCTTCCTCTGGCCTTGGCTTTGCTGGTTTACCCGGCCCATACCTGGGGCGATGCCCCGGTCTTTCCAACACCGCTGCAGGCCTTGCGCGATCTGCCGAACTGCGCGAAGTTGCCAACAAATGCCCTTGTTCTGGATGCCGGCTGCGGTGCCGGAGATGGACTGAAAGCACTTCATTTGGCCTACCCCAACGCACGCTGCGTCGGGATCGAATTCAGCTGGCCCTTGCGTTGGGTGGCAGCGCTTCGCTGCCCGTGGGCGCAGGTTCAATTGGGCGATATTTGGCGCGCCGATTGGCGAGCCTACGACCTGGTCTACCTGTTTCAGCGCCCGGAAACGATGCCACGCGCCGTCGCCAAGGCGCGCGCAGAAATGCGCCCGGGGAGCTGGCTGGTCAGCTTGGAATTTGCCGCCGCTGAACTGCAACCGACGGCCGTGGTCTATGCAAGTCCTGACAGGCCGGTATGGCTGTACCAAAGTCCATTCAAGTCCTGCGCAGGGAAGGACCGGTCCAGTCTGATCACCGAGTTGTCGGGGCAAACGCCATAACAGTTCAGCGTGCCCATGCAGGCGGACTTGCCGCCATGCGCGTGCCGTGCACCGGATTCACCTTCGCTTGGGCACCTCCTGCGGCGGTCAGTACAATACCGGGCATTGCTTTGTTCTCTGTGACTGCTTGATGACCGGCAGACGGCGGGAAAGGGTAGATATGCTCTGGAATTGATAGCGATCTGCCATGCCGCCTACCAATTTTGCGCCAAATGCATCCTTTGGCGCAAAACAATCGAGCAATTTCCCCGTCTACCTGCTGCGGAGTTTTATGCAGTTCAGAGAAAGAGTATTGGTTTTACTGCGGCTTTATATTTTTGGTGAAGAATCGTAGTTGTATATAAATTTGAAGGGCGGGTTTGCGTCCTGACGCTGGAAACGGCGTGGGGGTTATAGCCCCCCCTGCGTACCATTTGTAGGAGATTTGAAATGACCGTGACTGTTGAAACACTTGAAAAACTCGAACGCAAGATGACCCTGACCCTGCCGCTTGGCCAGGTTCAGACGGAAGTTCAGACACGTTTGAAGAAACTCGCCCGGACCGTCAAGATGGACGGCTTCCGTCCTGGCAAAGTGCCAATGAACGTCGTTGCCCAACGTTACGGCTATTCGGTTCACTACGAAGTGATGAACGACAAGGTGGGCGAGGCCTTCGCCAACGCTGCCAACGAGGCGAAATTGCGCGTTGCAGGACAACCCCGGATCACGGAAAAAGAGACTTCACCTGAAGGTGAAATGGCGTTTGACGCGGTTTTTGAGGTCTATCCCGAAGTCAAGATTGCCGATTTGAGCAGCGCTGAAGTGCAAAAGATTGCCAGCGAAGTAACCGACGCCGCGATTGACAAGACGCTGGACATCCTGCGCAAGCAACGCCGCACCTTTGCGCAGCGCGCGCAGGACGCACAAGCGCAACTTGGCGACCGCGTGATGGTGGATTTTGAGGGCAAGATTGACGGCGAAGCCTTCGCCGGCGGCAAGGCGGAGGATTTTCAGTTCATCGTCGGTGACGGCCAGATGCTCAAGGAATTTGAAGACGCCACGGCGGGCATGAAGGCTGGAGAAAGCAAAACCTTCCAACTCGCTTTCCCGGCGGATTACCACGGTAAGGATGTGGCCGGCAAGAGCGCCGATTTCATGGTCACCGTGAAAAAAGTCGAAGCGGCACATTTGCCGGATATCGACGATGCGCTGGCCAAGTCGCTGGGCATTGCAGAGGCGACGGTCGAAGGACTGCGCGCTGACGTCAGGAAGAACCTGGAGCGCGAAGTCAAATTCCGTCTGCTGGCTCGAAACAAACAGTCAGTGATGGATGCGCTGGTGGCCAAAGCCGAACTCGATCTGCCCAAAGCCAGCGTACAGGCTGAGGTGAGCCGTTTGGTGGAAGGCGCCCGTGCCGATCTGAAACAGCGCGGAATCAAGGACGCCGACAACACACCGCTACCTGACGACATCTTTCTGCCGCAGGCGCAGCGCCGTGTGCGTCTGGGCTTGGTCGTGGCTGAACTGGTGCGGTCACAGAACCTGCAGGCCAAACCCGAACAAATCAAGGCGCACATTGAGGAACTCGCCGCCAGCTATGAAAAGCCGGCTGAGGTCGTGCGCTGGTATTACGGTGACAACAATCGCCTGGCCGAGGTGGAAGCGATCGTGATCGAGAACAATGTGACGGAATTTGTTCTGTCCAAGGCCGTTGTCGTTGACAAAAATATGTCTTTTGATGAATTGATGGCGCAAAACTGACAGTCACGCTACCATTTTTCGGTACAGTAGAGAATCCAGCTGGAGATGTGATGAACGAGCGATTTGCGATGGAAACTCAGGGCCTGGGCATGGTGCCCATGGTGATTGAGCAATCGGGCCGTGGTGAGCGGTCCTACGATATTTACTCGCGCCTGCTCAAGGAGCGCGTTATTTTCCTGGTTGGCCCGGTCAATGATCATGTGGCCAATCTGGTGGTGGCGCAACTGCTATTCCTGGAAAGCGAGAATCCGGACAAGGATATTTCCTTCTACATCAACTCGCCTGGCGGCTCTGTCAGCGCCGGCATGGCGATCTTCGATACCATGAACTTCATCAAGCCCGAGGTGTCAACCCTGTGCACTGGCATGGCTGCCAGCATGGGCGCTTTCCTGCTGGCCGCTGGCGCCAAAGGCAAACGTTTTTCACTGCCTAACTCGAAGGTCATGATCCACCAGCCTTCCGGTGGCAGTCAGGGTCAGGCGACCGAAATCGAGATTCAGGCGCGTGAGATCTTGAAGACGCGCGAGCAGCTCAATAAAATCCTGGCTGAACGTACCGGTCAACCGCTGGAGCGCATTGAGCGCGATACCGAGCGTGACTATTACATGTCGGCTGAGGAGTGCAAGGAGTATGGCCTGATTGACAAGGTCATCTCGAAACGGGCGTAGTTCATATGGCTGAAAAAAAAGGTGCTTCCGGCGAAAAAACTCTTTACTGCTCCTTTTGCGGCAAGAGTCAGCATGAGGTCAAGAAACTGATTGCCGGACCCTCGGTCTTTGTCTGTGACGAGTGCATTGAACTGTGCAATGAAATCATTCGCGATGAATTGCCCGGAACAGCGCCAGCGCGCAATGCCGCGGCAGAATTGCCTACACCAGCCGAAATCAAAGCCAATCTGGACAATTACGTGATCGGCCAGGAACCGGCCAAGCGAACTTTGGCAGTGGCGGTTTACAACCATTACAAGCGCCTGCGGCACAAGGAAAAGGCCAAGAAGGATGATGTTGAGCTGGCCAAGAGCAATATATTGCTGATCGGGCCGACCGGTTCGGGCAAGACACTGCTGGCTCAAACGCTGGCGCGCATGCTCGATGTGCCGTTTGTGATGGCCGATGCCACCACGCTGACCGAAGCAGGCTATGTCGGTGAGGACGTTGAGAACATTGTTCTCAAACTGCTGCAGAGTTGCAATTACGACGTCGAGCGGGCGCAGCGCGGCATTGTCTACATTGATGAAATCGACAAAATTTCACGCAAATCCGATAACCCCTCGATCACGCGCGACGTGTCCGGTGAAGGCGTGCAACAGGCCTTGCTCAAGCTGATCGAAGGCACCATGGCCAGCGTGCCGCCACAAGGCGGGCGCAAACACCCGAATCAGGATTTCGTCCAGATCGACACCACCAACATTCTGTTCATTTGCGGCGGCGCCTTTTTTGGGCTGGAAAAGGTCATCGATAACCGCACCCAGTCATCCGGCATGGGGTTTGGCGCCACCGTCAAGAGCAAGGCGCAGCGCAGCCTGACTCAGGTTTTCAAGGACGTTGAGCCGGAGGATCTGATCAAGTTTGGCCTGATTCCTGAACTCGTTGGCCGCATGCCCGTAGTGGCAACGCTGGCCGAGTTGACCGAGGAGGCACTGGTGCAGATCCTGACCGAGCCGAAAAATGCGCTGGTCAAACAGTACAGCAAGCTGCTTTCGATGGAGGGCGTTGATCTGGAGATCCGCCCGTCTGCGCTGCAGGCCATCGCCAAGAAGGCGCTGGCACGCAAGACCGGCGCGCGCGGCTTGCGCTCGATTCTGGAGCAGGCGCTGATCGACACCATGTACGAACTGCCTAACGCCGTGAATGTTGACCGGGTGGTGGTCGACGAATCGACCATTGAAGAGAACAAGCCGCCGCTGCTGGTGTACCGCGAGGCGGCGCGCAAGGCCTGATTTGACGCGGGTGGCTTGAAAAGCGGCCCAGCTGATCCATATTCAACAGGTAACGAAAAGGTTTCCCTATGTCTGGTCATACCCCACTACCTGCCGATGCCCTTGATCTGCCACTGTTGCCACTGCGCGATGTGGTTGTGTTTCCGCACATGGTGATCCCGCTGTTTGTTGGCCGGCCCAAGAGCATCAAGGCGCTGGAAGCTGCCATGGAAAGCGAGCGGCGCATCATGCTGGTGGCGCAAAAAGCGGCAGCCAAGGATGATCCGCTGGTGACAGATATGTTCGAGGTGGGTTGCATCTCTACCATCCTGCAATTGCTCAAGCTGCCCGATGGTACGGTCAAGGTACTGGTCGAGGGCCAGCAGCGCGCAAGAGTGAACCGGATTGAAGATGGCGAGTTGCACTTTGTCGCCAACGTCACGCCGGTTCAGGAGGTTTTGGAACCCGAAACCAGGTCGCGGACCAAGGCCAGCGAGATCGAGGCCCTGCGGCGCGCCGTGATGCAACAGTTTGAACAGTACGTCAAACTCAACAAGAAGATACCGCCCGAGATTCTCACCTCCATTTCGAGCATCGATGACCCGGGACGTCTGGCCGACACGATCGCAGCCCATCTGCCGCTCAAACTCGAGAGCAAGCAGGCCGTGCTGGATTTGTCCGGCATCAAGGACAGGCTTGAAAATCTGTTTGAACAGATTGAGCGCGAAGTCGACATTCTGAACGTCGACAAGAAGATTCGCGGCCGTGTGAAGCGGCAGATGGAGAAGAACCAGCGCGACTTTTATCTGAACGAGCAGGTCAAGGCGATCCAGAAGGAATTGGGCGAGGGGGAGGACGGCGCCGACATCGACGAGATCGAGAAGAAGATCAAGGCTGCCAAGATGCCCAAGGAGGCACTGAAGAAGGCCGAGGGCGAACTCAAGAAGCTCAAACTGATGTCACCGATGTCAGCGGAAGCCACCGTGGTGCGCAATTACATTGATGTACTGACCGGTTTGCCCTGGGCCGGCAAGACCAAGATCAAGCACGATTTGAGCAATGCGGAAAAAGTCCTGAATGAAGACCACTACGGTCTGGACAAGGTCAAGGACCGTATTCTTGAATACCTTGCGGTCCAGCAGCGGGTAGAAAAAGTGAAGGCACCGATTTTGTGTTTGGTCGGACCCCCCGGTGTTGGCAAGACCTCGCTCGGGCAGTCGGTGGCCAAGGCGACCGGGCGCAAGTATGTGCGGATGGCGCTGGGCGGCATGCGCGACGAAGCCGAGATTCGGGGCCACCGTCGCACCTATATTGGCGCCATGCCAGGCAAGGTGCTGCAAAGCCTGTCCAAGATCGGCACCCGCAATCCATTGTTCCTGCTCGATGAAATCGACAAGTTGGGAACTGATTTCCGGGGTGACCCGTCGAGCGCGCTGCTCGAGGTGCTGGACCCGGAGCAAAACCACAAGTTTGGCGATCATTACGTCGAGGTGGACTTTGACCTGAGCGACGTCATGTTCGTCGCGACATCCAACTCCATGAACATCCCGCCGGCGCTGCTGGACCGAATGGAGGTGATCCGTCTGTCTGGCTATACCGAAGACGAGAAAGTCAATATTGCGACCAAATTCCTGTTGCCCAAACAGTTGAAGAACAACGGTGTCAAGGAAGAAGAATTGCAAATCACCGAAGCTGCGGTGCGAGACATTGTTCGCTACTACACGCGTGAGGCCGGTGTGCGTTCGCTGGAGCGCGAGTTGTCCAAGATCTGTCGCAAGGTCGTGAAGGGACTGCAGCTCAAGAGGATGGTGCCGCAGGTCAAGGTCGATGCCGACAACCTGAATGATTTCCTGGGCGTGCGCAAGTACTCCTATGGCCGTGCCGAAAAGCTCAATCAGGTCGGCCAGGTGGTGGGTCTGGCCTGGACCGAGGTTGGTGGCGATCTGTTGACGATCGAGGCTGCCATGATGCCGGGCAAGGGTGTGATCACCCGCACCGGTTCACTGGGCGATGTGATGAAGGAATCGGTCGAGGCAGCACGCACGGTGGTGCGCAGTCGTTCGCGTCGTTTGGGTATCAAGGATGAGATGTTCGAGAAGAAAGATATTCACATCCACGTACCCGACGGTGCCACGCCCAAGGATGGGCCGAGCGCCGGCGCGGCCATGACCACAGCCTTTGTTTCTGCCATGACCGGCATTCCGGTGCGCGCGGATGTTGCGATGACGGGTGAGATCACCTTGCGCGGTGAGGTGACAGAAATCGGCGGTCTGAAAGAAAAACTGCTGGCGGCATTGCGTGGTGGCATCAAGACGGTGCTGATCCCGGAAGAAAATGCCAAGGATTTGCAGGACATTCCGGAGAACGTCAAGAACGGCCTGGAAATCGTTCCGGTGCGTTGGATCGACAAGGTGCTGGAGATTGCCCTGGAGCGCATGCCAAGCCCTTTACCGGACGAAGAACCGGTGGCGGCGGTGGCACCGGTCGAGGCCGCTGCAGCGACTCCGGCGCTACTCGGGTCGGTCAAACACTAGAACCGGATAACAGTGCAACTTTTCATGAGCCTGCCGAGGACAATGAAAATTTTGCGCTATAATTTGCGGCTTGTAACGCGGGAATAGCTCAGTTGGTAGAGCGCAACCTTGCCAAGGTTGAGGTCGAGAGTTCGAGACTCTTTTCCCGCTCCAAATTCCGAAAAGGGAAGCCGTGGCTTCCCTTTTTTGTCAGAACAATGGCGCGATAGCAAATCGGTTATGCAACGGATTGCAAATCCGTCTAGCCCAGTTCGACTCTGGGTCGCGCCTCCAGTCAAGCCGGTCTGTGCCCGAGTGGTGAAATTGGTAGACACATCGGACTTAAAATCCGCCGCTTCCGTAATTGGGGCGTACCGGTTCGATTCCGGTCTCGGGCACCAGGCGATCCCAGTACACTCATCCCATGTCAAGCTATAACCACCCCCTAGAGATTCATGTCCATGGCCAGGTGACCTTGCGCGCCGAAGTTGTTTTTGGTCAACTGCAGGACGCCCTCAAGCCCTTGTGGAAGTACGCCGGAGCCCGCTCTTTGGCGGACGCCGCGGAGAGTTCCTACGAAGACGAGCCTGGCATCAAGTTTGATCCCCAGGGACATTTGCTGCAAATCTGCTGGACAGTGGAGGGTGACGATGATTTTCGCCAGGTGCTGGACGAAATGTGCATGAACCTCAATGAACTGGCGCAAACCGGTGCCGCTATTGAAGTCACTTTCTACGACACCGAATTTGAGGACGACGAGTCCGAGTCCGAGTCCGAAATCGAGTCACGCGATGATTTTGTCATGCTTTTCGTCGGGCCGGACCCGGCCGCCATCATGCAGGTCCAGCGCGACCTGCTGGTGCAGGACGTGGTCAATCTGATGGAGCGGCACTTTGACGGGGCCGAACTCGGCGGTGTGGTGACCGAGATCGACAAACTGTTCGGTCAGCGTTTTGACGAACTGGTCAACTCCCTGCAACTGGGCAAGCCGCCGCGTGGCTCCAGTGGTGGTCATGGCGGCATCGGCCATGGTGGCGGGCGCAAGCCGCGTCATCTGCACTGACGCGGCGCAGACCCGAACACTCAGGCCGGTTTGGCCTTGACCATGTATTTTCCAAGTTCGGCCTTGGCAATCGAATTGCGGTGCACCTCGTCCGGGCCATCGGCAAAGCGCAGCGTGCGGGCGTTGACGTAGCTGTAGGCCAGTGGAAAGTCGTCGCACATGCCGCCGCCGCCGTGCGCCTGCATGGCCCAGTCGATGACCTGACAGGCCATGCTGGGTGCCACCACCTTGATCATGGCAATCTCGTTCTTGGCAAACTTGTTGCCACCAATGTCCATCATCCAGGCGGCCTTGAGCGTGAGCAGGCGCGCCATGTCGATCTTGCAACGTGCCTCCGCAATGCGTTCCTGAGTCACGGTTTGCGCGGCAATCGGTTTGCCAAAGGCAACCCGCAGGGAAGCGCGCTTGCACATCAGTTCCAGTGCTCGTTCAGCCAGGCCGATCAGGCGCATGCAGTGGTGTATGCGTCCCGGGCCAAGGCGTCCCTGGGCGATTTCGAAGCCACGTCCTTCTCCTAGCAGGATGTTGCCGGCCGGGACGCGCACGTTTGCAAACAACACTTCCATGTGACCATGCGGCGCGTCGTCATAGCCCATCACATTGAGCGCGCGCACCACCGTCAGGCCGGCAGTGCCAGCGGGAACGATGATCATGCTCTGTTGCGAGTGGCGCGGCGCATCCGGATTGGTCTTGCCCATGGTGATGAAGACGGCGCAGCGCGGGTCGCCGGCGCCCGAGGTCCACCACTTGCGGCCGTTGATCACGTAGTCGTCGCCCTGGCGTTCTATGCGCGTCTGGATGTTGGTGGCGTCGCTTGATGCGACCTCTGGCTCGGTCATGGCAAAGGCGGATCGGATCTTGCCCTCCAGCAGGGGCTTGAGCCAGCGCGCCTTGTTGGATTCGGAGCCGTAGCGCGCAATGGTCTCCATGTTGCCGGTGTCGGGTGCCGAGCAGTTGAAGACTTCGCTGGACCACATCACGCGGCCCATGATTTCAGCCAGCGGTGCGTATTCCTGGTTGGTCAGGCCGGCGCCGTCGTAGCCGGAAGCTGCCGCGCTGTCGACCGGCAGGAACAGGTTCCACAAGCCCGCCGCCTGTGCCTTCGGTTTCAGATTCTCAATCGTCTGCAGCGGTGTCCAGCGCTTGCCGGCTGCCGTGTTGGCGGCAATTTCGGCGTGGTAGGCACCCTCGGCAGGGTAGATGTGCTCCTCCATGAAAGCCTGCAGCCTGTCTTGCAGGTCTTTGGTCTTGGGTGAATAGTCAAAATCCATGATCTCTCCGGTGGGTTGGTATGTAAGTGACCGGCCAGCGCCGGGCCGCCCCAAGCAGGCCGACGGCCCCCTCGGGGGGGCATTGAAGCACACGAAGTGGCGAACGTGGGGGTCATGACCGGCCAGCGCCGGGCCGCCCCAAGCAGGCCGACGGCCCCCTCGGGGGGCAGTGAAGCACACGAAGTGGCGAACGTGGGGGTCATTTTTGTGCGAATTTCCATGCCATTTGCGCCAGCGGCTTGACGCCAGCGGCGGAACTGACCGCCTGCGCACTGGCAGCGGTACCCGCTTCAACGCGTTTGGCAATGCCTTGCAGGATGGCGGCGATGCGAAACAGGTTATAGGCCATGTAGAAATTCCAGTCTGCCTTGAGCGCCTGCGGTGTGGTCAGACCCGTGCGTTCGCAGTACAGCCGTATGTATTCGTCTTCCGTCGGGATACCCAGACTGGCAACGTCAAGCCCGCCAATACCGCGAAATGAGCCCGGTGGAATATGCCAGGCCATGCAGTGGTAGCTGAAGTCCGCCAGCGGGTGACCGAGGGTGGAGAGTTCCCAATCCAGCACCGCCACAATGCGCGGCTCGGTCGGGTGAAACATCAGGTTGTCCAGGCGGTAGTCACCGTGCACGATGCTGACCAGTTCGGTGGCGCAAGCCATCTCCGGGATGTGCTGCGGCAGCCACTGCACCAACAGGTCCATCTCGCGCGTTGGTTGTGACATCGGGCCGGCGCCGTCAGCTGAGGCCGCATACTGTTTGCTCCAACGTCCAATCTGGCGTTCAAAGTAGTTGCCCGGCTTGCCATAGCCGGCGAGTCCGCGCTCGGAAAACTTGACGGTGTGCAGCGCCGAAATGACCCGGTTCATCTCGTTGTAGATGGCGGCGCGCTCCTGCGCGTTCATCCCCGGCAGGCTCTGGTCCCACAGCACGCGCCCCGGCATGAACTCCATGATGTAGAAGGCGCGTCCAATGACGGCCTCGTCTTCGCAAAGGCAGTACATGCGCGGTACCGGCACATCGGTGCCGTAAAGCCCGCTCATGACGGCGAATTCGCGCTCGATGGCGTGCGCCGAGGGCAGCAGTTTGGCCACCGGCCCGGGCTTGGCGCGCATCACGTAGTGCTGCGTTGGGGTACTCAGCTTGTAGGTCGGATTGGACTGGCCACCCTTGAAGGATTCGACGCTCAGGGGACCACTAAACCCGGGCAGATGCTGCTCCAGCCAGACTGAAAGCGCGGCGACGTCAAAGGCCTGGCCTTCGGAGACCGGGCGTGTGCCGACGAAATGATCAAAATCGCTCATGGTGTAGTCATCATCCGGGTAGGTTCAGGTGTCGGCTTCAATGATGCGCATCAGGGCTTCGCGGTTGCGAATGACCAGACCACCGGGTTCGATCCGGATCGCCTCTTCGCGCTCCATCGATTTGAGTTCCTGATTGACGCGCTGTCTGGAGGCACCCAGCAACTGGGCCAACTCCTCCTGTGCCAACTGCAGCCCGATGCGCATCTCGGTGCTGTTGCTCAGCGACGGTACGCCATAGCTGCGCACCAGGTGCAGCAGTTGCTTGGCCAGGCGCGCTCGCAGCGGCAAGGTGTTGAGGTCTTCCACCAGACCGTAGAGCTGGCGGATGCGCCTCGCGTGCAGGCGCAGCAGGGCCTCGTACAACTCGGCGTGTAGCGCCAGTATTTTCTTGAAGTCGGCTCTGGCTACGCACAGAATCGTGCTGTCGCCATGCGCATAGGCGTCGTGCGTGCGCCGGTCGCCGTCGAAGATCGCCACGTCGCCAAACCAGATGCCCGGCTCGACATAGGTCAGCGTGATCTGTTTGCCCGAAATCGAGGTCGAGCTGACCCGCACGGCACCGCGCGCACAGGCAATCCACTCCTGCGGCTGCTCGCCCCGAGCGGTGATAAGCTCGCCGTCCTTGTAGCGTTTGACATAGGCGCATCGCAGAATATCGTGCCGTAGTGAGGGTGAAAGAGCTGAAAACCAGCGTCCGGCATTGATTGCCTCGCGTTCTTCGATGGTAAGAATAGGGTCGTCCATAGCCTGTCTTGTGGGTGACTGAAAACAGGTCAATTGTCGCGCTGGTGACGAAAGCGCGCTGACCGGCTTGTCACCTGCGTGTCTGGCGGCAGGCCGTTGCGGCGGTCACGGAGAACGAAGACAACCATTAAACTTGTCACAATCAAGCTGAAAGTACCGAGGATCGCGACCGATACGCAAGGGCAAGGAGCCTGACCGGGACTGGGCATTCGACATACTCTGCATGGGGAAATAGCATGAAACTCAAAGAAGTTGGTGAAGACAACAATGTGCTGTTGATCGAGCTGAACGAAGACAATCTGGATGCCAGCAATGCGCGCGAGTTCAGGGATGCCGTACAACTCATGATGCGCGATCGCACGCGGGTTGTGTTGGACATGACAGGCGTCAGGTTTGTTGACAGCTCCGGGCTGGGCGCATTGATTTCCTGCCTGCGTTTACTCAATGGCAGAGCAGGCGATTTCAAGCTCTGCGCCATGTCCAAGCCGGTACGCGCGCTGTTTGAACTGATGCGCATCGACCGGGTTTTCAATATCCACACTACGCGCGACGAGGCAGTCAGGTCTTTTGCCTGACCCACGAGCTTGGCGACTCTGGATCCCGGTCTGGCAAACATGATGCGGCTTTCTGCGAATGTCTGGGGGCAGCCTTTGGTGCTCGCTCTGCTGGTCTGCTTTGGCCTGTCCTGTGTCCCGCCGGCCGTGGCGGGACCGGTATCCGATCGGATCAAGGCGGCCAAGGTGCTGCGCGTCTGCATCTGGCCTGAATACTATGGCATTACCTATCGCAATCCCCGCAATCACCAACTCGACGGCATCGATATTGATCTGTCCGCCGAGTTGGCCAGGGATGTGGGGGCTCGACTCGAGTATGTAGAGACTTCGTTTTCCAGGCTGATCGCTGATCTGCTTGATGATCGTTGCGATGTGGCGATGTTTGCGGTTGGTATCACGGCGCAGCGTCAGCAATCGCTGAAATTTACCCAGCCCTACTTGCAAAGTGACATCTATGGCGTGACGACCCGTGGTAGCCGCAGCATCAGCAGTTGGGACGATATCGACAAACCCGGGATTCAGGTTGCAGTTCAGGCCGGAACGTTTATGGAACCCGTGATGACGGCCGCCCTCAAGCAGGCCAAACTGGTCGTGATTCGGCCTCCCTTGACGCGTGAGCAGGAGCTTGAATCGGGTCGTGTCGATGTTTTCATGACTGATTACCCCTACAGTCGGCGTCTGATGGCCAGTGCCGACTGGGTGCGCCTGGTGTCGCCACCCAAGCCGTTCAGCATCATTCCGTATGCCTATGCCGTCAAACCGGGTGACCCGGAGTGGCTGGCACAGATGGATCAGTTTGTCGCTCGCATCAAGAGCGACGGACGCCTTGAAAGAGCGGCCAGGAAATACGGCTTGAGTGAAATTGTTGTCGCAAGATAAGGCCATCGTGTCAGATCGCACAGCGCCGATGGCGTCGCCTCTGAAGGTCTGGTTGACCAGTGTTCATCTGATTGGCATTGCCTGTTTGCTGTCGGTACTGGTGATGGCCCTGAGCATGGCCTTCATTGACCTTGAGAGAAGCGACAAGCGCTCAGAAAATCTCCTGCAGTTGCAACAACTGTCCAAGCTGATGGCTCGCCAGTCGGCCACTGACATCAGCGCCGTGGAGTCGATGTTGATGGTGCTGGCTTCGACGGATCGTGACTTACGTAACCCGCACCAGCCCGGTCAACTCGACCCGCTGATCGACAGCGTGGTGCGCAGTTACCCCCAATTGAGAAGCCTGTCTGTCATCAACGAAGAAGGCCGTGTGCTGGCAAGCAGTTCACGTGCAAACGTCGGCCATTCGGTCCAACTGGCTTTGTTTGGTGTTGCTCCCCTTGACGCATCCAAGGTAGTGATGGGTCAGATGCTGGAGGGTCGAGACCTCGCAGACCTTGCGCGCAGAGCACCTGGCGTCTCCAGGTTGAATGTATTGCCGATGCTGATCCGACTGAGCACCGCGGCGGGTCAGGGGCAGACACTGGTGGCGCTGATCAATGCCGACTATTTCAGCTCCGTTTATGAGGCTTCAGCGAACGATCCAACCGTGCGGGTCGCACTGGTGGGCTACGACGGTGAACTGCTGGTGGCAACCCGCAATACGGTGCGCGCCATCGGCAGTTCATTGCGTGCGCTGCGGCTCTTTACCGAATTCCTGCCGAGCAGGGAGTGGGGCAGCTATGTTGGTGCAGGGTTCGATGACGAAAGCGCCTCGACGGCATTTTCTGTATTGCCGCAGTGGCCAATGGCGCTGATCGTTGAGTCCTCGCTCCATGACGTCATGCGTGATGTGGTGCGGGTTGAGAGATGGACCCTGGGTCTGGCCGCGCTGGCCTTGCTTGTGATCATGGCATTGACGCTGCTTACCACGCGCAGCCTGAAGCGCCACCAGGCCATCAATGAGGAACTGCATCAGGCGGTTTATGCCAGTGAAGCGCGCCAGCGTGCGATGTTCGAATCGTCCATCGACGGTATCCTGACAGTGGACTCAGTCGGCCGCATTGTGGCCGTCAATCCGGCGGCGCAGAGCATTTTCGGGAGAACGGATACAGAGCTCGTCGGCAAACTACTGCATGAGTTCATGGTGCCCACGCACTTGCGGGCGCATCACCAGGAAGGTCTGGAACGTTTTCTCAGGAGCGGCGACGGCCCGGTGCTCGAGCGCCTGAGCAGGCGCATCGAAACCGTGGGCATGCGTGCTGATGAAAGTGTTTTTCCGATCGAGCTGACGATTGTGTCGCTGCAGGTTCATGGGCAGCTGTTCTTTACCGTTTCAGTGCGTGACATCAGCGAAAAGAAGGATAACGAGAGAGAAAAGGCCGATCTGCTACTGAAGTATCGGGAACTGACCACCGACCTGGAGCGCCAGAAGATGGCCCTTGACGAGCACGCGATCGTCGGTATCGAGGACGTTGACGGAACCATCATCTATGCGAATGACAAACTGGTGCAGATTTCCGGATTTGCCAGAGAAGAGCTGCTGGGCAGGAAGTACTACGAGTTTCGCGAGCGCTTGAACCCGGTGGCATACGCTGAAATGCGTTCTGCCCACGCGCTCGGGTCGATCTGGCACGGGGAGTTGTCGCTGCGCCGACGTGATGGCGGTAAGTACTGGGTTTCCAGTACCACCGTTCCGGTGCCGAACCAGGACGGCAGCATCCGGCAGTACATCACCATACAAACCGATATTTCATTGTTGCGGCAGGCCGAAATCGCCCTCGCGCAAGCCAGTGAGCGGGAACTGGAGATTGGTACCCGAATCCAGCAGTCGCTGTTGGCGGCGAGTCCTTTGCGGCAGTTGAGCGACCTCTGGATGAGCAGTTTCAACCAGGCTTCCAAGGGAATTGATGGTGACTTTGTTGAAGTGATTCAAGTCGGTGAAGATTGTGTGGACATCATTGCAGGCGATGTCATGGGCAAGGGTGTGCCGGCGGCGTTGATGGGCGCCGCCACCAAATTGCAGTTCAGTCGGTCCATGGCAGAACTGCTGGCCACGCAGAAGTCAGGGCAGGAAGCGCCACAACCGATCGCCATCGTGTCTTTGGTGCACCAGGCGATGACACCGCATCTGCAGGCACTGGACGCCTTCGTCACACTGTCTTACGTCCGGATTGATCGGGTCCGCAAGGTCATCACCTGGGTCGGCTGTGGTCACGAGGAATCGCTTGTGATTCATGCGGATGGCCAAACGTTGTTGTTGCCCAACCAGCATCCTCCCCTGGGGGTGCTGGATCAGCTTGAGCTCATTCAAGACCAGGTGCCACTGGCCGCTGGCGACGCCCTGTTCTTGTGCTCTGACGGCTTGGCCGACGCCATTTTGCCCAACGGAGAGAGGATAGGACGGGAGTCCATTAACCAGACGGTGCGCAAACTGGTGCGGGAACACTCGACACCTGGTGCGGTATTGCACTGCCTGCGTCGCGACCTGCTGCCCAGCGAGGTCAGCATCAATGATGATGTCTCGCTGCTCCTGGTGATGCAGGCACCCGCGAACAGCGGCAGGGTGCGTTGCGAACTGCTTATTGACATGACGTCCTTGCGCGCCTTGCGCGAGTTTGTAAGGCGGCAGGCCATGCGATTCGGGATGACAGATACAGAGGCGGCGATCATTGAAGTCGCCAGCGTGGAGATTTTCACCAACATCGTTCGCCACGCCAAGGGACTGTTGCCGGGCGCGTCGGTTGAACTGGTGGCTCACTCCTCGGGCCAGGAATTCATCCTGGAGGTGATCCATCTAGGGGAGGCATTTGTGCCTCCGGACGAACTGGTGGAAACCAACTTCGACATCTTTCCGGAAGGTGGCTTTGGTCTGATGATTATTCGCAAAGCCTGCGATCGCGTCGAGTACCTTCACCACATGGGTGTCAATACCATACGCATGAGTCGCTATATCGAGGTCTGATTTCTTCTCATTCCTCTTCGTGCAACAGGCTTAGCCCAATGGCACCACGCCGGCGCAGCCAGGGGCTGGGACGATAGCGCGGGTCGCCATAGACGGTCTGCATGTTGAACAGGACTTCGAGCACGTTGGTTGGCCCGTACAGGTTACCCATTGCCAGCGGACCCATCGGGTAGCCCAGACCGAGGGTGACGGCAGTTTCAAGATCGGCGGGCGAACAGACGCTTTGCTGGCACATGTCACTGGCGATGTTGACGATGGTCGCCACCACGCGTTGGCTGACGAAGCCGCCACTGTCCCGGATCACGCTGACTGCTTTGCCGTCGCGTGCCATCAGGGCGTGGGCAGCGCGGCGCATGTCAGCGCGAGTGGCAGGGTTGGTGGCCAGCACTCGGCGTTTGGTAGTGGCATCATCCACCAGCATGTCGATGCCAATGGTGCGTGCCGGGTCGAGGCGCTCGACCACGGCCACAGTGGTGATATCAAACCCGAGGGGCGCGACCAAGGTCAGTGCCTGCGCTGAGGGCGCAGCACCTGTTTCGATCCGGGCGCCCAGATTCTTGAGCAACAACATCAGTTCGGCGCGGCGCGCCGCCCGGGGCGACAGCCAGACCGGCGGCATTTCGTCGACCTGCGGCACGGCTGGCTCCGCACTGATTTGTGCCGCACCACCCACGTATTTGTAAAAGCCCTCGCCGACCTTTTTCCCCACAACACCACCGGCGAGTCGTTGGGCCGTGATGATGCTGGGGCGGTAGCGCGGCTCTTCAAAGTACTGGTGGTAAATCGATTCCATCACCGGATGCGAAACATCAAGCGCGGTCAGGTCCATCAATTCAAAGGGGCCGAGTTTGAAACCGATCTGGTCTTTCAGTATGCGGTCAATGGTGGCGAAATCAGCCACACCTTCGCTAACGATTCGCAGCGCCTCGGTGCCGTAGCCACGACCGGCATGGTTGACGATGAAGCCCGGACTGTCATTGGCCTGCACCGGCGTGTGCCCCATTTGCCTGGCATAAGCAGCCAGGTCGGCGCAGACGCTGGCGCTGGTCTTGAGGCCGGCAATGACCTCTACCACCTTCATCAGCGGCACCGGGTTGAAGAAGTGATAGCCGGCAAACTGCTGCGGTCGCTTCAGTTGGGCGGCAATCGCAGTGACCGACAGGGACGAGGTGTTGGTGACCAATACCGCGCTCGGTTCAACGATGCTCTCAAGCTCGGAGAACAGCTTGGTCTTGACGTCCAGACGTTCAATGACCGCTTCGATGATCAGTTCGCAGGAGGCGAGTTCAGCGAGCGTGCCGACGCATTGAAGACGCGTCTTGTACTGGGCGGTTTGCTCCGGGTTGAGGCGACCCTTCTCGCACAGTTTGTCCCACTGGGAGAAAACCGCAGCTTGGGCCGCTTGTGCAGTACCCGCTTGCATGTCGAACAGCTTGACGCTGCTGCCGGCTTGCACAGCAATCTGTGCAATGCCGCGACCCATGGCACCGGCACCGACGATGCCGAGATTGGAAAATATTGGTTTCATGCGCTCAATTATGACTCGCCGCCAGGCTGGTCAGCCCCTGCTTGAATCTGCTGTGACACAATGAACCATTGCCTGATCCCCTTGCGCTGCGGGTGTGCAGTTCCAACCCTTGATTTGAAAATTCCATGACCCTCAAGCTATGCGGTTTCTCGGCCAGTAACTACTACAACAAGATCAAACTCCAGTTGCTGGAGAAGGAAGTTCCGTTTGAGGAAGAACTGGTTTGGGTCGGCACTACAGAAGCGACGCTGCTGCAGCGCTCTCCGCTAGGAAAAGTACCATTTCTGGACACGCCACAGGGGCCGATTTCGGAATCCATGGCCTGCGCCGAATACATCGAAGCCGTGTTTCCCCAGAACCCCTTGCTGCCGTCGGACCCTTATGCGGCGGCCAAGGTGCGCGAGTTGATCATCTACAGCGAACTGCATATTGAATTGGTGGGACGGCAACTTTATCCAGAAGCTTTTTTTGGAGGCAAAGTCAGTGACGGCACCAAGGAGCGGACATACAAGCAGCTCGTCAAAGGCGTGGCCAGTTTTTCCAGGTTGACTCGGTTCGCACCCTATATTGCAGGCTCGCAATTCACCTTGGCCGACTGCGCCGCCGTTGCGCATCTGCCGCTGGTGGCAAGCGTAAGCAAGCTGATTTATGGTGAGGATGTACTGGCGGGCCTGCCGCTGAAAGATTATTTGCGAGCGATGAATGAGCGCGCGAGTGTGCGCAAAGTCAACGCTGACCGCAAAGCCAACACCGAGCTCTTGATGAAGCTCAATGCATCGAAGAAATAGTGGCGACCCGTTTCAGCGGCGAACCTGCAGGGCGCCCGGATTGACGATATTGGTGGGTGTGCCCTTGATGAAATTGATGACGTTGTCAAAGGCGGCGCCAAAGTACATCTCGTAACTGCTTTGCTCAACGTAGCCAATATGTGGCGTACAAATGCAGTTCTCGATGCGCAACAAGGCATGACCCTGCAAAATCGGTTCGGTTTCGAATACATCGACTGCCGCCATACCCGGGCGTCCCCGATTGAGTGCACTGATCAGGGCTTCGGGTTCAATCAATTCGGCGCGCGAGGTGTTGACCAGCAGTGCCGTTGCCTTCATGCGCGCGAGATCGTCCAGGCGAACCAGGCCGCGGGTCTCATCGACCAGTCGAAGATGCAGGGAGAGCACGTCGCATTGAGAGAAAAAATCGTCGCGGCTGGCGGCCGCTGCAAACCCGTCGACTACCGCCTTTTCGCGCGACGGGGTTTGCCCCCAGATGACAACGTTCATGCCAAACGCCTTGCCGTATTGCGCCACCAGTTGGCCGACCTTTCCGTAGCCCCAGATGCCCAGCGTCTTTCCTTTGAGGACGACGCCCAGGCCGAAATTTGCGGGCATCGAGCCAGCCTTGAGTCCGGATTGTTGCCACGCGCCGTGCTTGAGGTTGCCTATGTACTGCGGCAGGCGGCGCATGGCTGCCATGATGAGCGCCCAGGTCAACTCGGCCGGAGCCACCGGTGAACCAGTACCTTCAGCGACCGCGATGCCACGCTCGGTGCAGGCGTTCACGTCAATGTGCGAGCCGACCCGTCCGGTTTGCACAATCAGTTTGAGCTTGGGCAGTTTCTCGATCAGCGGGCGCGGCATGTGCGTGCGCTCGCGGGTCAGCACAATGACGTCTGCATCCTTGAGCCGGAATGACAACTGCCCCAGTCCTTTTACGGTGTTCGTATAAACCTTGGCCGGGTAGGGTTCGAGCTTGGCGGCGCATTCGAGCTTGCGAACTGCATCCTGGTAATCGTCAAGAATCACAATATTCATAGGTTGATATTGTGCCTTGGCATTTCCTTGGCGCTCTGCTGGCGCAATTCGAAAAAGAAGAATCAGTGCAGCGCTGCGAGCCGATCCAGTTCAGCGCAGACATCGGCCATGCGGCCCGAGATGGTCATGCGACCAACATGCGTTGGCGCCTGACCGGCTTCGAGAATGCGTACGACTCGAAGTGGCTTGTGAACCGAGGGGGCGAGCTTCAGTTGTGCAGGGGCGACCCGATGCCGCGCTGCGGGTCTGGGCGCCGGGCTGGGCCGCAGACCGCGCCACCAGGCGTGCAATGGAGACAAGGCGCCGGGTATGGCAAACAGGGCAAGGCTCATTTGAAATATTCCGTTGACAACAGTGGGTGCGCTTACATCAGCATGGTGTTGCGGATGAGGCCAACGGCCAGCCCTTCAATTTCGAAGGGTTCGCCGGGCTCCACCACAATGGTCTGGTAATCCGGGTTTTCCGGGTGCAGTTCAATCAGGTTCTTGTTGCGCCTGAAGCGCTTGACCGTCACTTCGTCGCCCAGTCGCGCCACGACGATCTGCCCGTTCTTTGCATCCTTGGTGGACTGCACCGCCAGCAGGTCGCCGTCCATGATGCCGGCATCGCGCATCGACATGCCCCGTACCTTGAGCAGATAGTCAGGCTTGCGCTGAAACAGACTGCTCTCCAGATAATAGGTTTGATCGATGTGCTCCTGCGCAAGAATCGGAGAACCGGCAGCCACGCGTCCAATCAGTGGCAAGGCCAGTTGGGCCAGACTCGGGAGTTGGAAGGAGTACTGCTTGTTGCGCGATTCATTGATTGAGCGCAATGCTTCGCTCTTGAGGCGGATGCCGCGCGAGGTGCCGCTGACCAGTTCGATCACGCCTTTGCGTGCCAGCGCCTGCAGATGCTCTTCGGCCGCATTGGCCGACTTGAAACCCAGCTCGGTTGCGATCTCGGCCCGCGTTGGCGGTGCGCCGGTGCGCGCGATGGCACTCTGTATGAGGTCCAGAATCTGTTGCTGACGGGCTGTCAGTTTGGGGCTCTCAAGCATGGCGACTCCTTGGTAATTGGGCGGGGCTTGCTGTTGGTCTATACACGCTGGATTCATATCCAGTAGCTGTATTTTTAACCAGTTTCCGAAAGAAAGCAAGCGATCGCGAAAAATATTTACCAAGGGCCGCTGCTGGCCCGGCGCGGTGATCAGCTCACCAGTGCTGCGAAGGCGCGTGCGGAAATTTCGTTGACGTCACCCGTACCGCTGATAGCACGGTATTTGGGCGCTGCAGCGGGCTCTGCCTTGGCCCAACTTGCGTAGTATTCCACCAGAGGACGGGTTTGAGCGCTGTAGACCTCAAGGCGCTTGTTGACAGTTTCTTCCTTGTCATCGGCACGCTGAATCAGGGCTTCGCCCGTGATGTCGTCCAGGCCGGCGACCTTTGGCGGATTGAACTTGACGTGGTAGGTACGCCCCGACGGCGCATGCGAGCGTCGCCCGCTCATGCGCTCGATGATGGCGTCAAACGGCACATCGATTTCCAGCACGTAATCGAGTTTGACGCCAGCCGCTTTCATGGCGTCGGCCTGCGGGATGGTGCGCGGAAAGCCGTCAAACAGGAAGCCGCCGGCGCAGTCTGGCTGGGCAATTCGTTCTTTCACCAGATTGATGATCAGTTCGTCGCTCACCAGTCCACCCGCGTCCATTATTTTTTTCGCCTCAATGCCCAGTGGCGTGCCGGCCTTGACGGCAGCGCGCAGCATGTCGCCGGTGGAAATTTGCGGAATACCGTATTTCTGGCAGATGAAGGTGGCTTGCGTACCTTTGCCAGCGCCGGGGGCGCCCAACAGGATAAGTTTCATGACGGTCTTTCGAACAATTGAAAATCAGACTGCATCAGAGAATAGCATGTCATTCAGGCCCGAAAAATACGGCGCACCCGTTCCAGGTCTTCGGGCGTATCGACACCCGCGCCAGGGGCCTCCTGAGTGACGTGAACTGCAATCCGGTGGCCGTGCCACAAGGCGCGAAGTTGTTCCAGTGATTCAGTCAATTCCATCGGTGCCTGGGACAGAGTTGGAAATCTGCGAAGGAATCCGACCCGATAGCCATAGATGCCAATGTGGCGCAGCGGCGCGGGGCTGGGCAGGCAAGCCGGCCGATCGCGCGAGTGAGGGATGGGGGCGCGACTGAAATAGAGCGCCATGGCGTTGGCGTCCAGCACCACTTTGACGACGTTGGGGTTGCTGAAATCGGCCACGTTATCAATGGCATGTGCCGCCGTGCTCATGCTTGCTGTCGGCTGTTCGCTCAGCAAACGAGCCACCGCCTCTACCAACGCTGGCGCTATCAGT
Source organism: uncultured beta proteobacterium (assembly GCA_903897005.1). Classification (GTDB taxonomy): domain Bacteria; phylum Pseudomonadota; class Gammaproteobacteria; order Burkholderiales; family Burkholderiaceae_C; genus Rhodoferax. Next base: position 10,946 of record CAITZZ010000195.1, on the reverse strand, counting down.
GGTTCGTCACCTTGCACGTTGATCACGATTTCTTCGTCGCCCAAACTCAGCAACTGACACGCTTCGGCCAGACGATCACTACCTGAAGCGTGGTCAGCGCGCGTCAATACTGCTTCCACCTGATGCAAGCGGCAGGCGGCCACGATTTCGGCGCTGTCGGCAGCAACCACAACACGGACCCGACCGCCGTCGTGGGTGAGGGAGTCGACGCGCTGCGCGACCCGCACCACCATGGGCAGACCGGCAATATCTGCCAGGGGTTTGTTGGGCAGGCGGGTGGAAGCCAGGCGCGCAGGAATCAGGACTGTGAAATTCAAAGTCCGAGTTCCTCGTCGCTCAAGGTACGTGCCTCGTTCTCCAGCAGGACCGGAATGCCGTCGCGCACCGGGTAGGCCAGGCGCGCGCTGCGGGAGGTTAATTCCTGCTTCTCGCGGTCATATTCAAGTGGGCCTTTGGTGACCGGGCAAACCAGTAATTCAAGAAGTCGTGTGTCCATGGCGAGATGATAGCGCCGCCCTGGAGCGATCAATCAGCAGACCAGCAAGCAGGCTGTCAAGGCGCTCAATGAAGTCCGGCTCCGGTTTGCACAGCAGAGGTATGGCCAGTGCGTCAGGCAGCAGGGGCCACAGTTTCACCGCATCCTTCTCCGTGCAGAGGATGCGATAGGCGCTGTGATCCTGCTTTGACCAGGAGACCAAATCATCATGATCGGGCAGCGCGTCGGTACGAGCCAGCTTCAGACCCGTCGCGCGCAACATGGCGAAAAATTCCTCCGGTTTTGCAATCGCCGCCAGCGCCAGCAGCGGCTTGGCGTCGGGCGCCATCAAATCGCTCAGGTCAAGAGCGCTGCCATCGGCTCGCCGGGCATGATCAGCCAGCATGCGCTGGGCGCGAAAACCGCCAAAGGCGGGGTGCTTGCCGGTGTGCAAGACCAGATCCGCCATGCGCGGCCAAGGCTCACGCAGCGGCCCGGCGGGCAGCAAGAAACCGTTGCCGACACCACGATCGTCAAACACACAGATCTCCAGATCGCGCTGCAAGCCCCAATGCTGCAATCCATCGTCGCAGACAATGAGTTCGGTCTCAGGATGGCGCTGCAGCAGCGCCCTGGCCGCGTCAACGCGTGCAGGAGCAACAAAGACCTTGGCCCCCGTGCTCCTTTGGATCAGTACGGGTTCGTCGCCAACCTCGGCGACGCTGCTGTCCGCTAGCACTTCACGGCAGTCGCGTTGACCACGCCCGTAGCCGCGCGAGATGACGCCGACCTTGCGACCGCTGCGCTGCAGGTGTTGTACCAGTGCCATGACGACGGGTGTCTTGCCTGAGCCGCCCGCCACCACATTGCCAACCACTATCACCGGTACGTCAACCCGGCCCGTCTCGAACACCCCAAGCTTGAACAACTGGCGCCGCAGCGATGCCAGGGCGCCATAGAGCAAAGACAGCGGCCACAGCAAACATGCCAGCGCTCCCCTGTGCGCCCAGGCGTCAGTCAGTGAGCGATGCAAGGCCGCTTGTTGCGCCGCCATGTTCATGGTTTAGGGCGTTGCGGCCCGCGCCGAAGACTGTGTGGCAAAGGTGATTTGCGTCAGGCCGCTGCGTCGGGCCGCTTCCATGACCGTCACCACGGCCTGGTGTCTGGCGCTGGCATCGGCGCTGATGATCAGTACCGAGTCCTTGCCTGCCTTGGCTGCTTCAAGCAGGGCAGCGGCAAGCGCTTCAACGCTGCGTTCAGGCAGTGGCACTTTGTTGATGGCGTAGGCGCCTTCACTGGTCACGCTGACCAGCACCTCCTTGGCGTGATCACGTTGTGCCTGCGCGTCAGCGACCGGTAACTGAAGTTGCAATTCGGTGAACTTGCTGTAGGTGGTGGACAACATCAAAAAAATCAGCACCACCAACAGGACGTCTATGAACGGAATCAGGTTGATTTCGGGTTCATCGTGGACGCGCGGTCGAAAATTCATGATGCTTTACTTGCGCAGCGTGTTGAGGTGGCGTGCCAGTCGCTCGGACGCCAGTTCCAGCGTCAGCAGATAGGCATCGATCCGGGCCCGGAAGTAGCGCCAGAAGATGAGCGACGGAATAGCCACAATCAGACCAAACGCCGTGTTGTACAAGGCCACCGAAATGCCGTGCGCCAGTTGCGCCGGGTTGCCTCCCGTGGCGCCGCCGGCCGGGGTTTGCGAGCCAAAAATTTCAATCATTCCGACCACCGTGCCAAACAGGCCCATCAGCGGCGCCGCCGAGGCAATCGTGGCCAGTGCGCTCAAATAGCGCTCAAGGCGGTGCGCCACCATGCGACCGACCCCCTCCATGCTGGCGCGAAGGTCAACTTCGCTGCAGCGCGGGTTGTTGTGCAGCGCTCGAAAACCGCTGGCAAGGACCTCGCCGAGCGCGGAGTTTTTCTCGAGCTGGTTGATCACCTCGGGCGCGGGTACGGCCACGCGTGAAACGCTCAGAACTTCCTGCAGCAAATGCGCTGGCGCAATCTTTTTCGCCTGCAGGCTGATGAACCGCTCGATAACCAGGGCCAATGCCAGGATGGAGCAGGCAATGAGCGGCCAGATCGGCCAGCCGGCGGCTTGTATGATGGAAAACAAATGCAATCTCCGCACAGATAATGGGCAGCGTGATTATGTCCCAGCCACCTGAATCCGAATTCTCCCCGCCCGCGCCCAAGGTCTGGCGTGTCGACGCTTTGTGCCGCGCTGTTGCCGATGCGCTGGAGGCACGTTTCAACCCGGTTTTGGTGCGCGGCGAGGTATCCGGTTTTTCTCGCGCTTCCAGTGGCCATTGCTATTTTTCCCTGAAGGACGAAAACGCCCAGATTCGCTGCGCCATGTTTCGCCGTGCCGCCGGCATGCTCGATTTTTCCCCACGTGATGGCGAACTGGTTGAGTTGTACGGCCGACTGGGCGTCTACGAGGCGCGTGGCGATCTGCAACTGATTGTTGAAAGCATGAGGCAGGCCGGAGCGGGCGCCTTGTTCGAGAAATTTCTCAAGCTCAAGGCCAGGTTGGAGGCGCAAGGATTGTTCGATGCTGCCAGAAAGCGTCCCTTGCCAGTGATGCCGCGCGCCATCGGTGTCGTGACTTCGCTGGGTGCGGCCGCTTTGCATGACGTGATGACGGCTCTGCAGCGGCGCGCGCCGCACATCCCGGTGCTATTGGTGCCGGCCGCGGTGCAGGGCAGCAGCGCGCCAGAAGAGTTGATTCAGGCCCTGTCAAAGCTCTATCTCCTGACGCAGCAGGGCAGTGCGCTCATCGATGTGATCCTGCTGGTGCGTGGAGGCGGTTCGGCAGAGGACCTGTGGGCTTTCAATGATGAAAAATTAGCACACACCATCGCGCAAAGTCCGGTGCCTGTCGTTTGTGGCGTCGGACATGAGACCGACTTCACGATTGCCGACTTCGTTGCCGATCTGCGGGCTCCGACCCCGACGGCTGCGGCCGAATTGGTAGCGCAACCGCGCGAGGTTTGGCTGGCCAGCCTGGAGAGTCTGGCGCGGCGTTGCCAACTTGCGGCTTTCCGGCAAATTGACCAGCACAGTCAGCGCCTTGACCTGACAGCGTCGCGTCTGGGGCGTCCCTCTGCACGGGTGGCGCAGCAGCGCCTGCAACTGGCTGCGCGTGCGCAGCGACTGAATTACCTGGCGCTCGACTTCCTGAAGCAAAAGCAGCAGGACTTGCAGCGGGCCTCGCTGCGCCTGGGTTTGCTCGACCCCAGTCTGGTGTTGCAGCGTGGCTATGCCTGGCTCACTGACAGTGACGGAAAGACCATCACCAGCGTGCAACAAACCCGGGTCGGACAGGCGCTGCAGGCAACCCTGGCCGACGGCAAGCTTGATTTGACGGTCGCCGACGCAAATTGAACAAAGTTTCTACAATCAATCATCTTTACCCATCAACCGACGAGGATCTCATGGAACACACACTGCCCGCACTGCCTTATGCGCTTGACGCATTGGCACCGAATTATTCCAAGGAAACGCTGGAGTTCCACCACGGCAAGCACCACAACGCCTATGTCGTCAATCTGAACAACCTGCAAAAAGGAACGGATTTTGAGAACATGGCACTGGAAGACATCATCAAGAAGTCCAGTGGCGGTATCTACAACAACTCGGCACAAATCTGGAACCATACGTTCTTCTGGAACTGCATGAAGCCAAGTGGCGGTGGTGAGCCCTCCGGTGCTCTGGCCACAGCGATCAGTGCCAAGTGGGGTTCGTACGCCGCCTTCAAGGAAGCATTTGTCAAATCAGCAGTTGGCAACTTTGGCTCGGGCTGGACCTGGTTGGTGAAGAAGGCAGACGGCTCGGTTGACATCGTCAATATGGGCGCTGCCGGGACACCCCTGACAACTGCCGACAAGGCGCTGCTGACGGTGGACGTCTGGGAACACGCCTATTACATCGACTACCGCAATATGCGCCCCAAGTTCGTCGAAACCTTCCTCGACAAACTGGTCAACTGGAGTTTTGCCGAAAGCAACTTCGCCTGAAGTCGGGCGCAGCCCTCTCAATTGCCCTGAAAAGGTTTTCCTGAGAGCTTGGCTCCGGCCTTGATGCCCCTTTTGCCGAACCAGCCCAGGTTCATTTCCAGGACGTAGCGAACCGGCCTGGCCGAGCAGTGGGAATCGGTGGTCTGGGGCTTCATGTCGGCCAGGTTGACGATGGTGCCGTCATCGGCGACAAAGGCTGCCGTCAGGGGGATCAGCGTGTTCTTCATCCAGAAGCATTGTTCGCTGGCTTGCTCGAAGACGAACAGCATGCCTTCAGAGGCCGGCATTTCCTTGCGAAACATCAGACCGGTCGCTCTTTGTTGGGAGTTGGTCGCCAGTTGAGCTTCAATCAGATGCATGCCAGCGCCAATCTTGATGCGCGGCAGGTTCATTTGCGGCCCGTCTTGTGCGTGCACCCTGGGCCCGAGTGAAAGGGCGCAGCCGAGCAGGACTGTGAACAATTTCTTCATACGCCGATTTTGCTGCAACCAGTGCAACGGTCAAAGTGACTCAAACAAAAAAATGCCCGCCAGAGCGGGCATTTTGATAAGTTTCAGAAGCTGTGCTTCTGAAGGCCTTATTACTTGGCAGCGGAAGCAGCAGCCTTCTTGGCAGGAGCCTTTTCAGCCTTGGCAGTCTTGGCAGCAGCTGCTTTTTCAGCCTTGGCGGCCTTGGCCTTTTCAGCTTTTTCAGCCTTGGCAGCCTTGGCAGCAGCAGCCTTTTCAGCCTTGTCGTCAGCCTTGGCCGGAGCGGCAGCTTTGGCGGCGGGAGCAGCAGCCGGAGCAGCAGCAGCAGGTGCAGCAGCAGCAGCAGGAGCCGGAGCAGCCTTAGCGGGTGCGGCAGGAGCAGCAGCTTGAGCGAAAGCGCCAGCAGCGAAGAGACCAGCAACCAAAGCGGCGAGGAGTTTGTTCATGTTCAGTTTCCTTGAGATAACGTTATTTCAAAAATTCCCCCCAAGCTTTGGAAGGTCTGTCCGTAACGGGCCTGGTTTGCCGCTGGTTGACAAAAATTGGTGTTTTTTTGGAACTAAAATCAAAAAGTCCCTTCAACCCGGTGCGGAATAGGGTTATTTGGCTGATTTGGGTTCCAAACTGGGCCTGAATTCGACCTTCCAAGGAGAATTTTCATGTACCAGCACATCAAAGTGCCTTCTCAGGGTCAAAAGATCACGGTTAACGCTGACATGTCGCTCAACGTGCCAGATCAGCCGGTGATTCCGTTTATTGAGGGTGACGGGACTGGCTTTGACATTACGCCGGTGATGCTCAAGGTGGTTGACGCCGCTGTCGCCAAGGCTTACGGCGGCAAGAAGAAGATTCACTGGATGGAGGTCTATGCGGGCGAGAAGTCGACCAAGGTTTACGGACCGGACGTCTGGCTGCCCGCGGAAACCTTGCAGGCGCTGCGTGAGTACGTGGTATCCGTCAAAGGCCCGTTGACCACGCCGGTGGGGGGAGGCATTCGGTCCCTCAACGTAGCGCTGCGTCAGGAACTCGATCTGTACGTTTGCTTGCGTCCGATCCAGTACTTTGACGGCGTTCCGAGCCCTGTCAAAGAGCCGCAGAAAACCAATATGGTGATCTTCCGGGAAAACTCAGAAGACATTTACGCCGGCATCGAGTTTGAAGCCGAGTCCGACAAGGCCAAAAAGCTGATCAACTTCCTGCAGAAGGAAATGGGCGTCACCAAGATCCGCTTCCCTGGTACGTCCGGCATCGGCATCAAGCCGGTCTCGCGTGAAGGTACCGAGCGTCTGGTGCGCAAGGCCCTGCAGTACACCATCGACAATGACAAACCGAGTTTGACCATTGTGCACAAGGGCAACATCATGAAGTACACCGAAGGAGGCTTTCGTGACTGGGCCTACGGACTGGCACAAAAGGAGTTTGGTGCCGAACTGATTGAGGGCGGACCCTGGTGCAAATTCAAGAATCCCAAGACCGGCAAGGAGATCATCGTCAAGGACAGCATCGCCGATGCCTTCCTGCAGCAAATTCTGCTGCGCCCGGCGGAATACAGCGTGATTGCGACCCTGAACCTCAATGGTGACTACATCTCCGACGCGTTGGCGGCCCAGGTCGGAGGCATCGGGATCGCACCGGGCGCCAATCTGTCCGACACCGTGGCCTGCTTTGAGGCAACGCACGGTACGGCGCCGAAGTACGCGGGCAAGGATTATGTGAACCCGGGTTCCGAAATTCTTTCGGCAGAGATGATGCTGCGTCACATGGGATGGGTCGCAGCGGCCGATCTGATCATCAGTTCGATGAAGAAATCGATCGCAAGCAAGAAAGTGACCTACGACTTTGCCCGCTTGATGGAAGGCGCAACGCAGGTTAGCTGCTCGGGCTTTGGTCAAGTGATGATCGACAATATGTGATACGAGACTTACCTCATCAATTCATGATGTAAATCAAATTTTTTCGGCAGTCCGGGCCGGGCGGTCCGGCGCCCATCGAATACAGTCAGCTGTTACTGTCCAACCCAATTAGAAAGAGGAATGCCATGGCGTCAAAACCGTCCAAAATAATCTATACGCTTACCGATGAAGCACCGTTTCTGGCAACGTGTGCGTTCCTGCCAGTCATTCGCACCTTTGCGGCACCGGCCGGCATTGATGTGGCGGAGTGCGACATCTCGGTCGCCGCACGTGTGCTTGGTGAGTTCCCGGAATGCCTGACGGACGCGCAAAAGGTGCCGGACAACCTGGCAGAGCTTGGACGCCTGACACAGCTGCCCGAGACCAACATCATCAAGTTGCCCAACATCAGCGCTTCGGTGGGGCAGTTGATGGCCTGCATCAAGGAACTGCAGTCCAAGGGCTACGCCGTACCGGACTACCCGGAAGACCCCAAGACCGACGCCGACAAGGCGATTCGCAGCCGCTACTCCCGATGCATCGGCAGCGCTGTGAACCCCGTGCTGCGCGAAGGTAATTCGGACCGTCGCGCGCCCAAGGCGGTCAAGGAATTTGCCCGCAAGCATCCACATTCGATGGCCGAGTGGAGTCAGGCGTCGCGCTCGCACGTGTCGCACATGCACCATGGTGACTTCTACCACGGCGAGAAGTCCATGACGCTGGACAAGGCGCGTGATGTAAAGATGGAACTGCTCACCAAGAGCGGCAAGACCCTCGTGCTCAAGCCCAAGCTCTCGCTTAAGGATGGCGAAATCATCGACAGCATGTTCATGAGCAAGAAAGCCCTGCTCGAGTTCTATGAGAAAGAAATTGAAGACGCGCACAAGACAGGTGTGATGTTCTCGCTGCACGTCAAGGCAACCATGATGAAGGTGTCGCACCCCATCGTGTTCGGTCACTGCGTTCGGATCTTCTACAAGGATGCTTTCGAGAAACATGCCAAGCTGTTCGACGAACTCGGTGTGAACGTCAACAACGGCATGATCAACCTTTATGACAAGCTGGAGTCGCTGCCGCAGTCGCTGCGCGAGGAAGTCATCAGCGACCTGCACGCCTGCCACGAGCACCGCCCGGAACTGGCGATGGTGGATTCGGCCAAGGGCATCACGAATTTCCACTCACCCAACGACATCATCGTCGACGCTTCCATGCCGGCCATGATTCGCAACGGCGGCAAGATGTGGGGTGCCGATGGTCGCTTGAAGGACGTCAAGGCCGTAATGCCCGAGAGCACCTTTGCCCGCATCTACCAGGAGATGATCAACTTCTGCAAATGGAACGGCAACTTCGATCCGCGTACCATGGGCACGGTACCCAATGTCGGGTTGATGGCGCAGCAGGCCGAAGAGTACGGCTCGCACGACAAGACCTTCGAGATCACGGAAGACGGCGTGGCCAACGTCACCGATCTGGCGACTGGCGAAGTGTTGCTGACGCAGAACGTCGAAGCGGGCGACATCTGGCGCACCTGCCAGGCCAAGGACGCTGCCATTCGCGACTGGGTCAAGCTGGCCGTCACGCGTGCTCGCAATTCCGGCATGCCTGCCGTCTTCTGGCTTGACCCGTACCGTCCGCACGAAAACGAGCTGATCAAGAAGGTCAAGGTCTACCTCAAGGACCACGACACCAGCGGTCTGGACATCCAGATCATGTCGCAAGTGCGTGCCATTCGTTACACCATGGAGCGCGCGATCCGCGGCCTGGACACGATCTCGGTGACCGGCAACATCCTGCGCGACTATCTGACCGATCTGTTCCCGATCATGGAACTCGGTACCAGTGCCAAGATGCTTTCCATCGTGCCGCTGATGGCGGGGGGCGGCATGTATGAAACCGGCGCTGGCGGTTCTGCCCCCAAGCACGTGCAGCAGTTGGTCGAAGAGAACCACCTGCGCTGGGATTCGCTCGGTGAATTCCTGGCCCTGGCCGTCAGCCTGGAAGATCTGGGCATCAAGACAGGTAATGAAAAAGCCAAGATCCTCGCCAGAACCCTGGACGCCGCTACCGGCAAACTGCTGGACAACAACAAAGGCCCGTCACCCAAGACCGGTCAGTTGGACAACCGTGGCAGCCAGTTCTATCTGGCCATGTACTGGGCCCAGGAACTGGCGGCGCAGACGGCCGACAAGGAACTGCAGGCGCATTTCGCACCGCTGGCGAAATCACTGGCCGAGAACGAGCAGAAGATCACGGAAGAGTTCAAGGCGGTTCAGGGCAAGCCGGCAGATATTGGTGGCTACTTCCTCGTCGATAACGAGAAGGTTACCCGTGTGATGCGCCCCAGTGCAACCTTCAATGCGGTATTTGCAGGAATGCCGACCTGAGAGAACGATAGAGACCAACCAGGGCCGCCAGGAACGGCCGGTCACAGACCCCAATGTGTTGACTCCATTGGGGTTTTTTGTTGCCCGAAGGCCGACGGCGGCGGATGGGTTATGCTTTTCCAATTGCCATTACTGAACAAATCATGACAACACTAAGCGTCAAGCAAATACTGGGAGCTCAGGCCCCGGTCGATACACCGGTTACGGTCAAGGGCTGGGTCCGTACGCGACGTGATTCCAAGGCCGGAATCTCGTTCGTCAACCTGTCGGACGGGTCGTGTTTTCATCCGATCCAGGTGGTAGCACCCAGTACGCTGGCCAATTACGCTGATCAGGTCGTGCACCTGACGGCGGGTTGTTCGATCGAGGCCTCTGGCCTGATCGTGCCGTCTCCTGCCAAGGGGCAGCCGTTTGAAATGCAGGCCACTTCAATCAAGGTCACCGGCTGGGTCGATGACCCCGACACCTACCCGATCCAGCCCAAAGCGCACAGCATGGAATATCTGCGCGAAGTGGCCCATCTGCGAGCCCGCACCAATGTGATCGGCGCGGTCACACGCCTGCGCCATACGGTGGCCCAGGCGATCCACCGCTTCTTTCATGAGCGGGAGTTTTTTTGGGTCAATACCCCCATCATTACCGCGTCCGACGCTGAAGGCGCTGGCGAGTTGTTTCGAGTTTCGACGCTGGATCTGGCCAATCTGCCGCGCACTGACGCTGGCAAGATCGATTTTTCCAAGGACTTCTTTGGTCGCGAAGCCTTCCTGACCGTGTCGGGCCAGTTGAATGTCGAAACCTACTGCATGGCGCTGTCCAAGGTTTACACCTTCGGGCCGACCTTCAGGGCCGAGAACTCCAATACCAGCCGGCATCTCGCAGAGTTCTGGATGATCGAGCCCGAAATCGCCTTTGCCGATCTGGCCGATGACGCGGCGCTGGCCGAGGCCTTGCTGAAATTTGTCTTCAAGGCGGTGCTGACCGAGCGCGCCGACGACATGGAGTTTTTCGACGAGCGCATCGAAAAGGGGGTGATTGCCAAGCTGCAAGCCATGATTGACTGCAACTTCGTGCGTATGGACTACACGGATGCCATCAAGATTCTGGAAGCCACCAAGGAACAATTCGAATACCCGGTGAAATGGGGCATTGATCTGCAAAGCGAGCATGAACGCTTTCTGGCCGAGAAGTACGTTCACGGGCCGCTCGTGCTGATGAATTACCCCAAAGAGATCAAGGCCTTCTACATGCGCCTCAATGATGACGGCAAGACCGTGGCGGCAATGGATGTGCTGGCACCCGGTATTGGCGAAATCATTGGTGGCTCCCAGCGTGAAGAGCGGCTCGATGTGCTGGATGGGCGCATGATTGAAGTGGGGCTGGACCCCGCGCACTACGGCTGGTATCGCGATTTGCGGCGCTACGGCACGGTGCCGCATGCAGGTTTTGGACTGGGCTTTGAGCGCACCATTTCCTACATATCGGGCTTGTCCAATGTGCGCGATGTGATTCCCTTCCCACGTACCCCCGGCAATGCCAGGTATTGATATTCGGTCTTTGGGTACGATCTATAGAATGGAAGCATGGCAAGCAAACCCCCTGTAACTCCTCACCCTAAGCCGATCCGTCTGCCGGTTGCCGACGACGGCGGCTCGGTCGTGCTGGAGCGGCGGACGCAAAAAGTCAAGCCGCCCCAGATG
>CAITZZ010000194.1 GCA_903897005.1 uncultured beta proteobacterium | reverse complement strand
GAAGCGTCCCTGTCATGTGAACCTGCACGTTGACAGCCAGTACGTGCTCAAGGGCACGACCGAGTGGCTCAACGGCTGGAAAGCCAGGGGCTGGAAGACCGCATCCAAACAGCCGGTCAAGAACGTCGACCTCTGGCAGCGTCTGGATGCGCTGGTGACCAACTCCGTTCACAAGATCGAGTGGCACTGGGTGCGCGGTCACGACGGCGACCCCGGCAACGAGCGCGCCGATGAACTGGCGAACCTGGGTGTGGAAAAGGCCTTGCAGCAGCGCTGAAATTCAGACCTGATCGCAGGCGACTTGCGTCTGCGCATTGAGCGCACGCAGGGCTGGTGTTTGCAAAGCACAGTTGGCGACGGCCTTCGGGCAACGGGTTCGGAAGATGCAGCCTGAGGGCGGGTTGATGGGGGAGGGCAGATCGCCCTGCAGCAGTTGCAGCTTTTTGTGGCGTTCGCGCCGCGGATCCGGTGTCGGAATGGCGCTCAGCAGGGCCTGCGTATAGGGGTGGCTTGGGTGCTCGTAAATCGCCTGTTTGCCCGCCAGCTCCATGGTGCGGCCCAGGTACATCACCATCACGCGCTGGCTGATGTGGCGCACCACTGCCAGGTCGTGGGCGATGAAGATCAGCGCCAGCCCCATCTGGCTTTGCAATTCCATGAGCAGGTTGATGATCTGCGCCTGGATCGATACATCGAGTGCCGACACCGGTTCATCGCAAATCACCAGTTTGGGCTCCAGCACCAGGGCACGCGCAATGCCGATGCGCTGACACTGACCGCCCGAAAATTCGTGCGGATAGCGGTTGATCTGTTGCTCGGTGAGGCCGACCTTTTCCATCATGGCACGGACCTTTTGCATCACCTCCTGCTGTTTCAGGTGGGGCAGGTGCGTTTGCAGTGGTTCGGCAATGATCTGGCCAATCGTCATGCGCGGATCCAGCGAGGCCAGCGGGTCCTGAAAAATCATCTGCACGTCCTTGCGCAGGCGCTGCCAGACGGGGGCGCTGGCCCCAAGCATCTCCTGACCCTGCCAGACCACACTGCCAGCGTTGGCGGGAACCAGGTTCAGCAGGGCGCGCGCTAAGGTGGACTTGCCGCAGCCGGATTCACCCACGATCCCCAGGGTTTCACCGGCAAAGATATCAAACGACGGGCCATCGACCGCCTTCAATGTCTGCGTGGGCGCCCACGGCCAGGGCGAGTCGGCGGGCAATTCGAACTGCACCTTGAGGTCCCGAACCGACAGCAGGGGCGTGCGTGGATTCATGGGCTCGTGGCCTTGGATAGGAGCGAGATTTCTGCCACGCTCTTGTGGCAGGCGCGCTGCAAGCCGGGTCTATCCGACACGCCGGATAATGCGGGGCGCTGCGTGATGCAACGTGCCTCTGACTGGGCGCAACGCTCGCTGAAGGGACAGCCCACCGGCAGCCGTGCCATGTTGGGCGGCGCACCCGGAATCGCCGTCAAGGTCTGACTGCCATGTTCCAGTCGGGGCAGGGCACCGAGCAGACCGACCGTGTAGGGATGGGTCGGCTGGTAAAAGATCGATTCAGCGCTGCCTTGCTCCATGACGCGGCCACCGTAGAGCACCATGACCTCGTCACAGATGCCTGCCACCACACCCAGATCGTGCGTGATCATCACAATGGCCGTGCCGTGGTCGCGCTGCAGATCGCGCAGCAGGGCGATGATCTGGGCCTGCACCGTCACGTCCAGTGCGGTGGTGGGCTCGTCGGCAATCAGCACATCGGGTTCGCACAGCAGGGCCATGGCGATCATGACGCGCTGGCGCATCCCGCCCGAGAACTCGTGCGGATAACGGCTCAGGCGCTGCGCCGCCTCCGGGATCTTGACGGCGTCAAGGGCCTGCACGGCGCGCGCGCGGGCCTGAGCGCGGCTCATGCCCTTGTGCAACTCCAGCACCTCGGTCATCTGCCGCTCCACCGTCAGGTAGGGGTTGAGCGAGGTCATCGGGTCCTGAAAGATCATCGCCACCCGGTTACCCCGGATGCTGTTGAGCGCACGCGGCGACATACCCAGCAGGTCCTGACCTTCGAAGCGCGCCTGCCCGCTGGCACGCCCGTTGCTGGCAAGCAAGCCCATCAGGGCCAGCACGCTCTGGCTTTTCCCCGAGCCGCTTTCACCCACAATGCCCAGCGTTTGACCGCGCTCCAGCGCAAAACTCAAACCATTGACGGCGGTCACCACGCCGTCGGGCGTGTCAAATTGCACACTCAGATCGTTGACTTCGAGCAATGCCATCCTGTTAGCGCTCCTTGGGGTCGAGCGCGTCGCGCAGGCCATCGCCGATGAAGTTGAAGCAGTACAGGGTGACCGAGAGCAGGCCGGCCGGAAACAGCAATATCCAGGGCGTGACTTCCATCGCCTTGGCGCCGTCCTGGATCAGCACGCCCCAACTCGTCATGGGTTCCTGGATGCCCAGACCCAGAAACGACAGCACCGATTCGGTCAGTATCACCCCGGGCACGGTGACGGTGGTGTAGATCACCACCACGCCCAGCAGATTGGGCACGATGTGGCGAAAGATGATGCGCGTGGTCGATACGCCCATGGCACGTGCTGCTTCGACGTACTCCATGGAGCGCAAGGACAGCGTCTGGCCACGCACCACACGCGCCATGTCCATCCAGGAAAAAGCGGTGATCGTCAGCACCACCAGATAAAACTCGCGGCCCAGAATGGTGACCAGCAATATGGCGATCAGCAGGTAGGGGATGGCGTACATCATGTCGACTATCCGCATCATCAGGGTATCGACCTTGCCACCGATGAAGCCAGCCGTGGCGCCCCAGACAATGCCAATCGAGACCGAGGCCATTGTGGCCAGCAGCCCGACGGTGAGCGAGACACGGCCACCGATCAGGCAGCGCACCAGCAGGTCGCGCCCGGCGTCGTCGGTGCCCCAGAAGTGCGCGTTCTTCCAGCCTGGCGGGATGCTCATGGCGTCCCAGTCGGCGCTGTCAAAAGCGTGTGGCAGCAGCCAGGGCCCGGCGATGCAGGCCAGCGCGATGAAGCTCAGCAGGCACAGACTGAGCAGCGCCGCCTTGTTGCGCATGAAACGCAAACGCGCATCGCTCCACAGGCTGCGTCCCTTTACCAGGGCTTCGATTTCACTGGCCTTTAGCATGGGTGCTGTTCCAGCTTGTCATCCCGCGCCAGTAGTTTGTCATCCTGGGCCGGTAGCTCATCACCCCGGGCCGGTAGTTTGTCATCCCGGACTTGATCCGGGATCCAGTGCCACGCGAAGCATGGATTGCGGGTCGGGCCCGCAATGACGAAAGTAGTGCTAACGCAATGGCGATGGGACTTGTCTCGCGACGACGAGGAAATGGGGCGGCCTCGCGATGACCAAAGAATGAAGTGGCTGACATTTCCATACGGCACTCAATAGCGGATCTTGGGGTCGAGCCAGGCGTAGGCCAGATCCACCAGCAGGTTCAGGGCCACCGTCAGGACCGTGATCAGCACCACCAGACCCAGCACCAGCGTGTAGTCGCGGTTGCCGGCGCCGTTGACGATCAGTTTGCCCAGCCCCGGCAGGGAGAAAACGGTCTCAGTCACCAGCGCCGAGGTGATGGAGGAAATCGCCAGCGGACCCAGCAGCGAGACCACCGGCAGCAGCGCCGGTTTGAGCGCGTGACGCAGCACCACGACATGGGTGGGCAGGCCTTTGGCGCGCGCCGTTCGGATGAAGTTGCTGTGCAGCACTTCGATCAAACTGCCCCGCATGACGCGTCCGATGGTCGAGACGTTGATGAAGGTCAGCAACGCCATCGGCAGCACCATGAAGCGCGGCTCGAAATTGTTCCAGCCACCGGCCGGCAGCCACTGCAGTCCGATGGCAAAGATGATGATCAACACCGGTCCGATGACAAAACTGGGTACCGCACTGCCGATGTTGCCCAGCAGCATGACCAGGTAATCGACGATGCTGTTTTGCCGCAGCGCCGCAAAGATGCCCAAGGTGACACCCAGAACGAGTGCGATCAGCAGCGAGCCGCCACCGATGATGGCCGACACCGGCAGCGCGCTCGCCACCAGATCGTTGACCGACCAGTCGGCATAGCGGAAGGACGCTCCCAGGTCGCCCTGCAACACGCTTTTCAGGTAGAGCAGGTACTGCTGCCAAAGCGGCAGGTCCAGGTGGTATTTGGCCTGCAGATTGGCGAGCACGGCGGCTGATACCTTGCGTTCACTATCGAAAGGTCCGCCCGGTGTGGCGTGCAGCAGCAGGTAGCACACGGTGATGACGACCAGCATGGTCGGGATCGCCGCCAGCAGGCGGCGCAGGGTGTAGGACCACATCGAGCGGAACTCAGTGCTTGATGATGTAGAGGTCTTTGGAGCGGAAGCGGTCCTGCGCGTTCTTCAGTGAGTAACCGCCGACATAGGACTTCACCAGGCGCGGCAGCGAGTACTGCAGCAGCGGGATGATGGGGTAGTCGTCCATGATCATTTTGGAGGCTTGGGTCAGCAGCGTGCGGCGCTTGGCGGGGTCGGTGCTGTTGGAGCCCTGGATGATCAGTTCTTCGGCCTGGCGATTGCAGTTGAAGTTGTTGTTTTGATCGGAGTCGCAGCGGATCAGCGCCAGGAAGGTGGTGGCGTCGTTGTAGTCAGCCAGCCAGCCGTTGCGTGCCATCTGGAAAGTGCCGTCGTGGCGCTTCTTCAGCAAGACCTTGAACTCCATGCTTTCGGTCTCGATGTTCAGCCCGAGCTTGGTCTTCCATTCGGAGGCGGCAAAGACGGCCATCTTCTTGTGGTACTCGCTGGTGTTGTAGGAAAACGAGAATTTGCTGCCGGGTTTGACACCGGCTTGCTGCAGCAGGTTCTTGGCCTCGGCCACGCGTTTGTCCATCGGCCAGGTCGCCCACTCGTAGGGGGTCACATCGGCGCCGTTGGTGCCGGCCACCATCACGCTGTAGGCTGGCGCCTGGCCGTCGGCAGTGACGCGTTGTGCCAGGATGTCGCGGTCAATCACCATGGAGAGCGCCTTGCGTACCCGCACATCCTTGAACACCGGATCCTGCGTCTGGTAGGAGTAATAACGCAGGCCGATCATGGGCGCGTTGCGGATTTCCTTGGGGTATTGGGCTTTGTACTTGTCGTAGGTGCCGGGAGGCAATTGGTAAACCCACTCGTTCTCACCGGATTCATAGAGCTTGACGTCGGCATAGCCGTCTTCGACTGGCAGGTAGGTCACGCGCGTCAGTTGCACGTTGGCGGCGTCCCAGTACTGCGGGTTCTTCTCGATCACGACGCGGTTGTTGACCTGCCACTCCTTCAACAGGTAAGCGCCGTTGGAAACAAGGTTGCCGGGCTTGGTCCAGTCCTTGCCGAATTTTTCCAGCGAGGCTTTGTGTACCGGCCCCAGATTGTTGTTGCTCATCAGTTCGGGCAGAAAGGTCACCGGAAAGGCAGTCTTGACTTCCAGCGTGTACTTGTCGATGGCTTTCACCCCGATCTCGCTCGACGGCTTGCTGCCCTTGACGACACTCAGGCCGTTTTGCAGGAAGACACCGAAGGTCGCGGCGTAGGTGGACGCTGTCTTGGGGTCGACAAAGCGCCGGATGCCGAAGACAAAGTCATCGGCAGTCACCGGGTCGCCATTGGACCACTTGGCGTTTTTGCGCAGCTTGAAGACCCAGGTTGTGGCGTCGGTCTGCTTCCAGCTCTCTGCCACACCGGGCACGGTCTTGCCTTCGGCGTCGTTGCCGGTCAGGCCTTCAAACAAATCGCGCGTCAGGTTGTTGGCACCGACCGACTCGGCCAGCGCCGGGTCCAGCGTTTCCGGCTCGGAGCCGTTGTTGCGAATCAGGGTCTGGCTACTGTGCAGTTGTACGCCGGGGGAAAGGGTTGCTGCCGTGCTGCTGAGGACAAAGGCGCTGGCCAGCAGCAGGGTTGCCGCACTGTGTTGGACGATGTGCTTCATGGCTTCTTTCATCAATGTTTGATTATTTCAAACTCGTCATTGCGAGGAGCGAAGCGACGTGGCCATCCATGCAGTTTGAATTCATGGATTGCCGCGCTTCGCTCGCAATGACGAAAAATGCTTGCGTGATTATCGTGCGCCTCACTTCGGCAACTTGCTGGTATCGATGTCGACATAGCGCCAGAAGCCACGGGACGTGGGGTGGCGTCGGTAGCCTATCAGCCAGGGCTGGATCATGTCGGTGCGGATGCGGTGTGTGGAAAATTTGTAGGGCATGTAGGCGACCATGATCTTGACCAGGTGTTGCATGATGGCCAGGCGCTCCGGGCCGTCGGGCATCAACTGTTGCTTCTGGTAGAGCTTGTCAAATTCGGCGTTCTCAAAGCGCGACAGATTGCCTTCGCCCTTGCTCGGGCCGTAGGCCAGACCGAGGGCGCCAGCGCCGTCCGGACTGGAAGCGCCGTAACCCAGACCCCACAACATCAGCTTGCCGGCGCGTGCGGCTTTCAGATGCTCCGGCCACTTGCCGGTCTTGAACTCGATCTTGATCCCCATGGTGTCCATGTTCTTCTTCCAGATCTGGTTGAGCTCGCGCGAGGCGGCGTCGGGTTGGGTCGAGTACTGCAGCACCAGCGGCCCGCCGTCAGGCAGGTCGCGCCAACCGTCGCCGTTCTTGTCCACATAGCCGTACATATCAAGCAGGGCAGCGGCGCGAGCCCGATTGAACTCGCTCATCTCGGTTTTGAATTTGGCGTCGTAACCGTAGGTGGTGGGTTGCATCGGACCCTGCGCCGGAATCGCCTGGTTGCGCCGCGGCAGGCGGATTTCTTCTTCGGTGTTGTAGGCCAGCGCAATGGCGCGGCGCAGCGCCACTTTGTCCGGCGTATAGCCGCCCACGGTGCTGTCTTCCATATTGAAGTAGGTCACCGTGACGTCAGGCGCAGCGACTCGCTCCATCGTGATGCCGCGCTTGGCCAGATTCGGCGCGACGCGGTTGTTCGGGATCGCCTGGTAGGAAAAAGCGGCCGGCAGGTACATCAGAAAATCATGATCGTTGCTCAGAAAAGAGAGCCAGCGCGGCTGGATTTCCTCAATGATGGAGATCTCGACCCGGTCCACCAGCGGGATGCGCTTGCCCTTGAGCCGTTGGTAGATTTCCTGCGAGCGGGCATCGTCGGCCGGCGGCTCGGCTTCCCAGTACGCTTCACGGAAATTGGGGTTGCGTACAAAAGTCATTTTGGAGGAACGTACCCACTGGTCGAGCTTGAAGGGGCCGGTGCCGACCGGATGCTCCATGATCTTGTCGCCGTACTTTTCCACCACTTCGCGCGCCACCGCACCGACGATGCTGGAGTCGGCCAGCGCGTAAATGAAGCGGGGTCGGGGCTCCTGCATCTTGAACTGGATGGTGTAGCGGTCCAGTGCGCGTATGCCGTCGACTTCTTTTTCGTAACTGAAACTGGCGCCGGGCTTTTCTGCTTCGCGCCGCAATTCTTCCAGGCCCAGCAGCTTTTCTTCTTCCAGATCGCTGTAGTGCTGGCTCTTGGTCTTGGGGTCAAAAATGCGTTTGTAGCTGTAGGCAAAATCGTAGGCAGTGAGTTCCCGCTTCTTGCCGCCAAAGGCCGGGTCGTCGGCGAAGTAGATGCCGGGCTTGACCTTGATGGTGTAGGTTCGGAAGTCATCGCTGATGACTGGCATACCGTCGGCCACATTGGGTTTGACCTTGGCGGGACGTGCCAGATAGTCGTAGGTATAAAGCGCATCGAAGATGTTTTCGGTGGCGATACGCGAATAGGCGTCCGACAGCTGGACCGGGTCGAAGCCGGTCTCGGCCACTTCAAAAGCGTAGCGCAACACCTTTTCCGCTGGTTTTGTCTGAGCCGGCGCACTGCCTATACCCAGCAAAAGCAGGCAGGCAAAGCAAAAAGATCGCAAAAATTGAATTTTCATAGAAAAAAACACCTGTGCCAATGGATACCAGTGCAAGCATAATCGCAGCGGTCAGTATATTCACGCCATTGTCACGAAAAGTCTCACAATATGTTTTCCTACATCCTGCGACGCATCTGGCAGATGATCCCCACGCTGCTGGGGGTGATTCTGCTGATCTTCTTCCTGTTCAAGTTCTTTGGCGGCGATCCGGTCGAAATCATGGCCGGTCTGAAAGCTTCGCCCGAGCGCATCGCCTCCCTGCGGGCGCAACTCGGGCTGGACAAGTCGGTCTGGCAGCAGCTCTGGGTCTTCGTGCAGCAGATCTTCAGCTTCAATTGGGGCAAGAGTTGGACCACCAACGAGGCGATCTCCGACATCTTCTCGAGCCGCTTGCCAGCCACGCTGACCATCATGATTCCGATCCTGCTGCTCGAAGTGATCCTGGCCATCATCGCCGGGCTGGCGGTGGCTTATGTGCGCGGCAGTCTGACGGATCGCGCCATCATGATCATCAGCACGGTGGCCCTGTCGGTCAGCTTTCTGGTGTACATCATCGTCGGGCAGTTCCTGTTTGGTTTTGTGCTGGGCTGGTTCCCGGTGCAGGGCTGGAGCAACAGCGTCTGGACGAACCTGATCACCTACGCGCCGCTGCCGGTGTTTCTGGCGGTACTCGTCAGTCTGGCGCCGCAGACCCGGCTCTACCGGAGCTTTTTCCTGGACGAGATTGGTCAGGACTACGTGCGAACGGCGCGTGCCAAGGGCGTCTCGGAAAACACGATTCTGCTCAAGCACGTGTTGCGCAACGCCATGATCCCGATTCTGACCAACGTTGCCACCGGCTTGCCGGGCGTTTTTATCGGCTCCTTCCTGATCGAGGTCTTTTTCTCGATTCCGGGTCTGGGGCGCGAGATCGTCACCGCCGTCAATCGCAGTGACTATCCCGTGATCCAGGCGGCCACCGTTTATCTGGCGGCGCTGACCATGGTGATCAACCTGATCACCGACGTCCTGTACAAGTTTGTTGACCCGAGGGTGACCCTGAAATGAGCACAGATCTCTTGCAAGCCTTGCCCCGTTCACCCGGCGTCTGGGCGCAGGCCTGGACGCGCCTGAAGAACGACCGCGTCGGCATGGTGTCACTGGGGGTGACGCTGTTCTTTGTTGTTCTGGTGCTGCTGGCGCAACTGGGGCTGGTAGCCAAGGACTGGCAGAAGGAGGTGGGTACACCGTTTGCGCCGCCGCACATCGTCGGCAAAATCGTCGATGGCTCGCAGACCGCGGTGATCGATGCGATCGCTGGCCCGAGCGTCGACATGAGCGATGTCGATCCGTTGGCGCCTCGTTATGAGGAATGGAAAAAGCGGGCCGCCGAGTTCAAGGCGACGATCACGCAGAAGTCCGACACGCTGCCGCTCGGTGGAGATCAGCTCGGCCGCGATGTGCTCAGCAAGGTCATCAAGGGGGCTCAGGTGTCGATTACCGTGGGCTTGACCGCGGCCTTGTTTGCGACCCTGATCGGCACCATCCTGGGCGCCCTGGGCGGCTACTTCGGCGGGCGCATCGGCGATCTTCTGGAGTGGGTTTACAACGTTTTTACCGCCATCCCCTACATCCTGCTGGTGTTTGCGCTGGCGGCGGTGCTGAAATCCGGGCCGCTGGCGGGCACGCTGGGTAGCGGCGCCTGGACGGTAGTGATCATTCTGAGCCTGGTTGGCTGGACCGGCATTTACCGTCTGGTGCGCTCGGAATACATGAAGCACCGCTCACGCGAGTACGTGCGCGCCGCCGAGGCCATTGGCGCCTCGCACGCCTCGCGCATGTTCACCCACATCCTGCCCAACATCAGCCACGTCGTTTTGGTGCAACTGAGCCTGCATGTGGTCGGTTTCATCAAGGCCGAGGTGATTCTGTCATTCCTGGGCCTGGGCGTGCCGATTGACATGGTGAGCTGGGGCACCATGCTGTCGGAAGCACAGACCGAACTGGTGCAGGGCAAGTGGTGGCAGCTGGTGGCGGCCACTGCGTTCATGGCGACCTTCGTCACGGCTTTCGCTCTGCTGACCGATGCCCTGCGCGACGCGCTGGACCCGAAGTTGCGTTGAGATGATGCAAGCAATGCCCCTCTTGTCACCCGAGACGAGGAAGTCGTCATCCCTGACGGGGAAGTTGTCATGCCGGACTCGATCCGGCATCCAGTCTTTGCCGACCCTGGATTGCGGATCAAGTCCGCAATGACGTGTATGGATTTACCAAAGAACAAGCCATGAACCCATTGATCAGTGTGCAGGATCTGCACGTGTCCTTTCGCATGAGCAAGACCGACACCGTTGAGGCGGTGCGCGGCGTGAGTTTTGACATCCCGGCCAACAGCACGGTGGCGCTGGTAGGCGAGTCGGGCAGCGGCAAGAGCGTCAGCGCCATGAGCATCGTGCGCCTGCTGCCGGAAAACGCCATTCTGGGCCAGCACAGCAAAGTGCTTTACAACGGTCGCGATCTGCTGGCCGCACCG
>CAITZZ010000193.1 GCA_903897005.1 uncultured beta proteobacterium | reverse complement strand
GGCTACCTCGGCAAGACCATTGGCATCAAGCTGCGCTACACCGACTTCCACAGCGTGACGCGCGACCAGACAATCGACCATTACACAGCTGACGCCAGGGCCATCCGGCAAACCGCCGGGCTCTGCCTGAAGCGCGTGCCGCTGAAGCAGGCGATGCGCCTGTTAGGCGTGCGCGTGGGCTCGCTGCTGAAGGCGGACGAGGTGAGCGCCATTGAACGGGGTCGACCGGGCGCCGCATCACAAGACAGCACGGGTCAACTTTTTTGACCACATGGCCTTACAGTACGGTCAGGAGAATCTCATCATGAACTGTTTTTCGCTCAGCACTGAAAACCATATTGCACACCTGGTTCTGAACCAGGGCGCTACCTTCAACACCATGGGGCCGACCTTCTGGCGCGAGCTCGATGAAATCCTGACAGAACTGCACCGGGAGGCCGATGCCCGTGTGCTTGTGATCAGCAGCACTGGCAAGCATTTCAGCGCGGGCATGGCGCTCGAAACTTTTGCCGGCGCCATCACCATGGACGACCAGAGCCCGCAGGGCCGTGCCGCCATGTTCGACCTGCTAATCGATATGCAGGCCACTTTCACCAAGCTCGAAACCCTGCGCATACCGGTGATCGCGGCGATCCAGGGCGGCTGCATTGGTGGCGCGGTGGACATGGTGACGGCTTGCTGCCTGCGCTACGCCACCGCCGACGCCTTCTTCTGCATCCAGGAAATCAACATCGGCATGGTGGCCGACGTTGGCACGCTGCAACGCCTGCCCAAACTGATTCCGCTGGCGGTGGTGAAAGAGCTGGCCTACACCGGGCGCCGCCTGAACGCGCAAAAAGCGCTGGCCTACGGTCTGGTCAACGAGGTGTTCGACACTCCGCAGGCCCTGCTCGCTGCCGCCATGCAGTGTGCCGCCGAGATTGCCAGCAAGCCGCCGGTGGCGATCTGGGGCACCAAGCAGGCCGTGCATTACGCGCGGGATCACTCGGTGGACGAGTCCCTCAAGCAGATGGGCTGGTTGCAGGGCGCCATCTGGAGCAACAAGAACGTCATGGAAGCCGTGGTGGCACAGAAGAGCAAACGCAGCGCCGAGTTTGCGCCACTACAAGCCTTGCGGGGTTTTCGGGACCTCGCATAAGCAAAATTAGTGACTCAAGTCAAAAAATAGTGACGGTCAGACTCAGATCCAAGGGTTTTCCCGTACATACTTGAGGCACTATGAATTTTCCGCTGAACACTGATCTGATCGAAAACGTCACTTTTGACGAAATCACTTTGGGCCAAAGTGCCCGCCTGCTGCGCACGCTGACGCTGGCCGACATCCAGGCCTTTGCCGCAGTGTCCGGCGATACGAATCCAGCACACCTGGACGCCAAGTACGCCAATGACACCCTGTTTCATGGTGTCATTGCGCACGGCATGTGGGGGGGTGCCCTGATTTCCGCCCTGCTCGGAACGCAGTTTCCCGGTCCGGGCACGATTTATCTCGATCAGGTGTTGCATTTCACCAAGCCCGTTCGCGTCGGCGACACGCTGACAGTGACAGCCACCGTGGTCAGCAAGGACGAAGCCAAAAAGAGCGTCGAGCTCGACTGCCAGGTTCTCAATCAAAAAGGGGAGCGCGTGCTGCACGGCACGGCTCGGGTGCTGGCTCCGACGGAGAAAGTGCGCCTGGCGCACGTTGCGGCGCCACAAATCCAGTTGTTTGACCCGGAGGCCCGCTTCAAGGAATTGCTGGCGCTCGGTGCCGGTCTGGCACCGGTGCGCTGCGCCGTGGTGCATCCCTGCGATGCCGGCTCGCTCAGCGGCGCGATGGACTCGGCTCGCTACGGCTTGATCGAGCCAGTGCTGCTTGGACCGGAAAAGCGCATCCGCCATCTGGCCGAAGAAGCCGGGATTGATCTGCAGGGAATCGAGATCATTTCGATGCCACACAGTCATGCGGCAGCAGAAAAGGCAGCTGACCTGGCGGTCAAGGGCCTGGTCAGCGTCATCATGAAGGGCAGCCTGCATACCGACGAACTGGTCCACGCAGTGCTGGCGCAGCGCAGCCTGCGCACCGGCAGACGCATGTCGCACGTGTTTCGCTTTGATATTCCGCTCTACAGCAAGCCCTTGCTGATCACCGACGCCGCGCTCAACATCCACCCGACGCTGGAAGAGAAGGTTGACATCATCCAGAACGCCATCGACTTTGCCCGCATCATGGGTGTCAAGGTCCCCAAGGTCGCCATCCTGTCGGCGGTGGAAACGGTCAATCCGAATATTCCGTCCACCCTGGACGCCGCAGCGCTGTGCAAAATGGCCGAGCGCGGCCAGATCAAGGGCGGCGTACTCGACGGCCCGCTGGCTTTTGACAACGCCATCTCGGCCCACGCAGCACAGATCAAGGGCATCAAATCCGCGGTCGCGGGTGACGTCGATATTCTGGCGGTGCCCGATCTGGAATCCGGCAATATGCTGGCCAAGCAACTTGAATACCTGGCTGGCGCCAGTGGCGCCGGTCTGGTTCTGGGAGCTCGGGTGCCGATAGCCCTGACCAGCCGGGCCGATGGCCCGATGAACCGGGTTGCCTCTGCGCTGTTGGCACAGCTGGCTGCGCACAGCGCGCAGCGCGATCAGCCACGCCAGGTCTGGTAGGGGGTCGGGCATGGCCATTCTTGCCGTCAATGCCGGCTCTTCGACGCTGAAATTTTCACTCTACCCGCTGCTTGGCGGTTTGGTTCAGAACAGTCTGCTCAGTGGCAGCATCCAGGGTCTGGAGCCGGGCGGCTCACCTCTGCTGGACTGGACTTTTGAAGGGCAGCGGCAGAGCCGTGCTTTGCCTGCCACGCAGGAAGACCACTTTGCGCAGGCCTTGGGCTGCCTGGGCGATCTGCTTGCAGCCAACGCCGCCCTGCCCGCATTAAAGGCGGTTGCGCACCGCGTGGTGCATGGCGGCGAGCACTTCAGTGCCAGTGTGCTGGTCACCGACGAGATCCTGGCGCAGCTCGCACGACTCAACTCGTTGGCGCCACTGCACCAGCCGCAAAACCTGCAGGGCATCAGAGCGTTTCAAAAGGCTTTTCCGGCGATACCGCAGGTCGCCTGTTTTGACACCGCTTTTCACACCACACTGGACCCCGTCGATTACAGTTTTGCCCTGCCGCCCTGGCTGGCGGCGCAAGGGGTGCGGCGCTATGGCTTTCATGGCCTGTCTTACCAGTACGTGATGGGTGTCCTGCAGCAGCGCAGTGCGCTGGCCGCGGGTCGTGTGTTGATGGCGCATCTGGGCAACGGCGCCAGTCTGTGCGCGGCTGTCGAAGGTCGCAGCTGCGCCACCACCATGGGCTTTTCTGCGCTGGATGGTCTGATGATGGGAACGCGTTGCGGCTCGCTCGATGCCGGCGTCGTGCTCTACCTGCTGCAACAGGGCTGGGACTTTGAACGGCTGCAGACTCTGCTCTACAAACAAAGCGGCTTGCTCGGTGTCTCTGGCGTCTCGGCCGACATGCGCACGCTGCGCGCGGATGGCAGTGCGCCGGCGCAGCGGGCCATCGACCAGTTCACACACCGCATCGTGCGCGAATCGGGCGCGCTGGTGGCTTGCATGGGAGGTCTTGATGTGCTGAGCTTCACCGGCGGCATTGGCGAGCACGACGCCGTGCTGCGCGCTCAGGTTTGCGAGCGTCTGGACTGGCTTGGCGTGCACCTCGATCCGGAACTCAACCAACAGGCAACCGGGGACCAGGTGCTGGCCCTGCACAGCCCGAAGAGCCGGGTCCAGGTCTGGCTGATCCCGACCGATGAAGGGCTGGTAGCTGCGCGCGAAGCGGCAGCGCTATTGCCGGGCCATGCGGGTGTTCTGCGGTAGCGCCTGCGCCGAGCTGGTACGAAACGGGTTGATGTCCAGACCGCCACGGCGCGTGTAGCGCGCATAGACCGCGAGCTTGATGGGCCGGCAGCGCCTCCAGATGTCCATGAAGATGCGCTCCACGCACTGCTCGTGAAATTCGTTGTGGTTGCGAAAACTCACCAGGTATTGCAGCAATCCCTCCTGATCTATCGCAGCGCCGGTGTAGCTGATCTGCACGCTGCCCCAGTCCGGTTGCCCCGTGACCAGACAGTTGCTCTTGAGCAGGTTGCTGACCAGCACCTCGGTCACCGGTGCTTCGTCGGGCAGCACCTTGAGCAACTCCGGCGCCGGCGTGAAGCGCGTGCATTCCACATCCAGCCGGTCCAGGCTAAGACCGTCGAGCTCGTAAATCGGTTCCCGGTCAAACAGTTCGGGCGGCACGATCCGTACGCCTATCGTCGCAGCGCGATCGGCGCCGCGCCACACCGCCTCACTGAGGTCGGCGCGCAGACGTTCCTTGACGGCATCGAGGTTGACAAAGCGGCTGTTGTTAAAGCTGTTGAGGTAGAGCTTGAGCGACTTGCTCTCGACGATGTTGTGGCTTTCGCAGGGCACCGTGAAGTGCGCCAGCGCCACCTGCGGCTTGCCACGCAGATTGAGCCAGCTGAGCTCATAGGCCGTCCACATGTCCGCCCCCAGAAAAGGCGGCGTTCCCACCAACCCGAGCTCGGCGCGTTTACCGGCGCGCGCTATCGGAAACAGCAGCGAGGCATCGTACTGATCAACATAGGCGGAAGACTTGCCTAGTTGGGAGTCTTCTGGCCGGTTCACGATACGGGACCGCCACGTCGAAAGACCAGGCGCTGCGGGCCTGAAGCGCCCGAGTCAAAGGCGTAGCCTTCCACATCAAAGCCCTGCAAGTGTTGCGGCGTCAAGGCCTTTTGCTGTGCTGCATAACGTGTCATCAAACCACGGGCACGCTTGGCGTGCAGGGCAATCACTTTGTAACGGCCGGCGCGGTATTCTTCAAAAACACAGTCAACCACGCGCGCCTTGAGCGCTTTGAGGTCCAGCGCCTTGAAATACTCCTGCGAAGCCAGATTGAGCACAACCGGTGCAAGCTCGGAGCGCAGGCGCTGGTTCAGGTACTTCGAAATGTGCGCGGCCCAAAACTGGTAGAGATTTTTGCCTTCTGGATTTTCCAGCGCGGTACCCATTTCAAGCCGGTACGGCTGCATCCAATCGAGCGGTCGCAAGACGCCGTACAGGCCACTGAGGATGCACAGATGCTCCTGCAGCCATGCCAGCTCATCGGCGGCCAGGCTTCTGACATCCATCCCGCCATACACGTTGCCGTTGAAGGCCAGCACCGCGGGTCGGGAATTGCTGGCATTGAATCGTGGCCTCCAGGCCTCGTAGCGTGCCACATTGAGCTGCGCCAGTTTGTCGCTCAGGCCCATCAGGCTGGCGACCTGCTGCGGCGACTTCTCGCGCAAGATCGCAATCAGTTCGGCGGATTGCTTGACGAACAGTGGCTGGCTGTGCGGCACTTCGGGCAGCGGACTTTGGTAGTCCAGCGATTTGGCGGGTGAGAGAAGAATCAGCATGGCAAATGATTATGACTCGGTTGATAAAATCAATCGCATCATGAATGACGCAACCCAACAACCCGGCTTGAACAGCCTGTCCAAATCGTTCGAGCCCGCCGCCATTGAGGCCCACTGGGGTCCCGAATGGGAACGCCGAGGCTACGCCCAGGCCGGCTATCGCGGCAGCAAGGCGCCCAAAGAGGGCGCGCCCGCCTTTGCCATCCAGTTGCCACCGCCCAATGTGACGGGCACGCTGCACATGGGCCATGCCTTCAACCAGACCATCATGGATTCGCTGACGCGCTATCACCGCATGCTCGGCGCCAATACGGCCTGGATTCCGGGTACCGACCATGCCGGCATTGCCACACAAATCGTGGTCGAGCGCCAGTTGCAGGAGCAGAAAATCAGCCGCCACGACCTGGGCCGCAAGAACTTTGTCGCCAAGGTATGGGAGTGGAAAGAGAAAAGCGGCAACACCATCACGACCCAGATGCGCCGCATGGGCGACAGCGTGGACTGGAGCCGCGAGTACTTCACGATGGACGACAAGCTGTCCAAAACCGTCACTGAGACCTTTGTCCAGCTCTATGAGCAGGGTCTGATCTACCGCGGCAAGCGCCTGGTCAACTGGGACCCGGTGCTGATGAGCGCGGTCAGCGACCTGGAAGTCGAGAGCGAAGAAGAAGACGGCTTTTTGTGGCACATCCGCTATCCATTCGCCGATGGCCCGCAACTCGTCAACGGCGAAATGGCCGCGGGGTTGGTGGTGGCCACAACGCGGCCGGAGACCATGCTGGGCGACGTGGCCGCCATGGTGCACCCTGAGGATGAGCGCTACGTGCACCTGCTTGGCAAGCACGTCACCCTGCCGCTGTGCAATCGAACCATTCCGGTGATTGCCGACGACTACGTGGACAAGGCTTTTGGCACGGGTGTGGTCAAGGTCACCCCAGCGCACGACCAGAACGATTACGCCGTCGGCCAGCGCCACAAGCTGCCCATCATTGGCGTGCTGACGCTGGACGCCAAGATCAACGATCAGGCGCCCGCTGCCTATCTGGGCCTGGACCGTTTTGTGGCACGCAAGAAGGTGGTCGCCGACCTCGAAGCCCTGGGCTTGCTGGTCGAAGTGAAGAAACACAAGCTGATGGTGCCGCGCTGCGGTCGCACCGGCCAGATCATTGAGCCCATGCTCACCGATCAGTGGTTTGTAGCTATGAACAAGGCCCCCACGCTCCCCGCTTCGCGTGGTTCGCTGCCCCCCGAGGGGGCTAATTCTCCTAGGGGCGGCCCGTCGGAGAATTGCCCAGCCTTCGATAGCCGATCTATCGCGCAGAAGGCCATCGATGCCGTGCAGTCCGGCGCGGTGAAATTTGTGCCGGAGAACTGGGTCAACACCTACAACCAGTGGATGAACAACATCCAGGACTGGTGCATCAGCCGCCAGCTCTGGTGGGGCCATCAGATTCCGGCCTGGTACGACGAAGACGGCAAGGTCTATGTGGCGCGCGATGAAGCCGAAGCCCAGGCGCAGGCACCGGGCAAGAAGCTCCGACGCGATGAAGACGTACTCGACACCTGGTACTCCTCCGCCCTCGTCCCCTTCAGCACCATGGGTTGGCCCGAAAAAACAGAGGACTACAACCTGTATCTGCCGTCGAGCGTTCTGATCACCGGCTACGACATCATCTTCTTCTGGGTCGCGCGGATGATCATGATGACCACGCACTTCACCGGCCAGGTGCCATTCAGGCATGTCTACATCCACGGCCTGGTGCGTGACGCGCAGGGCCACAAGATGAGCAAGTCCGAGGGCAATGTGCTCGATCCGGTGGACCTGATCGATGGCATTGCACTGCCCGAGTTGCTGGTCAAGCGTTGCGAAGGGCTGCGCAAACCCGAGACCGCGCCACAGGTGCGCAAAAACACCGAGAAGGAATTCCCCACCGGCATTCCGGCCTTTGGTGCCGATGCGCTGCGCTTTACCTTTGCCTCGCTGGCGTCACTCGGGCGCAGCATCAACTTCGACGCCAAGCGCTGCGAGGGTTACCGCAATTTCTGCAACAAGTTGTGGAACGCCAGCCGCTTTGTGCTGATGAACTGCGAAGGTCAGGACTGCGGCCTGCGCGAGCACAGCAAGGAAGAATGTGCGGTGGGTGGCAGCGCCCACGGCTACCTCGAGTTCAGCGCAGCAGATCGCTGGATCACCTCGCTGCTGCAGCGCGCCGAAGCCGATGTGGCCACCGGTTTTGCCGAGTACCGCCTGGACAATGTGGCCAACACGATTTACGACTTTGCCTGGAACGAGTTCTGCGACTGGTATCTGGAAATCGCCAAGGTGCAGCTGCAGCGGGGCGATGCCGCCCAGCAGCGGGCTACGCGTCGGACCCTGATTCGCACGCTGGAAACCTTGCTGCGGCTGGCACATCCGCTGATTCCCTTTGTGACGGAAGAACTGTGGCAAAAGGTGGCACCGGTGGCCGGGCGCGCCGCGGCGTCTGTCTCCATTGCGGCGTACCCCGTCAGTCAACCAGAACGGATTGACGAGGCGGCTGTCGCACAGATCGGCAAACTCAAAGCGTTGGTCGATGCCTGCCGCAATCTGCGCGGCGAGATGAGCGTTTCACCCGCCACCCGGCTACCGCTCTTCGTGATCGCCGGCCAGGCCAGTGAGGCGGCTTTTCTGCAGCAGTCCGCGCCGCTGCTGCAGGCGCTGGCCAAGCTCAGCGAGGTGCGTGTTTTTGAAGACGATGCGTCCTGGTCTGCCGCGGCGCAGGCGGCGCCGGTTGCTGTGGTGGGCGGTGCGCGCATCTGCCTGCACATGGAAATCGATGTGGCTGCCGAGAAGATCCGCTTGGGCAAGGAAGCCACGCGTCTGCAGGGCGAAATTTCCAAGGCGCTGGCCAAGTTGGGCAATGAAGCGTTTGTTGCCAAAGCACCGCCGGCAGTGATTGCTCAGGAGCGCAAGCGCGTCGCCGACTTCGAGGCGACGCTGGTCAAGCTCAGCGATCAGTTAACGCGTCTGGGTTGAAGCCCCGCCTAGCGGCGGCGCATCAGGTGGTAGAACTCCAGACCAATAGTCTGCTGCTCCAGCAATTCGTTGCCGGTCTGCTTGGCGAAGGCCTGAAAGTCGCGCACGGAGCCGGGGTCGGTCGCCGTGACGCGCAGTGTCTGGCCGCTTTGCATATCGTTGAGTGCCTTTTTCGCCTTCAGGATGGGCAGCGGGCAGTTCAGGCCACGGGCGTCGAGTTCTCGGTCAATTTGCATCAAATTTCCTTGGAATAGGCTGAATTCTAAAGACCCCGGATCAGCTCCGTTTCGGGAAGTCCACAAACTGCGGCTCATGGCCGCGTGAACGCAGCCACTGTGCCAAGGCCTGACCGGTGCCAGCGCGCCAGCATTTCACCTCTTCCAGCGCAAACAGCCGGTAATCGACCAACTCCGGTGACAGCTTCACCTCGCCATCGCAAACCGCGTGGTAGGCGATGATGATCTGGTTCATGCGCTGAAAGTCATAAACACCCACCAGATTCAATTCATTGGTGCTCAGGGCGGTTTCTTCCAGGATTTCACGCGCCATGCCATCCTGGGGGGTCTCCCCGGCCTCCATGAAACCGGTGATCAGTGCAAACATTTTGCCGGGCCAGGCGGCGTTTTGTGCGAGCAGGACCTTGCCCTGGTACTCGATGATGGCGGCCAGCACGGGGGTCGGATTGTTCCAGTGCGTGTAGCCGCAGGCCAGACAGCGCAGGCGCTCTTTGGCGCCACCGTCTTCTGCCAGCGTCACCAACTCCAGCGGCGCGGCGCATTGCGGGCAAAAGCGAAAGGCGGCGCTCATGCCGGAAAGACGCCAGTGGATAGGTAACGATCACCGCGGTCGCAGACGACAAACACAATCGTCGCATTGCTTTCGCGCCGGGCGATCTCCTGCGCCACCCAGCAGGCGCCGGCGGCGGATATGCCGGCAAAGATGCCTTCCTCACGGGCCAGACGCCGGCACATGTCTTCAGCCGTCTCCTGGCTCACATACATCAGCTCATCAACATGGCTGGGGTCGTAGATCTTGGGCAGGTATTCCTGCGGCCACTTGCGTATGCCGGGAATGCGCGAACCCTCCATCGGCTGCACACCGATGACCCGCACGGCAGGGTTCTTCTGCTTGAGGAACTGCGAGACACCGGTGATGGTGCCGGTGGTGCCCATGGCGCTGACAAAGTGCGTGACGCGCCCTTTGGTGTCGGCCCAGATCTCGGGGCCGGTGGTCTCGAAATGGATGCGTGGATTGTCGGCATTGGCAAACTGGTCGAGCACAAAGCCCTTGCCATCGCGGCGCATCTGCTCGGCCAGGTCGCGTGCGTACTCGATGCCGCCGCTCTTGGGTGTGAGTATCAGCTCGGCGCCAAACGCCTTCATGGTCTGCGCGCGCTCGATCGACAGGTCTTCGGGCATGATCAGAATCATGCGGTAGCCCTTGATGGCAGCGGCCATGGCCAGCGCGATTCCGGTGTTGCCGGAGGTGGCCTCGATCAGGGTGTCGCCGGGCTTGATGTCACCACGCTCCTGTGCCCTACGGATCATCGACAAAGCGGGGCGATCTTTCACCGAACCAGCCGGGTTGTTACCCTCGAGTTTGCCCAGGATCACATTGCCGCGCGTGGCATTGTCGTCAGCTCCAATGCGCTGCAATCTGACGAGGGGCGTTTTTCCGATGGAATCTTCAATCGTTGGGTATTTCATACCCCACACTGTGCCATAATTCGCGCCTTACCCCGCTGCCCGGGTGGCGAAATTGGTAGACGCGCCAGACTCAAAATCTGGTTTCGAAAGAAGTGCCGGTTCGAGTCCGGCTCCGGGCACCACTGCCAAGGCCGATAAGGTTCAAAACCTTCCGGCCTTTTTTGTTTTCCTTACCGGACCTGATGCAGCACGCACAGCAGCGAATTCAGGCCGCGACCAGTGACACGCTGGCTTGCAGCTCGTCCCACGGTGCGCTCAATTTGCGGCCATCACGCAGCAGCAGACCGGCAGTCTCCAAGGTGCTTACATCCTGGTGCACGTTCTTGTAGTTGCGATTCAGCGTCTGGGCCAACTCGCGCACGTTAGCAGCGCCATGGTGCCGGACAAAACGCAACAACTCAAGGCGGCGTGGTGACAGGGTGTCGAGCATGGTTTGAACGTCCAGAAACGTTACATGCGTTTCGTCAACTGCTTCGCCGCATGCAGCACGATTCCACGCACCCGCAAATCGCTTACCCATGTCGGCGAGACTTCCCACGCTCACCTGAACCTTATTCGTCGTACTCATTGTTGATCCTTTCAACATCTGCTAGAAAATCAGCCACCAGTTTCTCGATGCTCACGAACTTGTAACGGGTTACCACGGCGCCGACGTGCTTGTGGTCACCCTAACCATAATAAATATGGTGTCAATAACCATTGAGATTGACCGGAGGTGGTTGACCTCAGCTAGTTCAACGATTGCGCTTGTACCCCCGCTCGCGCTGACTCCGCATTGCCAGAACGAAGACCGTATCAATCGACGCTGCGTATCGGTACAAGGCAATATAGCCGCGCGAAGCACGCCCAATGACCAGCTCTCGCTTGCCACCTTTGACGGGTCGCCCGATCAACGGGCTGGTCGCCAGAATTTGTACCGCCTGCAAAATTTCTTCGATGCGTTCAGGCGCAGAGCCGACATCAAACTGCGCGATGTAATCAAAGAAACGGTCAAAGTCGTCGAATACCTCAGGAGCTAGTTCGATGCGCGTTGACATCGCAACTGTCAAGGCTTGAAGCTGCGGGCTACCGGCCTTCTCGGATTTGCACCTTGCGATCTGGCCGAGAGATATGCCTTGGTTTCTTCCCATGCCACAGTCTTGCCGGAGGCAAGTAGAGCGTTCCAGCGCTGTTCGGCCACTTCATCGAACACGCTGTCTTGTTCAAGTTGCTCAACGGTTTGCGATATGGCGTCAAGAATGAAGGCGTGCGCTGTTTTACCGGTGCGGTCTGCCGCAGCGGCAATGCGCGATTTCAACGTGTCCTCAATCCGGATCGTGGTGGTGCTCATGCTTGACTTTCCAAGTTTCGCCTAATGTAGCATTATTGTGCTACATGCGCAAACAAGCTCACAAACCCAGCAGCACGCGCGCCTCCGCCGGACTCGCCACCGCTCTGCCTGCCTTGCGCGCGCAATCGGCCAAAGCGGCAATCAGGACACCGTTGCCGCTGGCTTTCTGACCATCTGGCAGGTAGAAGGTGTCTTCCAGACCGGTGCGCAGCATGCCGCCCAAGTCGGCGGTCTTCTGATGCACCGGCCAGATCTCACTGCGGCCAATCAAGGTGGCTTGCCAAACGCTGTCGGCTGCCATCCAGCGCGGAATCAGCGCCAGCAAATCGGCGTCGCAGGGCATGCCGGAGGCCACTCCCATCACCAGGTTGTATTCGGCACGCCCCATGTCCGCTTTGAGCATGCCGTTCTTCAGGAACATGCCAACCGAGCGCACGATGCCAACATCAAAACACTCGAACTCCGGGTGCACATGGCACTCCTGCATCACGTCCAGAAATTGCTGTACTTTGGCCACCGGGTTGTCGAACACCATGGGTGGCCAGGCCCACTGGCCGTCGTCCTTGATCTTGAGGTAGTTCAGGCTGCCGGCGTTGCAGGCGGCGATTTCGGGCTTGACACGGCGGATGCAGGCCAGTGGTCCGGAG
>CAITZZ010000192.1 GCA_903897005.1 uncultured beta proteobacterium | reverse complement strand
GGAAAGCCAGCCTTATGCCGCCAGCGTTGCCCAGCTCGCCGGCCTGTTCCCGGGAAACCTATGAGCGCCAAACAGTCCATGACACCACAGCCACAAAGGTCGTACTGAATGTCCAAGCCCTTTCCTTTGAAGACCCTGCTTGACCTCGCGCAGGAGCGCAGTGACGAGGCTGCGGCGCAACTGGGCGTGGTCAATGGCCACGCGCGGGACACGCAGAATCGTTTGCAGCTTTTGCTGGACTACCACCGTGAATACTCGAAACGGCTCGTCAGTGACGCCAAGCTTGGCATCGGCAGTGTGGGCTGGCTCAATTTTCGGCAGTTCATCAACACGATTGACGCCGCCATCGAGAAGCAGCGCGAGATGGTGGCAGCTGCCCAGCAGCAGCTTGAAGCGAGCAAACAGAACTGGCAGGCGGCGCAGGGTCGACTCCGGTCCTTTGAGACCCTGGAGCAGCGCCATCACCGTGAGCAACGTGTGATCGAGGCCAAGCTGGAGCAAAAAGAGCAGGACAACTTTGCGTTGAAGGACTTCCTCGGGGGTGGGCGTGCGGGTGGCATCGCAAGCAACCCGATGTGACATGACTGGTAATTTCGTATGAAGGATGGATCATGACCAATTTGCCAATTGCGGCGTCCGCGCCGACACCGACTACGGTCAAGCGGGCACAAGCCAATGCGCTGCAGCAGAACGCCGGGCTGCCTGGGGCAGCGCCAGCGGAAGAGAATTCCTTTCGCGATGCCTTGGTCCAGATGCTGGGCAAGGGCCTGGGCAATGCATTTTCTGCGGCGGGGGACGCGGCAGTGGCGAGTTCGAAAGCAGACAGCAGTCGAGGGACGGTTGCACAAACCGAGCCGGCGCTGGATGCAGCCGCCCAGCCCGACGCGCTAGCCTTGCCGCAATGGTTTGCGTCGGCACTGGCGCCAGCAGCGACCGCGCCCGTGGGCTTGAGCACGGCGCTGGCAAGCGCGAAGATGGCGCTTGATCCGCAGACCGGTGAAGACACACCAGCCGCGCTGGACGCGAGCGTGGTGACCGACGCCCTGGCCTTGACCAATGGGCTGGCCTTGCCCATGCCTCCCGCCTTGGCATTGGCACTGGCGCCAGCTGCGGGGCCGGCACCGGATGCGAGCGCCTTGCCCTTGTCTCAAGGGCTAGCCTCTGCACTGATTCCAGCAGCGACCAGGCCCGTGGGCTTGAGCACTGCGATGACAAGCTCGAAGGCAGCCCTTGATCCGCAGACCAGTGCAGACACGATACCCGTGCTGGACGCGAGCGCCCTGCCAGCGAGCGCTCTAGCCGCTGGGCCGGCGTCACCACACCTTGGCCCGAAGACGGCCGCGGCCAATGCCTTGTTCGCCCTTGCACCCGAAGCGCCCAAGGAAGTACTTGCGGCTCCTGTTTTCGAAACTGCGAGCTCTCGAACCGAAGCACCGGTGGCCTTTTCCATCGCCGCGCAAGCTACCGAAACAGGCAGTTCCGCGCCGACCCGTGGCGTCCCAGAGCCGTCCGCCTCGGTGCAGACGCGTGTCGGTGAACGCGCTTGGGATCAGGCCGTGGGGGAGAAGCTGGTGTGGATGGTCAACCAAAAACACCAGGTGGCACAACTCCATCTGAACCCGCCTGAGCTCGGGCCCTTGAAGATTTCTATTTCGCTTGACCAGAACCAGGCCAGCGCCCAGTTCTTCTCGGCGCATGCGTCGGTGCGCGAGGCGCTGGAAACTGCCATGCCGCGTCTGCGGGAAATGCTCGCTGACAGCGGAATCACGCTCGGCAATGCAAGCGTTGGCACCGAGGCCTTTCGCGAGCCGGCGCAGCAACAGCCTCGAACGCATGTAGCACAAGCCGGCGTCGTGGCGGCTGATTCGGGCACGGTTGCTAGCGGCGAACGCCTGTTGCGCCCGATGCTCGGTCTGGTCGATACCTTCGCCTGACCGCGCTTCACACCCCCCCTTATTCGGAGCAACGGAGACAGCATGGCAACCACAGCACCCAAAGCCACGAGCAAACGTGAACCGGACCCCGCGCCTGAAGCGGAGCCCATCGCTCCGAAGAAGAAAAGCAAGCTCTTGATCATCGTGCTTTTGTTGGTGCTGTTGGGCGGCAGCGGCGCAGCCGCCTGGTACTTCTGGCCTGCCAACGAGGACCCGGCGGCGCCAAAAAAGGGAGAGGCTGGCAAAGCCGCGATGGCCAAGGTGGCGCCCTCCAAGCCGAGAACCTACGTGCCTCTGGAGCCTTTTACCGTGAATTTGCAGCGTGAGGATGGTCAGCCTCCCTTCCTGCAGATTGGCCTGTCGCTCAAGCTGACCGATGAGATTCTGTCGGGCCCGATCAAGCTGGCCATGCCCGAGATACGCAGTCGCATTCTGTTGCTGCTGATGGGCAAGACGGCGAGCGAGCTGTCCACACCCGAAGGCAAGAAGCTTCTGGCCGAGCAACTGGCGCGGGAAGTCATCCAGGCAGTTCCCGGTACCACGGCGGCCACCGGCCTCGAAGCGGTGTTGTTCACCTCCTTTCTCATCCAGTAGCCATGAGCCAGGACTTTCTCTCGCAAGACGAGGTTGACGCGCTTCTCAAAGGTGTGAGCGGTGAGGTTGACGAGGTCAAGGTTGAAGTCGACAACACGGGTGTGCGTGCCTACGATCTGGCGAAGCAGGAACGCATCGTGCGCGGGCGCATGCCGACCCTGGAGTTGATCAATGAGCGTTTCGCCCGCCAAGTGCGCATCGGGCTGTTCAATTTCATGCGACGCACGGCTGAAGTTTCGATTGGCCCGATCCGGGTCCTCAAGTACAACGAGTTCATCCGCAACCTGGTGGTCCCCACCAATCTGAACATCGTGACGGCCAAGCCGCTGCGTGGTGCCTCACTGTTCATCTTTGACCCGAGTCTGGTTTTCCTGGTGGTGGACAACCTTTTTGGGGGGGACGGCCGTTTTCACAGCCGGGTCGAGGGACGCGACTTTACCCAGACCGAGCAGCGCATCATCCAGCGTTTGCTCGGTGTGGTGCTCGACGAGTACGGGAAGTCCTGGAAGCCGGTGTACCCGTTGGAGTTCGAGTTTGTTCGCTCCGAGATGAACACGCAGTTCGTCAATATTGCCACGCCGAACGAAGTGGTGGTCGTGACCACTTTCATCATCGAGTTCGGAACCACGTCGGGCGAATTTCATATCTGCCTGCCCTACGCCATGATCGAACCGGTACGTGACCTGCTGCATGGCAGCCTGCAGGGGGATCACATGGAAGTGGACAAGCGTTGGCTGCGCCTGCTGACGCAGCAAATTCAGACGGCAGAGGTCGAACTCGTCGCCAACCTCGGGCGCGCCGAGGTGAAACTCGACTCGATACTGGCGATGAAGGCCGGTGATGTGATCGACATCGAAATTCCGGACGCCATTGCTGCCACGATTGACGGGATACCGGTGATGGAGTGTCGCTACGGTGTGTTCAATGGGCAGTACGCGCTGAAGGTGGAAAAACTGCTGACCAACTCGGGTAACGATTGAGAAAGAGGGCACCATGGAAAACAACACAGAGCAGGAAAAAGTGGACGTTGACGACTGGGGTGCTGCGATGCAGGAGCAGGCAGCGTCTGCAGCCCCCGCAGCTGCGGGGGCGCAGATCTTCGAGCAATTCACAGCCAAGGATCAGAATGCCAACGCGGTGCAGCGGACCGATCTGGACATGATTCTGGACATCCCGGTGCAAATGGTGGTTCAGTTGGGACGCACCAAGATAGCGATCAAGAGTCTGCTCCAGTTGGCACAGGGATCGGTGGTCGAACTCGATGGCCTGGCTGGTGAGCCCATGGATGTGCTGGTGAACGGCTGCTTGATCGCGCAAGGCGAGGTGGTCGTCGTCAACGAC
The DNA here is from genome assembly GCA_903897005.1 of uncultured beta proteobacterium. Classification (GTDB taxonomy): domain Bacteria; phylum Pseudomonadota; class Gammaproteobacteria; order Burkholderiales; family Burkholderiaceae_C; genus Rhodoferax. The sequence continues at coordinate 49,659 of CAITZZ010000192.1, read as the reverse complement.
AAGTTCGGCATACGCCTGACCGATGTCATCACGCCCTCCGAGCGCATCCGCAAACTCAACCGCTAGCGCCCATGAGCATTGCACAATCTGATCTGCCCGGAGCAGCCGTGTCGGCTGGCAGCGTCGCTCAAGTCATCGTCGGCCTGGTGCTGGTGCTCGCGCTGATCGGCGCCGTGGCCTGGCTGCTCAAGCGTATGTCGACATTTCGCGCGCCCGGCGCCGGGCTGATCCGTGTTCTCGCGGGCGCGGCCGTGGGCCAGCGTGAGCGCATTGTGCTGGTCGAAGTCGGCGAGACCTGGCTGCTGGTGGGTGTTGCCCCCGGTCAGGTGACGACCCTGCACAGCATGTCAAAAATGGAGTCTACCTTGCCGCCTGGTGCGCCAACGCCCGCCACCGTGAGCGCGAGCTTCGCCAGCTGGCTGAGTCGCAAAATGGAAGGCCGTGCGCATGATTAATGTGAAAGAGCGGGTTTGTCATACCGGGCATGACCCGGTATCCATGAATTCTGGATTGCGGATCAAGTCCGCAATGACAACTCGGCGATTGGCGCGGCTGTCGGCGCCGGGCCTGCTGCTGTGGCTCCTGTTCTGCGCGCCTGCGCTGGCGCAGGACTTGTCACTGCCAGCATTCACCAGCACCCCAAGCCCGGGCGGGGGGCAGAGCTATGTGCTGAGCATACAGACCCTGCTGATGCTCACGGCATTGTCGTTTTTGCCTTCGGTGCTGTTGTTGATGACCAGCTTTACCCGCATCGTCATCGTGCTGTCTTTGCTGCGCCACGCGCTGGGTGTGCAGTCAACGCCCTCCAACCAGGTGCTGGTGGGGATCTCGCTGTTCCTGACACTTTTTGTGATGTCTCCGGTGCTCGATCGGATCTACACGGAAGCCTACCAGCCGATGGCAGAAAACCGGATTACCTTTACCGAGGCGCTGGAGAAGGGTACCGTGCCGTTGCAGGCCTTCATGCTGCGCCAGACGCGCGCGACCGACCTGGCGCTGTTTGTCCGCATCGCCAAGCAAGCACCGCTGCAGGATGCAGCGCAGGTGCCGCTGAGGATATTGGTCCCGGCCTATGTCATCAGCGAGTTGAAGACCGCCTTCCAGATCGGCTTTCTGGTCTTTCTGCCGTTCATGATCATCGACATGGTGGTGGCCAGCGTGCTGATGTCGATGGGCATGATGATGATGTCGCCGGCGACCATATCGCTTCCGTTCAAGATCATGCTGTTCGTGTTGGCCGACGGCTGGAATCTGCTGATCGGCTCTCTGGTGCAGAGTTTCCATACCTGAGTCGAACAGTGAACGCCTTATGACACCCGAGAGCGTACTTACGATTGCCCAGCAGGCGCTGCAAGTGATGCTGCTGATGGGTGCCCCGCCGCTGCTTGCGGCCCTGCTCGTCGGCCTGTTGGTCAGCATATTTCAAGCCGCCACGCAGATCAACGAGCAGACGCTGTCGTTCATTCCCAAACTGCTGGCGATCTTTGTTGTGCTTCTTGTGGCGGGCCACTGGATGATGGGTGTCATGCTGGACTACATGCGCGATCTGTTCAACGGCATTCCCGCCATGATTGGCTGATCCGCGTGCCATGATCCATCTCACCAGCGCGCAGATGGAAGCCTGGCTGGCCGCATTTGCCTGGCCCTTGACGCGCATTCTTGCGCTCATCGCCAGCGCACCCGTGATTGGCAATCCGAGCGTTCCGGCCAGCGTCAAAATCGGGCTCGGATTGCTGCTGACGGTTCTGGTGGCGCCACTGGTGCCCGGCCCGCTGGGTATCAGCCCTGGCTCGGCCAACGGCCTGTTGATCATGGCGCAGCAAGTGCTGATTGGCCTGGCCATGGGATTCGCGATGCACGCGGTGTTCCACGCGGCGGAGTTGGCAGGGGAATTCATCGGTTTGCAGATGGGCCTGGGGTTTGCGACTTTGTACGACCCATCGGTGCCAGGCTTCATACCGATACTGGGACAGTATCTGGGCGTCATTTTCAGCTTGGCCTTCCTTGCAATCGATGGTCACCTGCTACTGGTTTCTGCTGTGGTGGAAAGTTTTCAGGTCTTGCCGCTATCGCCCGTGACGGCGCCGTCCGGCGTGTTCGCGGTGGCCCAGTGGGGCGGCAGTATCTTTGCCTTTGCCCTGACACTGTCTTTGCCCTTGCTGGCAGCGTTGTTGATTACCAACCTGGCTCTGGGTGTGCTCACACGCGCCGCGCCGCAGCTCAATATCTTTGCCATCGGGTTTCCGCTCACGATACTGATGGGTTTTTTCGTGCTGATTGTGGCGTTGCCATTCCTGGCGCCAGTCATCGAGCGGCAGTTTGCCGAGAGTCTGGCAGCCATGCTGCGCCTCGCTGGCGCGTTGCGATAGCGGACAGGCCTCTGCAAGTGGCTGGGATGCCAACGGAATTTGTCATTGCGGCCCGGCATTGTCATTGCGGGCTTGACCCGCAATCCAGTGCATGCCTACCACTGGATCCCGGATGTTGAAACCCCGGACCTGATCCGGGGCCGGGATGACAAGCCACGAGTCCGGGATGACAATTGCAGCGGCCAGGATGACAACGGCAGCAGCTCGGATGACAAAGCAGCTGCTGGAACCCCGTTAGAGGTAGTTGAACAGGGAAAGCCCGGCCACCTTGACGAATGACTGTTGTGCCGCCTGCAGGCTGACCTGCTGTTGCATGAGTTCGGCAGCCGCCTTGGCATAGTCAACGTCCTGCAGACGCGAGAGGGTCTGGCTGTACTGCAGCGCCCGGTCTTCACCAGCGCTTTGCGCCGCGTCAAGCGCCTTCAGGCGCGACCCGACGGAGGTGCGCACGTTAATCGCGTTGTTCAAGGCGTTGTCGATATTGCTCAGTGCGGTGGCAAGTCCGGTGGTCAATCCTGCGCCGCCAGGCGAGGTCTGCAGCAATTGCACCAGGTTGTCGATGGTCTTGAACACGTCCTGATAACCACCGCCGGCAACCGGAATGCGCTGAAACACATCGCTGCCGGCATCACTCACCGCGAGCTGCTCGGAAGGGCTGATCTGGATCAGGCGCTGCCCTTGGTCTCCGTTGTAATCAATCGTACCGTTCGCCTGTGCCGTGAAGGGACGAACGCCTCCCTGATAACCGGAAAACAGGTACTGACCGTTGCCGTCGACCGTGTTGGCGAGTGCCAGCAATTGCTGGTAGCGGCCGCTCAGGTCGGTCGCCAGAATGGCGCGGTCATTGCTGGAAAGAGCGCCATTGCCAGCGGTGACCGAGATGTCCCTGACATCCTGCAGCAGCGATGTGATGTTGCCCAGAACCGACTCTTCCATGGTCAAGCTGTCGCTGGCCGATCCGGCATTGGTGGCGTACTGTGTATTCATCGTCTGGGACTGCGTCACCTGAAGCGCCTGAGCGGCGCCGATCGGATCGTCGGCCGGCGTGAGGATGCGCCGGCCGGTCGATATTTGTTGCTGGACTTGCAGCAACTTGGCACTTTGCTGCTGCATCGCACCGACGCTCGCCTCGTAAATGGTACTGCTGCTGATACGCATGAAACCTCCCTATTTTGCGAGATCGAGAACCGACTGGAACAGGCTGCTGGCGATCTGCATCATCTTGCCCGAGGCCTGATAGGCCTGCTGGAAGCGCAACAGATTGGCCGCTTCTTCGTCCAGATTCACGCCCGATAGCGACTGCACGGCCTGTTTGGCTTGGACGATCACATTGGCTTGTGCCGCCGCCGTTACCTCGGTCTGTCTTGCCGTGTTGCCGATCTGGCTCACCATCTCGCTGTAGGCGCCGTTGAAGCTGGCGGAAGCCGTCGCACCGACAATGGCGGCATTTCGGCTCAGCGTATTGGTGGTCTGGAGCAGGCCCAGTGCGAGTGCGTTGCGATTGTCAGCTGAACCGCCCGTGTTGCGCGAGATCGTGAAGGAATCCCCATTGGACGGCGTTCCGGTGATGGAAAAACTCAGTCCGTTGAAGGCGATCGGACTGCCGGTCGAATAGGTGATGGGGCTGACTGGCGGCACGGCACCGCTGACTGCGAATTGACCCGCCGCCGCATTGAAGGTGAGCGTCACTGTGGCGGGAAGCGGCAGGTCGACTACGCTGGTGACAGCACCGGCGGAGATCGTCGCTCTGCTGATGTTGGTCAGGGCTGCCGCCGTGCGAATCGGTGCGGCGGCGGCGATCGCTGCCGTGTCGGACAGGGCCAGACGAATACTGCTGGCAGCAAAACGTGTCGGCTCAATCGTCCAACGGTCATTGACTACCGCGCCCGCTGAAAGTGTCACGCTGAGCCCATCGACCTGCAGACTGTGTGGATAGCCAGTTGCGCTGGCAAACGAGGCGGATGTGGTGCGTCCGTCCGACAGCCGCGTCAGCAGGAAATCCTCACTTCCAGCGACCTGGCCTTTGTACTGCAGGAGGTAGTCGCTGGTAGTCAGCGCCGAGACATCCTGTACTGTGGCGCTCATGGCAGCAGAGCCTGTGTTATTCGAATTCGGCACCACAGTGGGACCGTCGACAGAAAACAAGTCGCCGCCCATCACGCCATTCAGATCCTGCCCAAGAGCGTGCTGGGCGTTGAGCGACTGCGTCATGCCAACGGCTACGCGTCCCAAGGCATTTTGGGCGCTATCGAGAGACTCTCTGCGAAAGCTGAGCAGGCCTCCCAAGGTGCCGCCCTGGAGGCTGGATTCGGCGAGTGCGGAAATCGAAGCACCGTTGCTGTATCCGACCATGACACGCTGCGGATCCTCGGCAGAGGGCGTGGCGGAGAGCCCGAAAACCTGGTTGCCGAGCACGATCGGCTGACCGTTGCCAATAAATATGTCGTAGGCGCCGCTGTCCTCCTTGATGACGAACCCGCGTATTTCCTTGTTGAGCGAGGCCACCAGCGCATCACGCTGATCGCGCAGGTCGTTCGCAGTTTGCTGCTGTGCGCTCCCACCCTCGGCCGTCACGATTTGCTGGTTGAGGTAGGCAATCTGCTGGGCAAAGCCGTTGATCGAGGTGATGCTGGTGGTGATCTCCGAGTTGATGTTGCTGCGCATCTGTGACATCTGCAGGTCGAGATCGCGAAAGCGTGCGGTCAAGGTGCCGGCGGAAGAGAGCAAAGCCTGGCGCGATGGAACCGATTCCGGATGAGAGGCAAGGTCCGCGAGTCCGCCGAAAAAGGCGGAAACCGCTGGCGCCAAACCTGCGCTGGGGTCGCCGAACATATTGCTGAGCTGCTTGATCTGTGCGTTGTAAGCATCGATCTGCCCACCTTGCGCTTGGGCTAAGGTGAGTTGGCCCGACAAAGCGTCGCTGTAAAGGCGCCGCACCGTTTTGACCGCAACACCCTGACCGAGAAAGCCAGCCCCAGTGGCTAGGGCAGCGTTGGTGGTCTGAATAACCTCTTCGCGGCTGTACCCTGGCGTCGCGGCGTTGGTGATATTGTGCCCAGCCGTGATCAGCCCGGCCTGCGCCGCATTCATGCCGCTGATGCCGATATTGAATATGCTGATTCCCATCTAGGTGCTCCTTGCGCTCACATCGCTTGTAGGTATTAACGACAGTTCGGGCAGAAGATTGACTGCTGAATTGGTCATATCTGCTTTCCCTCAGGCAACCAGGCTCTGGCGCATGCTGGCACCGTTCAGGATTCCTGTGAGTTTTTCGGCGTACCTGGGATCGGTGGCGTAGCCCGCACGTTGTAGCCCCTGGGCAAAGCCAGCGCCGTCGCTCTGCTTGAGTACTGCGGCGTAGCGCGGGCTGTTCTTCATCAGGCTGGCATAGTCCTGGAATGCCTGCGCATACGAGGCGTAGGCGCGAAAGGTTTGCACCATCTTGCGCGGCGCACCGTCGACGTATTCGGTGGTGGTGACGTCGACCGTGGCCCCTTTCCAGTTGCGCCCGGCCTTGATGCCGAACAGGTTGTGGCTTGGGCTGCCGTCGGCAGTGCGGATCTCGGCCTTGCCCCAGCCACTCTCCAAGGCCGCGTGACCGAGCAAAAACCTTGCCGGAATGCCGGTCGCATTGCTGGCCGCGATGGCGTGCTCTTTCATGCGGGACAGAAAGTTCTGACTGGCCACGGGTGCGCTGGTTTTGGCGTCAGCCGGCTTCGATGGCGCCGACAGTGGTGCCGGCAGTATCGCCGCTACATCGGCGGGTGCTGCGGTTTGACTGCGCCCGAGTTGGCGCAGCATCACATCGGCCAGACCGACGCCTTTGGCCGACAGGCTTTGTGCTATCTGCTGGTCCAGCATCGAGGTGTACATGCGCGTCTGGTCGCTGTCGGTCGGCCCGTCCTGTGGCGTTGCGTCCCGCATGCTCTTGAGCACCATCTGCAGGAAGACTGCCTCAAACTGCTGTGCCACAGCCCTGGTGGCCTGCTCGGGATTCTGTTTGGCCTGCAGTCGAAGTGTGTCGAGGCTGCGCGCATCCAGTGCGAGCCCGTTGCTGACATTGCTGGTTTGTGTCATGGTGCCTGGACTCCGTGCATCAAATGATTTCCAGCTCGGCGCGCAATGCACCGGCGGCCTTCATCGCCTGCAATATGGCCAGAAGGTCCTGGGGCGTGGCACCAATGGCGTTCAGTGATTTGACGACGTCGCCCAGGGAAACACCTGCCTTGACCATGGTCAAGCCGCTCTTGTCGGCGCGAATCTCGACTTGGGCACGCTCTGCCACCACGGTCTGGCCCTGGGTTGAGAGTGGCGACGGTTGACTGATCACCGGCTCGCTGTTGATGACAACCGTCAGGTTTCCGTGGGCCACGGCGCAGGCCTGGATCATCACGGCCTGGTTCATGACAATTGAGCCGGTGCGGGCGTTGACGATCACTTTGGCGCTGGTCTGGGCTGGTGTGATTTCCAGGCTCTCGATCTGGCCGATAAATGTCACGCGCTCATCGGCCGAGGCCGGCGCACGCAGGCGGATCACTCGTCCATTGACTGCAACGGCAGTGTCGGGTGCGAAGCGCTCGTTGATGACCTCGACAACGCGCCGCGCAGTGCTGAAGTCGGTGGTGGTGAGTTCGATGCTGATGTGTTCGCCCTGACCCAACTCCGTGGGTACGCCGCGTTCGACCGTGGCGCCACCACTGAGTCGCCCCACGCTGAGGTGATTGACCTGGACGCTGGCGCCGCCGCCGGCCGAGCTCGCACCGGCGCCGCTCACCAGGACGTTGCCTTGAGCGACTGCGTAGACCTGGCCGTCGCCGCCTTTCAGAGGCGTCATCAGCAGTGTGCCGCCGCGCAAGCTCTTGGCGTTGCCCAGGGAAGACACGGTAACGTCGATGGTCTGGCCGGGTCTGGCAAAGGCCGGCAGCGACGCCGTTACCATGACCGCCGCTACATTCTTGAGTTGCAGGTTGGTGCCAGCAGGCAGGGTGGTGCCCAGTTGGGTCAGCATGTTGATCACGCTTTGCACGGTAAACGGTGTCTGCGTGGTCTGGTCACCGCTGCCGTCCAGACCCACCACCAGGCCATGACCGATCAGCTGGTTGCTGCGCACCCCCTCGATCGAGACCAGATCCTTGATGCGCTCGGCGTGGAGCCCGCTGCAGAAGACCATCAGCAGCGAGAGTAGCCAGATCTTGATCGGTTTCATTTCGATTCTTTCGCCTTTGATCTGCTGCTAGAACGGGTTGAGCGAAAGCAGGGCACGCTGGAACCAGCCCATGGTTTGCGCTTCGTCCAGGTAGCCATTGCCACGGTACTCGACGCGCATGTCGGCCACCTGGGTCGATGAGACCACGTTGCCAACCGCAATCCGGCTTGGACTGACGACGCCCGAAAAACGCACAAACTCGGCGCCCTGGTTGATGCCGATCTGCTTTTCGCCGCTCACTACCAGGTTCCCGCTGGGCAGCACTTCAATCACCGTGACGCTGATGGTCCCGGTGAAAGCATTGTTGCTGGCACTGTCACCCTTGCCATTGAAACTGCTGGCGGATTTGGTGCCGAGGTTCATGCCTTCAAGGCCCCTGCCAGGCAAGCCAACCAGCGCGCTGACGGACGTGTTGTTGCCGCTGGTGCGCGCTGCGGTGCTGCCTGACTTTTTGCTGGCGGCGGTTGTCTCGTTGATGTTGATCGTCAAGATGTCGCCAACGGCGCTGGCCCGTCGGTCCTCGAACAAGGCTCGGGGCGGGTAGCCCGGCTGGCCGGTAGAACCGGGCTGGTAGATGGTGCCGTTGGCAGGCAGGGCGACGGGCTCCGGTGCAGGGCGTACCGTCGTGGGTTGATGCACCATCGATGGCGTTGGCGGCATCGTAGCAGTGCAGGCGGCCAGCAACAAGCTCATTCCCGTTACGACAGCCCGGCGAAAAAGTTCGGAAATCATGCTCACCTCGGTCATGGTTGCAGAAGTGTCTAGAGTTGCGACAGCTTGGCCAGCATCTGGTCGGACGTCGAGATGACTTTAGAGTTCATCTCATAGGCGCGCTGGGTCTGAATCATGGCGACCATTTCTTCGACCACATTGACGTTGGATGTCTCGACATTGCCGGCCATCAGTTTGCCCAGTCCGTTGGTCCCTGGCGTGTTCACGTTCGGCGTGCCGGAGGAGGCGGTTTCGAGATACAGATTTTCTCCGGCACTCTGCAGGCCGGTGGAGTTGACAAAATTCGCCAGTTGCAGGGCACCAACCTGGGTTGGAGTGACGCTGCCAGGCAGTAGTGCGGACACCGTCCCGTCGACCCCGATGGTGACGCTCAAGGCGCCGGCCGGAATCGTGAGCTGCGGCTGAATCAGATAGCCGTTCGATGTGACCAGCGCTCCCTGGTTATCGACCTGCAGGGATCCGTCTCGGGTGTAGGCGAGTGTGCCATCGGGCTGCAGAACCTGGAAGTATCCGTTGCCCTGGATCGCGACATCCAGCGGATTGCCGGTTTGCTGCAGATTGCCCTGGGAAAAAATCTTGACGGTTGCCACGGGCGTCACGCCGGTGCCGATCTGGAATCCCGAGGGTAGCTGTGTCTGCTGGGACGACTGTGCACCGGGTTGGCGCAGCGTCTGATAGAGCAAGTCCTCGAACACGGCGCGTGATCGCTTGAAGCCGTTGGTGCTGACGTTGGCCAGGTTGTTGGCGATGACGTCGAGCTGCGTTTGCTGCGCTTCGAGTCCGGTCTTGCCTATCCATAGGGATCGAATCATGCTGTGCTCCTGTTCAGGCTGTGAGGTTGAGGATCCGACTCGCGGAAGCCGCATTTTTTTGCGCATTGCTCAGCAGCTGCATTTGCATGTCAAACTGCCGCGCCAGACTGATCATGCTGATCATCTCTTCGACAGCGTTGACGTTGCTGCCTTCGAGCGTGCCCGAAACCAGCGCAACATTGGGATCAGCCTGCGCGCTGGCGCCATTGACCATGCGGAACAGGCCGTCGTCTCCCCGGACCATGAGCTTCTCGTCGGGATTGACCAGTTTGATACGCCCAACGGCATCGACCGATTTCGGTGGTGGCACGGTTGACACGACCGAAACCGTGCCTTCCTTGGCAATGCTGATGTTGGAGTCTGGAGGAATCGAGATCGGCCCACTCTCGCCAAGAACATTGAGGCCGCCGCGAGTCTGTAGCATGCCGTTGGCGCCGACCTGGATGCTTCCGTTGCGCGTGTAGGCTTCTTTGCCGTTTGCCGTCTGCACCGCGATCCAACCCGGCCCTTGCAAGGCAATATCGAGCTCGCGCCCGGTGCCCTGCAAGGGACCCGAAGCAAAATTTGCACCCGCAGTCGTGCCGACCACGAAAGCACGCGTTGGCATGCCTTCGCCCTGGACCGGCACTGCACGAAATGCGCTGGCCGCGGCCCGATAGCCATTGGTTGAAATGTTGGCCAGGTTGTTTGCCACCACGGCCTGCTGTTCGAGCGTATGCTTGGCGCCCGTCATGGCAACATAAATCATGCGGTCCATGCTGATGTCACCTTACTTCAAGTTGACCATGGTCTGCAAGAGCTGATCCTGCGTCTTGATCGATTGGGCATTGGCCTGGTAGACCCGCTGCGCAGTAATCATGGCTACCAGCTCGGCGGTCAGATCGACGTTGGAGTCCTCTTTGGCTGAGGATTGCAGGGCGCCAAGACTGGCACTGCCCGGGATGCCGGTCAGCGGCACGCCAGAGTCAGCGGTCTCTATCCACATACCATCCCCGGCTGGTGCCAATCCCTGAATGTTGGTGAAATTCGTCAGCACAATTTGACCGAGTTTTTGCGTCTGCCCATTGGTGTATTTGCCCATGATGATGCCGTCGGCACCAACGTTATATCCATTGAGCGCGCCGGCAGCGGCGCCATCCAGGGACAGCGAATTGACGCCAAAAGAAGAAGCAAATTGGGTCATCGTATCGAAGTTCAGGGTTATCGAAAGCGGCGCAGCGCCACCGGCTGGCGTGGAGGTCTTCACCAGGTTGGTGGAAGTCAGCAGCGCGCCGGCGCTGTCGAAAGTCAGTGTGCTGGGCCCGACGCCATTGGCGACGACGCCATCAACGTAGGTGCTGCAATCCCAGGTGTTGGCTGCGGTTTTGTTGAAGTAGAACGACATGGGGTGCGCTTTACCCAAAGTGTCGAAGGCGCTTGATGCGGTTGAAAAGTTATACGTTGCTGGATCTGTGACAAGCAGGCTCGCCGTTGGCAGTATCTGCGCGCTAGGAGTGAGACTCACCCCTACGCTGGCATTGGTGGTCGCGGTGGGGGGGAGGTCGGCCGCGGACAGTTGCAGGTTCACCAGCACGTTGGGCACAATCGTGCCGTTGACCGCCGTATAGCCGGTAACGTGTTGCCCACCAGCGCCCACGATGAAGCCGGTCTTGTCGAGGCTGAAACCGCCGTTGCGGGTATAGCTGATGGCGCCGCTATCGCTCATCCGCAAGAATCCCAGGCCGTTGATGGCGACATCCAGCGGATTGTTGGTGACAGTGATGTTGCCCTGTGAAAACTCCTGCTTCACCCCCTTTATTTGTGTGCCGATGCCGACCTGAGTGTTGGTCACACCGCCAAACGAAGCCGCAAACACATCCCCGAAGACGGCGTAGGCCTGCTTGAAACCTGCGGTGTTCGAATTGGCGACGTTGTTGCCGATCACATCGAGGTTTTTCGCTGCGGCGTTCAAACCGCTCAATCCCTGCTGAAAACTCATTTCGTTTCTCCTTGCTGATATTTGTCAATTCGTGATATCACATGACCCGTTTCACATCCGACAGTGCCAGGGTGCCGATCCCGTTCACATTGAGCGTGACCCCGCTCTTGCCAGTCGTCACACCTGCCACCAGACCCGCCGAGAGGGTTGTGGCTTCGACCTTCGTTCCGCCTTGAATCGCCTCTACCGCGAAGCTATAGCCGCCAGCGGCAACGCTTGCGCCACTGTCGGTGGTCCCATTCCACTGGAAGCTGAGCACGCCCGAGTCCTGCGCGCCGAGATCTAGCGTGCGCAATAACTGGCCCGACGCGTCGCGGATGGATACCGTGACCCTGTCCGCTGCCGCTGCCAATTCGACCCCGCCCACTGCCGAACCACCCTCGAGCCCGATCAGACTTCCAGTTGCCAGCACGCTGCGCCCGATCATGGAGGTCGCCTGCAGCGATTGCCCCGCATTGAAACTTGCCGCCATGCTCTGCATCGTCGCGTTGAGCTTGTCAATTCCGCTGACCGTACTGATCTGCGCCATTTGCGATGTGATTTGCGCGTTGTCCATGGGATTGAGCGGATCCTGATTCTTCAGCTGTGTGACCAGGAGCTTGAGGAACCGGTCCTGCCCTTCGCTGCTGACCGTGGCGGTGCTCGCGGGGACGGTGCTCTGGGATGCGGCGGTGGTTGCGCTTATCGTGCTCATGCTGAGGTCCTTGTGGCTGGTTGTAGGGCTTACTGTCCGAGGGTGAGCGTCTTGAGCATCAGCGTCTTGGCAGTGTTGAGTACTTCGACGTTGTTTTGATACGACCGTGCGGCACCAATCATGTTGACCATTTCCTCAACCGGGCTGACGTTGGGCATGGCAACATAGCCACGCGCGTCGGCAAGCGGATGCTTCGGGTCATAGACCTGTCTGCCAGGTGAACTGTCTTCGGCGACGCCGACCACCTGAACGCCACTGCCGGTTGTGCCGCTGAGTGCTTGTTCTTTGAACAGGATGTGCTTGGCGCGATAGACCTGACCATTGGAACTGGTGACACTGTCGGCGTTGGCCAGATTGCTGGCGACGACGTTGAGCCGCTGTGACTGTGCCGTCATGGCAGAGCCGGCGATTTCAAATACGTTTAGCAAAGACATGGTCTATTCATCCCTGAATTGCAGCCGTCATCTTCTTGATTTGACCGCTAAGAAAGGTAAGGTTGGCGTCGTAGTGCACAGCGTTTTCGGCAAAACGGTTGCGCTCGACGTCCATGTCGACGGTGTTGCCGTCGACGCTGGGCTGTTGTCCGGTGCGATAAAGCGCTTCAGCGGGCGCACTGCCTGCTGCCAGGCCGGTGAGATGCCGCTCGCTGCTCACGCGCAGCGGCAAGCTCGATGATGTGCCTGCGTTGCCAGCGCCTGCATTGCGCAGCGCGGACGCGAAATCGATGTCGCGCGCCTTGTAACCTGGCGTATCGGCATTGGCAATGTTCGATGCCAGCAGTTGTTGACGATAAGCGCGCACATTGAGTGCGTTTGCCTGGAACTGGAACAGTCGGTCAAGTGATTCAATCATGGTGTCTGTGTCAGTGATTCTTTGGTCTGAGCGTGGCGTTTACCTTGACCACATGGTAGGCGTCGTGGATTTTTGGAGCGTCCGGAGTAGCACGGAAAAGTCCATGCACTTCATCGCTTGATCCGTCATGCAGCGGCAATTTTTGCCGCCTGCGATGGCCGCGTGAAATGGAACATCAGGGCGGCTTCGCTGTGCTGCCGTTGGTCATAGGCTGGATTAGCCGATGAAAAGCATTGCTTATCCGGCACTGTCTGGAGTCGCGTCCAGATATAGTTTGTTCATCTGCGCCGCTTCAAGCGCTGCGTTGCCACGTTGGAGGATATCGATGAACTTGCGAAACTGTGTTCTGGCCCTGCAGTTGCTGTGTGGCAGCGCCGCCTTATGCCATGCCTCGGTCGACAAGGCGCAGCTTGGGCAGATCGTTGGCGCGATTGAACAGCTGCTGCAGCAGCAGACGGTGGGACTACCGGGCAGAGTGAGTTTCAGCGTCGGTGCCATCGACAGGAACTTGAATCTGACCGTTTGTGCGGCGCCCGAAGCGTTCATGGCCCCAGGCGCGCGAGTGTGGGGCAACACCAGCGTCGGTGTGCGCTGCATGGGTGCCAGCCCGTGGACGATCTATGTTCCGGTGTCGGTCAGGGTGATGGCTGGAGTGGTGGTGGCGGCGCATCCACTGACGCAGGGCAGAGCAATCGTAGCGGCTGACCTGACACTGCAGGAGGCCGATCTCGGGCTTCTTCCCGGTGCGGTCATGACCGACGCCGGTCAAGCGATCGGGCGGGTCGTCACGGTCGGTGTTGCTGCAGGGCAGCCACTGCGACAGGATTTGCTTCGCGCACCGCTGGTCATTCAGCAAGGACAGTCGGTCACCCTGCGCGCACAAGGTGCTGGATTCAAAGTGAGTGCGGCGGGCAAGGCACTGACCAACGCCGTTGAGGGCCAGATAGCGCAGGTTCGTACCCTCACAGGCAATACCGTGAACGGCGTCGCACGTCCCGGATTCATCGTCGATGTTCAGTGAAAGCGGAAAACGAGCTTCGCGTGGCTGGGTATTCGAGCCTATTTCGGAATTTGTTCGAATCTGGCCTATAGTTTCTGGCGGGACTGCCGTAATAGGAGACATACAGTGGTAGACCGAGGTAACAATCATGAAAGTTGAAAATTCTCCCAAATCAGGTCTTCCCCTTGGAATCTCCGGGGGTGCACCCAAGACCAGCAAAGGGGTAGCGAGCCCACCTAACACGGGTGCGGGGAGCGGTGCGCGTGTGCAATTGAGTGCGCTTTCTTCGCAATTGCAGACCATCGAGAGCCAGATGGCCGATATGCCGGTGGTAGATGCTGCGCGTGTGGCCGAAATCCGACTGGCCATTGCGGAGGGCCGCTTCAAGGTTAATCCGAATGTGGTGGCCGATCATCTGCTTCAGACCGCGCGCGAGCTGTGGCACGCAAGGCAATAGGCCTGATGTTGAAAACCGCAGCTCGAGATCCGGGAACTTCTGTGAACGCAGAAGGTTTTGTTGCAGGACTGGTGAGTGAACGACTTGCGTTGGGCTCTATGTGCCGCTTGCTGCAAGTCGAGCAGGGCGCTCTGGTCCAGGCTCAGGGCGACCGTGTGGCGGAGCTGGCCGTCGACAAGGCAAGCCAGATAGCGACACTGTCGCGTCTCGCCGATCAACGTAGCCGCCACCTCGCAGCACAGGGCTTGAGTGGCAACGCCGAAGGAATCAAGGTTTGGCTGAGTCGCCATCCGGAACTTGCTACGGCCGCGAAAAAGGCCTGGTCCGAACTGATGGCAGTGGCCGAGACGGCGCGCCAGCTCAATCAGGACAATGGCATTCTGATCGACAGCAAGTTACAGCAAAATCGGCAGAAGCTCGCTGTCTTGCAGTCCTCAGCCGCTTCCTCAGATGGCGTCTATCACTCCGACGGTCGGCTTAGCCCCATGCGCAGCGCGAGGTCTTTCAGCCAAGCCTGAGCGGACTTCCAGGGGCTATCGAGGCGGCTTGGCGCCGGCGGCGCCAAAGGGAATGTCCACCACCTTGCCTGGAACTTCCGTCAGGATCATCACAGTCACCCGACGATTGCGCGCACGATTCTCAGCCGTGTCGTTGGACGTTACCGGGCGATTGGGTCCGTAACCGATGACGCTGAGCCGTGGCTCGGCAACACCATTGTCGATGAACAAGCGCACCACGCTGCTCGCACGCGCAGCTGACAACTCCCAATTGGAAGGGAACTGGCTGTTGCTGATAGGTGTGTTGTCGGTGTAGCCTTCTACCTGTATTCTTTGAACCGTCGGCGCAAGAACACCGGCAACCTGTCTTAACGCCTGCTGCGACTCTGCGCGCAATTGTGCCTGCCCGGAGGCAAACAGCACACTCGCATTGATCTCTACCGAAATGCCGCCATTGGTTTGTGTCACCGAGACTTTCCCATCCTGTACAAACGCCCCCATCACCTTGAGTATGTCTTGGGCGATGCCACGCATCTCTTCGCGCTGCCTGAGCTGCGGGTCGGGCGACTTGGTGACTTTGCGTGCTGGCAGGTCTATGGTGGGAGGCTGCACAATGAGTGAAAGTGGCTTCTCTCTGTTGTTGCGGAAGGCACTACCCAGTGAATCGCCCAGAACGCGAAATTTCCCCTCGCTGACCGACGACAAAGCGTACATGACAACAAAAAGAGCGAATAGCAGAGTGATGAAATCGGCGTACGAAATCAGCCATCGTTCCTGATTGCCCGCTTGCCTTTGCCCAAGTGAGTTTCGTTTGCGACGCATGGTCAAAGGCCGCCGGCATCGGGTCGCTGAATCGTGACATAGCCGAGCAGGCGGCTTTCCAGTGTGCGCGGACTCTCGCCGCTTGCGATGGAGACCAGTCCGTCCACCATGATTTCCCGCAGCAGCACCTGCCGGGTAATGAGAACATTGAGTTTGTTTGCGACCGGCAGAAAGATCAGATTGGCGAGTCCCACGCCGTAGATGGTGGACACGAAAGCCACTGCAATTCCGCTGCCCAACAGAGCGGGATTGGACAAGTTTTCCATGACGTGAATCAGCCCCAACACGGCACCCATAATGCCCACGGTAGGGGCATATCCTCCAGCGGCTTCCCAGATTCGTGCGGCCTGTCGGTGGTAGTCCTCGAAAGTGAATATTTCCACCTCCATGGCTTGGCGCAGTTCTTCCGGCAATGCGCCGTCAACAAGCATCTGCAATCCCTTGCGCGCGATCGGATCGACAGCCAGATCGGCATGCTGTTCGAGTGACAAATAGCCATCCCTGCGCGCAGAAAAACTCCAGCCAGTGATTTCGGTGATGATGCGCTGCGGCATAAATTCTGGAGGAACCACAACCCATCTGATCATCTTGACGCCTCGCGCAAAGACGCGTTCCGGACTTTGCACCATGACCGCGCCAGCGGTTCCGAACAGCACGATCAGTAGAGCAGCGCCCTGCACCAGGGAGCCGACATAGCCGCCCTCCAGCAGTTGGCCGGCGATGATGCCGATCAGTGCAACGGCTATACCAATCAGGCTGCTGACATCCATGTCTCAAACGTTCCGGATCTGGCTGCGCAGGCGTGCAATAGCTTGGGTGTGCAATTGACAGATGCGGGACTCGCTCACACCCAGTGTTTCGCCGATCTCGCGAAAATTGAGTTCCTGCTCGTAGTAGAGCCCCATGACTGTCTTCTCCCGCTCTGGCAGCGTGTCTATTCCCTTGACCAGCGTTTCGCGCAGCTTGCGATCGAGCAGCACGTCCAGCGGGTCTGCACCCGGGTCTTGAAAGTGACGATCCAGATAGTCGCTTTCGTCGTCATGATTCAAGTCCTCGAAAGAAACCAGCTGGTAGCCGCGCGCATCCTGCAACATTTTCTGATAGTCCCCGAGTGCAACATCCAGTTCGCGGGCCACCTCCCGCTCCGATGGCGGGTGCCCGAGACGTTGTTCGAGTTTGGCAATAGCGCCTTCGATGCGGCGCAAGTCACGCCGGAAACTGCGTGGCAGCCAATCTACCTGGCGCAGACCATCAAGCATCGCACCCCGGATGCGTTGCGCTGCGTAGGTCTCAAACTTGGCTCCATGCGACTCCTCGTAGAGGTTGATTGCGTCAAGCAGGCCCAGCATGCCAGTTTGAATGATGTCATCAATTTCAACGCTCGCGGGCAGCTTGGACATCATGTGATAAGCGATACGCTTGACCAGCGGCGCGTATTGCGTCAGGTACTGAGTCGTGTCGCGGGTTGCAGCTGCTGTGTACATGCTGATCCTGGTGAGTGCTTTACGCCGCAGCGGTGCGCTGGTTGTTCGAAGATATGACGCGGCTCATGATGTCGCCGAGCCCACAAATTCCGTCCTCGCTGCGGGGCCAGGCCGCGATGGCCTGCGCCATCCCGCGAAAGCTCGCGGCCGCGGCTGCCGCCGGAAATGCGGTTACGACGGGCAGGCCCAATCGCGCCGCGTGCTGCAACTTTTCATCAGGCGGCACATGCCCGATGAAATCGAGCGAAACCCGCAGGTACCGTCGAGCGACTGTGGCCATATTGCTGACAATCGTTCGAGCCATGTTTTCGCTGGCGACGTTGCTGACCAGCACATGGAATTCGTGCCGCGCAAATTCATTGTTGAGACGCTTGATCAAGGCGTAGCCGGCCGTGATTTCCCGCGCACCGCCCCCGGCAAGAACGACCACCTCCCGGACTCCTGTGCCGCACGACAGCAGCGAACTGGCCTGACCCGAGGCCGATTGCACCAGCAGCGTGTCCACCGGAACGCTCAAACGACCGAACCGTTCTACCAGGCGCCGCTGTTCGCGTTCGGACAATTCGGATAGCAAGCCCTTGCAGTGTGCCAGCGACAGTACGCGAATGCCAGCCGGACCCGTCACGATCATGTCGTCGAGTTCGCGCCGTCCGGCGATCACTTCGCCAAGATCAAATCGTGGCTTCAAGCCGAGCGCACCGGTGATGCCGCGTGCACCGGTCTGCTCATCGAGTATCAGAACATCCCGACCGAGTTCTGCAAGCGCTCCCGCAAGATTGACGATGGCACCGGGCTGGTCGCTGCCGTCCCTACTGACGGAAACGACCTGCAGCCCGCTGCGGTCAATCAAACGACGCAAGCCTTCGGCCTGATCAGTGCCAGCTCTAGACAAGTTGAGCTCCTGTCATGGCCGTGCCTGAAGTTGCGGTGGCCACCATCAATTGACATTCAGGGGCGTCGAGATGATGAGCCGAAGGCTTCTCGACCGGGTGCAACGCGCGCGTCAGCAAGTCTTCCCGGTCTGGCAGGTGCAGATCCTCGGGGACGCGCTGGCCGTTCGTGACATAGTGCAGCAGGAGCCGATGCCGAATGGCGACGTCAAGAACAGTGGCGTTGCCCACTGCTTCGTCAAGTTTGGTGATGATGCAACCATGCAAGCCACCGTCACCGTACACGCGCACTACCTCATCGAGCGTTTCGCCATTGCAGGTTGCATTGAGCAGCAGCAAGCGCTGCACATCGGTCCCTGGCGCAGACAACAGGGCATGTTGTTCGGCCACCATTTCGTCGCGTTGGCCCATGCCCACCGTGTCGATCAGGACCAGATGCTTGCCGCGCAGATCTTCAAGTACAAACTGCAGGTCGGACGCGTCCTTCACAGCGATGACGCGCACGCCGAGGAGTTTCCCGTAGATGCGGAGCTGCTCATGGGCTCCAATTCGATAGCTGTCCGTTGACAACAATACGAGGCGATCGGCACCATAACGGACGACGCAGCGCGCGGCGATCTTTGCTACGGTGGTCGTCTTGCCAACCCCGGTCGGACCCACCAGGGCGTAGACACCGCCACGCTCGATGATTTCGTCGGCCTCGGCCACGGCACGCAGGTTGCGATTGAGCAAGGATTTCACCCAATCGCGAGCCTCTGCTTCTGCCAGACCGATGGGCATTTTCTCAAGAAACAGGCGCACCAGTGCTGCGCTAAAGCCGAAATGCAGCATGTCGCGCAGCAAGCGCGCCTTGCCCGGACCACGCTGTTGGGCGGTGTCCCATGCCTGATAGACAAACTGCTGTTCGATAAGACCACGCATCGACCTTATTTCGTGAACCAGACTGCGTGAAACCTCATCCTCAGGCGGCGCAGTGGGTACGGCCACGGGCCGGGCCGGCAGTGGCGTCCTGGCGGTGTCCGTTGGCCTGCGCTGTAGAGGACTCTGCGCGGCCTGGTCGGGCGCGACCTGCATCGACAGGTCGCCCTGGGCTACGGCCAGGATCTCCATACCGCCGTCGACCGCTCGATTGGACAATATCATTGCATCCGCACCCAGACTCTGTCGCACAAGGTGCAGCGCCTCGCGCGAGCTGTTGGCCAAGAATTTTCTGATGTTCATGCTCCACTCCCTAACAGGGTCGTCACTTTGATGGTGCAGGTATCCGGGACTTCGCTATGCGCGATGACCTTGATCTGCGATACGGCGCGCCGAAGAAAACGAGCCAGCAATACCCGCAATTCAGCTGGCACCAGAAGCACGGACGGCAATCCAAGTCGCTCCTGTTGCGCTGTTGCGGTACCAGCCTCGCGCATCAGCGTATCGACCAAGCCGGGTTCGATGCCCGTGGCATCGCCGGTCTTGGAGTGCACTGCCTGCAGGAGGATGCGTTCGAGTCCGGGCTCCAGCGCCATGACTTGCAGCTCATTGCTGGTCGGATAGAGTTGTTTCACAATTGCCCGGCCCAGTGCAACGCGAACCAGCGCCGTCAAATCGCCAGCGTCCTGCACCTTCGCACCATGTTCGACAAGCACTTCAATGATGGTGCGCATATCGCGAATGTGAACACCTTCGTCCAGCAGGCGCTGAAGCACCTTTTGCACGGTGCCAAGTGGCAACAGTTTCGGCGTCAGGTCTTCGATCAGTTTGGGTGAGTCGCGGCCGATATGATCAAGCAGCTGCTGTGTCTCTTGCCGGCCCAACAGCTCCGATGCATGGGTCTGCATGACGTGATTGAGGTGCGTGGCTATCACCGTGCCAGCGTCTGCCACCGTGTAGCCGAAGGTCTGAGCCTGCTCGCGCAGCGCCGCTTCGACCCAGACAGCAGGCAGGCCAAATGCCGGATCGCGCGTCACCGCACCGGGCAGGGCGCCATTGACATGCCCTGGGTTGATGGCCAGGTACATGCCGGAATAGGCCTCGCCACGGCCGATCTCGACACCTTTGAGCATCAGCAGGTAGCCGTTCGGACGCAGCTCCAGGTTGTCACGGATATGCACTGCGGGTGGGAGAAAACCCAGGTCGACTGCAAATTTTTTGCGCAGTCCCTTGATCCGCTTTAGCAGTTCTCCTGCTTGTTCTTTGTCGACCAGAGGGATCAGTCGGTACCCTACCTCGAGTCCAAGCGTATCGACTGCAACGACGTCGTTCCAGGAGGCCTCGACCGCGGGGCTGGCGCTTGGTATCTCCGGCGCCGGGATTTCAGCCGCAAGTGGCCGCTTGGCGATCAGATAGCCACCGCCGCCCAGCAGCGTGGCCAGAAGCAGGAACGAGAAGTTGGGCATGCCGGGAATCAATCCCATGATGGCCAGAATGGCGGCCGTAATTGTCAAGGCCTGAGACTTGCTGAAGAGTTGCGTGGCCAATTGATCGCCAATGTCGTGATCGCTGCCAACGCGGCTGACCACGATGCCCGCAGCGGTCGAGATCACCAGAGCCGGAATTTGCGCCACCAGACCATCGCCGATCGTCAGCAGGGTATAAACCTTGGCCGCCGTCGCGAAGTCCAGATCGTGCTGCGCCATGCCGACCACCAGACCACCAACAATGTTGACCAGCAAGATGATGATGCCGGCGACAGCATCGCCGCGCACGAACTTGCTCGCTCCATCCATGGCGCCATAGAACTCGGCCTCCTGCGCTGTCTCGCGCCGACGACGGCGCGCTTCGTCCTCGCCAATCAAGCCAGCGTTCAGATCCGCGTCAATCGCCATTTGCTTGCCCGGCATCGCATCCAGGGTGAAGCGTGCGCTGACTTCCGCGATGCGGCCGGCTCCCTTGGTGATCACGACGAAGTTGATGACCACCAAAATAAAGAACACCACCAGGCCAACGGCATAGTTGCCACCAACCAGGAATTGGCCGAATGCTTCGATCACCTTGCCCGCTGCGTCCGGACCTGTGTGGCCATGAAGCAGCACCACCCGGGTGGACGCGACATTGAGGGACAGGCGCAGCAGTGTTGTGAGCAGCAAAACGGTCGGAAATACGGCGAAATCCAATGGCTTGAGCGTGTACAGGCTGACCAAGAGGACGATGATCGCGATCGCGATGTTGAAGGTAAAAAGCAGATCCAGCAAGAAGGGCGGCACTGGCAGGATCATCATCGTGAGGATCATGATGATCAGCAGCGGGATTGCCGCCGTACGCAGTCCCGAGGCTCCGATCAACCATTTCAGGTCGTAGGTGTTGTTCATGTTACGAGCGCTCGCTCATTGATCTCTGGCTCAAGATCGGCAGCCGGGCCAGGATCGAGCCCCACAGGCATGTCTGGAAGTTCCGGCGCTTGGGGTGTTGGCCCGCCCTGGTCCCGATGTCGACGCAACTGATACACATAAGCGAGGATTTCGGCCACGGCGGAGTAGAGTTCAGCCGGGATCTCGTCGCCAAGTTCGGTGTGACGGTACAAGGCGCGGGCCAGGGGTGGAGATTCCAGGATGGGCACCTGGTGCTCTTGCGCCAGTTCGCGGATGCGCCCGGCCAGCGCATGGGCACCTTTGGCGACCACGCGAGGGGCGCCCATGGCCCCATCCTGGTAGCGCAAAGCCACTGCGTAATGGGTCGGGTTGGTGACCACAACGTCGGCCTTGGGAACTTCCGACATCATCCGGCGGCGCGCCATTTCACGCTGCTGGCTGCGAATGTGTGCCTTCACGTGGGGGTCGCCTTCGGATTCCTTGTTCTCCTGGCGCACTTCCTCGCGCGTCATGCGCAGCTTGCGTTCGTGGTCCCAGATCTGGAACGGAACATCGACCGCCGCCACCAAGGCGATGCCAGCGGCCATCATCAGAAAGCTGGTGCCCAGCAGGCGTACCAGATGCGCCATTCCAGCGTCAAGCGGCTCGGAGGCGAGAGAAAGAACCGCGCCGCTGTTGCGCCATATCACCCAGGCGGCGACGCCCCCGACAACGACGGTCTTGATGATCGCCTTGAGCATCTCGATCAGCCCGTGCGCCGACAGAATCCGCGTCAGTCCTTTCAAAGGGTCAATGCGTCCCCAGTCTGGCATGAGCGGCTTGAAGCTGAACAACCAGCCGTCCAGCAGGACGGCAGAAACAATCCCCGCCATCACCAGCAGGACAAGCAGGGGAGAAAAGGCCAGCACCATATCGGCTGAAAGGTCTTTCAGCCGGAGCAACATCAAGTCAGTATCGAATGCGAGCGCCCGATCAAGCTGCATGCTTTGGCGCATCATGGTTGACAGCCTGTCGGCGAGGCCTGCGCCCATGACCCATAATCCAATGCCAGCGGTAAGCAAGAGTGTCAGCGTGGACAGTTCGCGCGAACGCGCAACCTGCCCATCTTCGCGTGCCTGTTCACGCCGTCGGACGGATGCTGGTTCTGTGCGTTCTAGTCCACTGTCTTCTGCCATCTGCTGCCCCTGGCTGTCTAGACAGAATTATCAAATGGCGATGCCGGTCTCCATCAGTCGAACAGTAGCCGTTTTGCCACGCAATTCGTTGCGGCAGCGGATATTTCTAGAAGCCCAGGGTAGCCAGCAGGTCATCAACCTGATCCTGATTTGTCATCACACTGGCGCCGGCAGTGGCTTTTACCACGGGGCCATTGAGCAGACCGCAATCCAGTTCGTTGCGCAACTCTTCAGGCACGAGGTCCACCAGCAAGAGTACAAGTTGTTCCTCCATCCTGTGGGCAAGCGCTGTAACCTTCTTGATCACCTGTCCTGTCAGATCCTGAAAATCCTGAGCCATCATGATTTCCATTAACTGAGCGTTCGTGGCACGCGTCTGCGTCGGCACGTCGGCAAGAAACTCTCTTGTAGAGGCTACCAGCGTCTTGAATTCTTCCAGGCTCAGTTGTTTGTCGAACAATTTCTGCCAGTGCTCCGACAGGCGCTCAGATTCGCTTCCCATGCGCTCCTGGATTGGCTGCGCGCTCTCGATGGCGTTAAATGCACGAACCGCAGCCTGTTCCGTCACTTTCACGACGTAATCCAGGCGGTCGCGCGTATCCGGCATCTCGGCAGCAGCCTTTTCCAGCAAGCGATCGTAGCCGAGCTCACGCATCGCATCGTGAAGCATTCGGGTAAGTTGACCGACACGGTCCATGACATTGCCGGAAGGACTCTCGCCGACTTCAGCGGGACCCTTGGCCTCAGGGAGACAAGCCTCAACCGGTTTGTCTCGGACAATGCTGTCAAACAGGGCTTCGAGGTCCTCGGAGTCTGTTTCCACACTATGTGTGCTCATGCCTACACCCCCGCTTCCATGGTTTTAAAGATCTTGTTAAGCTTCTCATCAAGAGTTACGGAGGTGAATGGCTTGACCACGTAGCCGCTGGCACCAGCCTGTGCAGCGGCGATGATGTTCTCTTTCTTCGCTTCCGCCGTAACCATGAGAACAGGTAATTTCTTGAGTACCTCGTCGGCACGTATGGTCTTCAGCAGATCAAGACCCGTCATATTGGGCATATTCCAATCCGAGATAACGAACTGGTACGAGCCGCTGCGAAGTTTTCCAAGCGCGTCCACACCATCCTCGGCCTCATCTACGTTCTGAAACCCCAATTCCTTCAGGAGATTGCGGATGATTCTGCGCATGGTCGAAAAATCGTCCACGACCAAGAACTTCATATTTGGATCCGCCATGTATTGCTCCGTTGCAGTTGTCGGGCCGCAGGCGCCCGGAAGTGGGGGCAGTGGTCCACAAACCAGATATCGTCAAGATTTGGGTTAATCTTTAGCCTCGGTTGGGGGGCTATCGTGGTCCAGAGGGCTCAACGCAAGTTGAATGTGGTACCAATCCCGCCCTGCCTGCGCCTCAGCGGCCGTATGTTTGATCCGCGCGAGAGTCTCAGGCAGGGATGATTTGAGGAGTTGCTGGATCGCCACGTAATCGTCCGGGAGTGCCGGGTTGTCCCATCCGCCGACGGAATGCCGAGCGAGACTGACCGCCAATGCCGCGTTCGCCGATCGAGGGTGCGACCCATGCGAATCATTCATCAACTCCTGCAGAACCGGGGCGAGCCGCCACTGTGCGATCAGCTTGAGTTGCAGCTGGGAGATCTTGAATCCAAGCACCCTGGTCTGTGCAGCGCTGCTGCGCAAGTGCTCTTCTGTGCCCAGCATCTCGGCGATTCGCAGCGATTCTGCCGGAGCGAAGCACCACAGGAGCATTTCTGCGAGATCGTGCAGCAATGCCGCAATTGCCACCTCATCGGCCCTCGAGTCACTGCGCAGATTGGCCCAATCGCGCGCATAAAGTGCCGCATGATGCGCTCGGAATGCTACCCGCATCAGGCCGTCCAGCGCGAGCGGCTGGGGCGCCATGACCAACTCGACGACCGGCAGCTTGTCAAAGTGTGTGAAGAATGGCGTGATGCCCAGCATCATCACGGCTTGTTCCAGGGTCGTGATGTCGGCCGTTTGCACGGTTCGGCGATGTGCCTGCAGATAGCGTAGTACGCGCAATGTAAACAAGGGGTCGTGCAGCAGCACCTGAGCAATGTTGCGCACCCCGACGCGATCCTCGTCCTCGCGCAGACGCGCAAGTTCCTCGACGGTGCGCTGGAGCACTGGAATTTCGACCACATCCAGAAAGCGGATCCAGTCCGCTTCATTTCGAGTTGGTGTGAAAATCATCTGCGAACCTGCATCACAGCTGGGTCCGGTTCACGGCTTGTTGACGACATCGCTGATCCCTTCCTGGGTATCTGGCTTGTTTTCGGCTTCGATCGCGCCGCTGTCCTTGCTGATCGCAAGTTCGGTCTTCTTGTTCATAACGACGATGCTGATGCGCCGATTCACCGCATTGTCAGGATCTTGGGGATCCAAGGGCACGGCTGAAGACAAGCCCACGACCCGCAGCACGCGGGTCTCATCCAGGCCATCAATGCTGATCTCGCGCCGCGCGGCATTGGCCCGGTCCGATGACAGTTCCCAATTGCTGTATCCCTTGGCTCCGCCCGAGTAGGAATGGGTGTCGGTGTGCCCGGAGATTCCGATCCGATTGGGTACGCCGTTGAGGGTTCTGCCGATCTCGCGCAATATCAGCCGGCTGTAGGGCTCCAATTGCGCGCTGCCGCTGGCAAACATGGGGCGATTGCGATCATCGGCGATCTGAATGCGCAAGCCCTCGCTGGTGATGTCGAGCAGAATCTGCTTGCCATAGGGGGCCAGTGCCCCATTGTCTTCAATTGCCTTCCTGATGCGTCCCTTGAGGTCCTGCAGGCCTTGTGCTTCCCGGCGCAAGATCTCAGCTTCTGCCGCCTTAAGGTTGATGGTTCTTTTTTCTTCCCTGATCTCCCCATGCTTCATCTGGCCTTCAGTTCGTGTGAGGTCCTGCCCACCGCCTTTGATGATGCTGGAGCTGTCGCCTGAGCCGGTACCCCCAGCCAACGCCACCTTGAGCGGGGTTTGAAAGTATTCCGCGATCCCCTTGAGGTCCCCGGAGGTGGTTGACCCCAGCAGCCACATCAACAGGAAGAAGGCCATCATTGCCGTAACAAAATCGGCGTACGCAATCTTCCACGCGCCTCCGTGATGGGCTGGCGCATGCTTTTTCACACGCTTGACGATGATCGGTCTCTGGCTTTCGTCGCTCATGATATTGACAATGGCTGATCTGAAGGTTCAACGCGCCTTGCGCTGCTTCACGTCCTCCTCCAACTCCATGAAGGTGGGGCGCTCGGTCGAACACAGAACCTTGCGCCCAAACTCCACCGCCACCTGCGGGGCATACCCGTTGAGACTGGCCAGCAGGGTTACCTTGATGCACTGCAACATCTTGGTGGACTCGTCTAGCTTGTGTTGCAGCAATGTTGCCAGCGGGCCGACGAAACCATAGGCTAACAAGATACCCAGGAATGTGCCGACCAGCGCGGCAGCGATCAGCTTGCCGAGTTCCGCCGGCGGTATGCCAACCGATTCCATCGTGTGCACGACCCCCATGACCGCAGCGACGATGCCGAACGCCGGCAGGGCATCCCCCATTTTTTCGATGGCATGGATCGGAACCGAACCCTCTTCGTGATGGGTTTCCAGTTCGTTGTCCATCAGGTTCTCGATTTCAAAGGCATTGAGATTGCCCCCGACCATGAGGCGCAGGTAGTCAGTCAGGAATTCCACCACGTGGTGATCGGAAGTGACCATCGGGTACTTGCTGAAGATCGGGCTCTGCTCGGGCGTCTCGACATCGCCCTCAATCGACATCAGTCCTTCCTTGCGCACTTTGGCGAGGATCTCGAAGAGCAAGGCAAGCGTCTCCATGTAGAGCGACTTGCTGTAGCGCGAGCCGCGAAACAGACTGGGCAGTGCCTTGAGCGTCGACTTAATGACCTTGCTCGGGTTTGCAACCAGGAAGGCGCCGGCAGCGGAACCGAAAATCATCAGTAACTCGACTGGTTGCAGCAGTGACCCGAGATGGCCTCCGGCCATCGCGAATCCGCCGAAGACGGCACCCAAGATTACTGCATAGCCAATAAGAACGAACACAACATTCTCCGGATATCAGCGTCGACCGACCGCATCATCACCTGGCAAGGCGTAGCGGCATTCGAGCAACAGTTTGCATTCAGTCATTGCCCAGGCTGCACAGAGGGAGCAACCAGCCCCCCAACCAGGAGAGGGTCAATGGACATCTTGTTCCTTGACTTCCCGGCGCGTGATGGGGGGCGACACAGCCCGCAAACGTAGTTCTGATTGAAGTCAAAACGATGGGTCAGAAAATTTCCACCGCATCGCTTGCAGGCAACTGTTTCCAGTAGGGGGCCCAGGAAGCGCAGCAGCGTCCATGCCCTGGTCACTGTCAGGATGGGTTCAATCTCGTTCGTCTGCACATGCTCAAGATACAGTCGGTAGCTCTTGATGAGTAACTGCACACCGGATAAGTCCGTATGCGCCGCGAGGTATTGGTGAATGTTGACGAAGATGGAAGAGTGCACATTCGGTTGCCAACTCATAAACCAGTCAGCCGAGAACGGCAGCATGCCCTTGGCCGGAGATTCACCCTTGATTTCCCTGTACAGCTTGAGCAAGCGCTCTCGACTCAAATGGGTGACGGTCTCGAGCACCTGCAGTCGAGCCCCAAGAGTGATGAGTTCAACAGCAACCTGGATTTCGTTGCCTTCCGACACGACGCTTGTGTTTCGCATGGAGCCTCCGGCGGCCTCAGGCCAAAGTTTCTGCAGCTTGCCCCGCCAGCAGGATGGCTGCGTGCGATTGCGACATCACCCCTTCTTTGCCGTGACTTGTAAGCAGACCCAGAATGAAGCGGTCATCACAGCGCATGCGGCACAGCAGTACGTTAGCGCCAGCCAGTTTGAGTACCTGACTTGCGGTTAGATTGGCCAGAATGTCAGACGACTGCTGATTAATGCCCAATCGATACGCCGCTGTGTATTTGTCTTCCCGTATCATGTGCTGGGCCAGCATCAGGTACGTGAGATTCAATTCCTTGATTTCCGACTGCATATCAAACGTGTTCATCATTCGTTCCCCATAGATTTAGCGTCACACACTCTTTTCCTGAATGCACAATTGCATTCTGGATGCGTGAAGCCTTTCCATGAATTGGAATTTGTCCGTATTTATGCTGTTACAAACCGTAACCTTTTGTAAGACTTTGTCCTACAAAATCATTTAAACCCCGTCCAGACAAGGGCGGGTGCCGTTGCTGCGAGGTCTTCTATCAGGCCGCATGCCGTCGGACCGTTTCCACTTTTGCAGCCACAAACCGCGGCAGCTTCAAGCGGAAACTTCTAGAAAGCATCGCCCCTTATCGAGCGGGTAAGAAGATAAGAATTACCTTGTGTGTCAGGTGCCTTTGCAAGTTGAAGAGCCGGCGCGCAAGCCATCAAGAGCTGAACGAAACGCCGCGTACGGCATCTATATCGACAGGCTCACGTTTAACTTGAGGAAATATTTTTCGTGGACGCGAAAGCCAATGGGTCGATGTCAAGAATCACGGGGCGGTGTCGATAAAGAAGCAGGTGTTGAGCGTTCCCTTCGGGCAGATTGCCCCCGGGGATTGGGCCGGTTGTCCGAAATCCGCAGGGTATATTTGTATCGAAGCTGCTCAGGACATACTTGGTCGTGCAAGCCAATTTGGCGCGGGCGCTTGGACAACTGGAAAGGCAGACTCACGCAGTGATCGAACAAACCATTGAAAAAGGGCGCGAATTCGCGTTCACCTCGGCTGATTTCGAACGCGTGCGAAAGCTGATATACGGGCGCGCCGGAATTTCCCTGAGCCCGAGCAAGCACGAAATGGTGTACAGCCGACTTGGACGACGCTTGCGTACCTTGGGGCTGTCACACTTCAGCGATTACCTGACCCTTCTGGAAGATGGCGACGCTGTCGAGTGGGAGGCTTTCACCAATTCGCTCACTACCAATCTCACGGCATTTTTTCGCGAGGAGCATCACTTCCCGGTGCTGGCCGAATTGCTCCAACGCCAAAAGGGCAATGGCCCGCTATCTTTGTGGTGCTCGGCAGCTTCTACTGGCGAGGAGCCTTACTCGATGGCGATGACCGCAGTCGAAACCTTCGGAACTCTCAAGCCGCCGGTGAAGATTGTTGCCACCGATATCGACACCAACGTGCTGATGAAAGCGCGCCAAGGGGTCTACCCCATGGAGCGTCTGGAGAAGATGTCGCAAGAGCGCATACGGCGTTTCTTCCTGCGCGGCAAAGGGGCGAGCAGCGGTCAGGCGCGGGTTCGCGATGAACTGCGTGCTTTGATTGACTATCGACCACTCAATCTTCTCGATGCCAGCTGGTCCATCCGCGGACCGTTCCATGCCATTTTTTGTCGCAACGTGATGATCTATTTCGACAAACCGACGCAGTATCGTATCTTGCAGAAGTTTGTTCCACTGCTGCACCCCGACGGGCTGTTGTTCGCTGGTCATTCAGAGAGTTTTCATCACGCAGCAAACCTGTTCCGGCCGCGCGGCAAGACGGTCTATGAAGGCGTTGCCGGCACCCACGCGACAGGAAGATGACGGAGCTCAAAGGTGCTCGCTCCCAATCTCTACTATGACAATCACTTTGAACTCGATGCAGCAAAGATTCTGCCGGGCGAGTTTTACGTTACCGTGCGCGACATGGTGCTGGTAACGGTGCTCGGGTCCTGCGTCACGGCGTGTATCCGCGACAGGGTTTCTGGCATTGGTGGCATGAATCATTTCATGCTCCCGGATGCTCATCCGGAACAGGAAAGTCCAGCCAGCCTGTCAGCACGCTACGGTGCTTTTGCCATGGAACTGTTGATCAACAGTCTGATCTCTCTTGGCGCACGACGCTCCCTGTTCGAAGCAAAAGTGTTTGGTGGCGGCAATGTATTGCCAGGACTGTCGACGCTGAATGTTGGACAGCGCAACGCAGATTTCGCCATGAACTTCCTCAGCGCCGAAGGAATTGACGTCGTGTCGCAAGACCTCAGTGATGTTTATCCGCGAAAAGTCTATTACTTTCCGAGAAGCGGCAGGGTCCTGGTGAAGAAGCTTCGCAGCACCCACAACGAGACGATTCGTGAGCGCGAGATTCAGTACGCTTCCCGCCTCGTCGATGAGGAGGTCACGGGCGATGTTGATCTATTTGGTTAATCGTCGCTCCACCGCGGTCTTGTCAGCGGTGCCGGACCAAGCAAACTCACCCATAATTGCAGCACAAAATGAAGAAAATAACCGTTATTGTTGTTGACGATTCAGCGCTGATTCGCAAACTGCTGAGCGAGATCATTAACAGCCAGCCAGACATGCTGGTGGTTGGTACCGCTCCAGACCCGCTGATTGCGCGCGAGATGATTCGCTCGTTGAATCCGGATGTTCTGACGCTGGATGTGGAAATGCCCAAGATGGACGGGTTGGACTTTCTTGAGCGACTGATGCGGCTGCGTCCCATGCCGGTGGTCATGGTGTCGTCGTTGACGGAGAGGGGGTCGGATGCCACTTTGCGGGCGCTGGAACTCGGCGCCATTGACTACGTCTCCAAACCAAAAATCGACATTACTCATGGGATTCAGGAGTACGCAGCTGAAATCGCCCACAAGATTCGCACAGCGGCAGTCTCAAAGCCGCGCACCCGACCCGCGGCCGGACAGTCGAAAAGTGACCACTCGTTACCAGCACTGGCCAATCGCAGTCTTTCGACAGAAAAGCTGATCATCGTAGGCGCCTCCACGGGGGGGACCGAAGCGATCAAGGAGTTCTTGATCGAGATGCCGCCGGACTGCCCGGGCATCCTGATCACACAACATATGCCCGAGGCCTTCACGAAGTCATTCGCGGCGCGGCTTGACAGCCTGTGCCGGATCAGCGTGAAGGAGGCAGAGGACGCTGAGAGAATTCTTCCAGGACACGCCTATGTTGCCCCGGGACATTCGCATTTGCTGCTGCGGCGCAGCGGCGCGAACTATATGACGCAACTCAGTGGTGCCGAATTGGTTAATCGCCACAGGCCTTCGGTCGATGTGCTGTTCCGCTCCGCCGCCGAATTTGCCGGGAAGAACGCGATTGGCGTGATCCTCACCGGCATGGGCAAGGACGGTGCGTTGGGTATGCTGGCCATGAGGCAGGCTGGTGCCTACAACTTCGCACAGGACGAAGCGAGCTGCGTGGTCTTTGGTATGCCCAAAGAAGCCATTGCCGCAGGGGCGACCGACGAGGTTCTGCCCCTGGGCGCCCTCGCACAAGGCGTCATGCGACGACTGCATTTGCTTGGCTCGCGAGGAATACGGGTGTGATTCGTGGATAGTTACAATTTGTCGGGCATCCAAACTGGCTGAGATGATTTTCGCCCAGACCCTGCAAGCCTTAAACCAGAGCCGAGTCCAAAGTGCGAGCAACCAATATCGAAAAGTCATTTTGCACAACACGTGAGGCAGCTACGCTGCTCGGCGTCTCGGTGGGCACGGTTCAACAGTGGGTTGGCAAAGGCCTGCTCAGAGCCTGGAAGACCGCCGGTGGTCATCGTCGTGTGCTGCGCGACTCGGTCGACAGCTTGCTGCGCAATGGGCCGCAGGCACTGAGTGCCACAGCGCCAGTGGCAGAACAGGCGCCCGTCAACCCGCGTCGCCTGAGAGTGCTGGTGGTGGAAGACGAACCCGCGCTGCTGCGTTTGTACCAGGTCAAGCTGTCGCACTGGCCGATGCAACCTGAGGTCAGGATCAGTGTCGACGGCTTCGAAGCCCTGCTAAGGATGAGTGAATGCTGGCCCGACCTGCTGATTGTCGACCTGCAGATACCCCATATCAATGGCTTTGCCATGTTGAAGATCCTGAGCGAAACGCCGGAAATGGCGCGCGCCACCATCGTCGTGGTCACCGGGCTGGACGCCGAAGTTATCAAGGAACGCGGTGGCGTGCCGCCACGCGTTGAGGTGCTGCCCAAGCCGATCCCGTTCGACCGCCTGCAGGCCATCGCCGCCGGCATCGTCCAGCAAAGCAATTTCCAAATCGGAGTTGCCTGATTGGTTACCCGCTAAGGGCTTTACTGCTCAAGTCAAGCCAAATGCCGCGCTCATCCCCTGGGCGGAAAGTCTCCGGGTGCTGCAGCTGCAGGACTTCCTTGCAGATTGAGGTGATACCCCACGCCGCGCAGCCCGACGATGGTGCTTTGCTCCTCGCTCACCCCGGCCAGTTTCCTGCGCAAATGCGAAATGTGTACTTCGATGCCGCGGTTCAACGTATCCCAATCCCTTCCATAGACGCGCCGGAACATTTCTTCACGCGATAGGGTGTGCGCCTCGGCATTGGCCAGCAGCGCGAGGATCAGCGCTTCCATCTCGGTGAGCTTAATGCTGAGTCCGCGCGCATTTGACAGCCGCTGCTCGCTGACTTCGAAGGTGACATCACCGAGTTGCAGGTTGCGCACCGCCTGCAAGGGATGCAGTTCCCCCCGGCGCAAGGCACTCCTTACCCGCGCCAGCAATATCTCCGACTGAAACGGCTTGGTTACGTAGTCGTCGGCCCCGATGTTAAGGCCCCTGAGTATCATTTCTTCTGACGAGTATCCCGAAAGAAAGATGAGCGGAATAGTCGAAGTAGCACGGATCTTTTGCGCGATAACAATGCCATCCTCGTTTGGAAGCCCGATATCGAGCAGGATGAGGTCGACCGCTCCCTGGTCCACCAGGATCTGCAGCTGTGTGCCATCTTCTGGCATCACAACTTCGTATTCGCGCGACAGAAGGAACCGAAGAAGCTTGCGCAAATCGGCGTCATCGTCGAGAACCGCGATGCGAGCTTGCTTCTCATTCATGAGTGGTTGGCGATAGAAATTAAATTCGAGGGCATAGCCTGCCCGCTTGCCTGAAATTCTATCGGATACCAGAAACACCCCATCCGGGCCGATTCGATCGGCCCCTTGCGTGGTGGTGCAGTTGGAACGGCTATCGCAAAGCCACATGCTCATACCATTGCAGCAATTTCCTGATAAGAGTGAACGGCGTCGCGCGCGTAGCGGCTCGGCCGAGGGTCTGATGCGTGCGCGAGCGTGGCCTTCGGAACCAAGGCAGTTCCCGCCGAACCATCGACGCACTGGCGGGCCATGGCGAGCAGGCCGTTCAGGGTGGCTGGATCCTGCAAATCGATGTGCAGCCTTCGGGCAAGCTGATCTACCGCGGGGTCACCCAGCGCCTTGCTCAGAACGCTGGCACTATTTTGCGTGATCGCGGCGAAAGAATTGATATCCATGATCCTTCCTCGACGCTCGTCGGTTGCTAGCTGACCGACCTTTTTTCCAGCATTTGCAGTAGCAGCGCGACCATCAGGGCTTGAGCCAGTTCGCCCATGCTCTGAACTGCCGGCACGCCATCTGCGGCGGCGGCTTTCTTTGCGGCGGCAGAGATGTCTACCCTGGTGCTTGAGGGGGGCGCGCCGACCTCGACAGCCGACCCGACGTTCGCCACGGCGCCAGGGAGCGGCAGGATCTTGGTCATATCGCCCAGGGCGCCCATGCCACCCGTGAATCCGGCTCCCAATGTACCGATTGTTCCAATGGCTGCTGCGCTCATGATGCTCTCCTTGCGGTTTCCTCTGATGACGCTTTTATAGTAGGCCTTTGCACGCAGAATGTCTGTTGAGAATTGTTAACTCTCAAGTTGACGACCATTTGTTCGACCGCGCTTGCAGACTACCGGCACAAGGTGATTGCCTTCGTCCCCGCTGGCACGGCGCATTTACTCCCCACAGCGAAACCTGTTGAGGTGGCGAAGTTGGGGTCAAGCGGCTACAATGGGGTGCGATGCGGCTGTAGCTCAGTGGATAGAGTATCGGCCTCCGAAGCCGAGGGCCGTGGGTTCGATCCCCGCCAGCCGCACCAGTCACTAACCCGGCGAATCGTTCTTTGCGCCCTGATTGACCCAGTTCTTTAGCGTTTCGATGTCCGAAGCCGGGAGTTTTTCCTTGCCATGGGGCATCCGGATCGAAGGATGGGCGCGTCCCTCCACGAGCATGTTCAAGGCGCTGGTAAAGGCGTCTCCGGGTTTGACCAGAGGACCGAACTTTCCACCCTTCATGAGTGACGCATAGCTGGTCGTGTCGAGCCCGCTGGCCTCAAATCCGGGCTTGCCCGTTGCATGGCATTCTGAGCAGTTCCTGCTCAGAATCGGCTGAACGTCCTTGTTGTAGCTCACACTTTTGGGCGAGCAAGCCATCAGCATGGCCAGACCGGACAGTAGGGCAGAGCGCAGTATCAGTTTCTTGCACATATTGCTTTCTCCAGTTCACGCCGATATCTTACGGCCAGGTGCCGGCGATGGCCAGAGAAATTGGCGTAGCGCGCAAGGAGCTTGCTGGCCGCGGGTAATACGGGTTACCCCAGGGATTTGCTTCGCTTCTGGGTTGATGCAGGTCAAAGAAGTAATTCAAAACACCTATAGCATTTGCCTTCCGGAGGCCGATATGTTCGAACAACCAATTAAAAATTTGATGGAGCGTAAGAAATTTCTTACCGCCCCCCCAGGAACGACTGTCAGCCAGGCCGCCAAGCTGATGGCAAACAAGAACGTAGGAGCCATCCTGGTCGTTGAGAACGAGCACCTGATAGGGATTTTTTCCGAACGCGATGTCGTGTTTCGGGTGATCGCCCAAGGGCTTGATGCCAAGACCACCGTCTTGTCCGAGGTGATGACCGCCGATCCCAAGTCCCTGGAGCCCGGCAAATCCTATGGCCACGCGCTACTTTTGATGCAGGAAAACGGTTTCCGTCATGTGCCCGTGGTCGAAAACGGGCGGCCTATCGGCATCGTTTCCTCCCGCAATGCGATGGATCCGGACCTTGAAGAGTTCGTTTTTGAAGAGCGGCGGCGCGAACACCACCGCTAGGTCTTGCCTCGCTTTTCAGGATTCGCGCAGTCTGAGCAGCATGGCGTCACCGTAGCTGAAGAAGCGGTATTCCTGCGAGATGGCGTGGCGGTACAGGGCCATCACGTGTTCATGACCCGCAAAGGCGCTGACCAGCATCATGAGGCTGGACTTGGGCAGGTGAAAGTTGGTTACCAGCAGGTTCACCACCTTGAACCCAAAACCGGGCCTGATGAAGATCCGCGTTTCAGCGGCAAAGGCGGCTGGAACTGATTCATCGGTGCCGCCTCCGCTCTGGGCGTTTGCCCACGATTCCAGTGCGCGCACACTGGTGGTGCCCACTGCCACGACACGGCCACCACGCGCGCGGCAGTCAGCGATCGCCTGCTGGGTCGATGCCGGGACTTCATACCACTCGCTGTGCATTTGATGCTGGGACAGGTTCTCGGTCTTGACTGGTTGAAACGTGCCGGCGCCGACGTGCAGTGTGACCTGGCTGCGCTGCACTCCGGCGGCGTCAAGCGCAGCGAGCAGCGCCTGGTCAAAGTGCAGCGCCGCTGTTGGGGCTGCGACGGCACCTGGATTCTTTGCAAAGACGGTTTGGTAGCGTGCTGCATCTTCGGCATCGTCGCTGTGCTTGATGTAAGGCGGCAGGGGCACGTGGCCATGACGCTCCAAGAGCGTCAGCGGGTCGTCGCCGGCGTCATTGGACAGAACCAGGCGAAACAGAGCGCCATCGGCGTCGGGCCAGCGCCCCAACAGGGTGGCGCGCAAGCCATCGTGCGTACCCGGCGCACCCAGCAAGGTCAGCGTGGTGCCGACTTCAGGCTTCTTGCTGACCCGCATATGGGCTGCCACCTGATTGCCGCCGAGCACCCGCTCGATCAGCAGTTCAACTTTTCCACCCGAGGGCTTTTCGCCGAAAAGTCGGGCTTTGATGACCTTGGTGTCGTTGAATACCAGCAGATCGCCGGTTCGCAACAGGTCAGGCAGATCCCTAAAGATCCGGTTTGCCGGCATTTCACCCGTGCCATCGAGCAGGCGCGAGCCGCTGCGCTCGGGCGCAGGGTGCTGGGCAATCAAGGTCTCGGGCAGTTCGAAGTCGAAGTCGCAGAGGCTGAAGGGACGTGTGGCGTCAGGCAATGATGCTGGCATGATGCTTGAGGGTTGGACAAACCCGTACCAAGTTGGAAGAACAGAGGAGAATTGTCCCATGTCTGAACACTTGATCGATGGATAGCCGGCAAAATACCAACATGATGCTGCAGGCTGCCAAACCGACATCGCCGACCCCAAGCGGTCCGCAAAAGGTCTTGCGCAAGCTGGGCTTGCTGCGGCCGATCGATCTGGCGCTGCATTTGCCGCTGCGTTACGAGGATGAAACGCGCATCGTCAGCCTGCGTGATGTGCGCGATGGTGAGACGGTGCAAATCGAAGGGACGGTAACGGTTTGCGAGGTGCGTCAGCGAGGCCAGCGCCAGTTGCTGGTGACGCTGGATGATGGCACCGAAACCTGCTTGTTGCGCTTTTTCAGTTTTTATCCTTCACAGCAAAAAGCGCTGGCAGTGGGCAACCGGATCCGTGCCCGTGGCGAGATCAAGGGTGGCTTGCTGGGATGGCAAATGATGCATCCTTCCTTCAAGTCCGCGCAGGGCGACTTGCCGTTGGCGCTGACCCCCGTCTACCCGACGGCAGCAGGCTTGCCGCAGGCCTACTTGCGCCGGGCCGTGCAGGGGGGCCTGGCACGCGCTGATCTGGCGGACACCGTACCTGCTGAAAATCTGTACACCATTGCGGGGCAAGCTGCATGGAGTTTGCAGCAGGCGCTGACTTTTCTGCACAACCCGACGCCCGCGGTGGCGTTGGCCACCCTGGAAGACCACAGTCACCCGGCCTGGCAGCGACTCAAGGCCGAGGAGTTGCTGGCCCAGCAGTTGTCGCAGTTGCAGGCCAAACGTGAGCGCGCCGCTTTGCGGGCACCGGTGCTGAGTCCGCAGGGGAACGACGGCGCGCCCTTGCAGCAGCGCTTGCTGGCGGCGCTGCCGTTTCAGTTGACGCGGGCGCAGCGCCGTGTCAGCGAGGAAATCGCCTCCGATCTGGCGCGAGCCATACCGATGCACCGCTTGCTGCAGGGCGACGTCGGCTCCGGCAAGACCGTGCTGGCGGCACTGGCGGGTGCTCTTTGCATAGCCGCTGGCAGGCAATGCGCCCTGATGGCACCGACGGAGATCCTGGCTGAGCAGCATTTTCGCAAGCTCGTTGGCTGGCTTGAGCCGCTGGGCGTCAAGACCGCCTGGCTGACCGGCAGTCAAAAAGTCAAGGAGCGGCGCGCCATGCTGGCATTGATTGCCAGCGGCGAGGCTTCTTTGGTGGTGGGCACGCACGCCATCATCCAGGACAAGGTGGTGTTCAGGGATCTGGCTCTGGCCATCATTGATGAGCAGCACCGCTTTGGCGTGGCACAGCGCCTGGCGCTGCGCAGCAAGCTGCAGGGAGCCGTGCTGGAGCCCCACCTTCTGATGATGACGGCCACACCTATTCCCCGCACGCTGGCCATGAGCTACTACGCCGATCTCGATGTCTCGACGCTGGACGAACTGCCACCGGGACGCACCCCCATCACGACCAAAGTGGTGAGCGATGCCCGGCGCGACGAGGTGATCAGGCGCATGCGTGATCAGTTGGCGCAAGGCCGCCAGGTCTACTGGGTCTGTCCCTTGATTGAAGAGAGTGAAGCGCTTGACCTGAGCAACGCCACCGAGACCCACGCCCAGCTCAGCGCCGCCTTGCCGGAAGTGACGGTGGGCTTGCTACATTCGCGCCTGGCACCGGCCGAGAAGAAGGCAGTGATGGCCTCGTTTGTCGGTGGCCAGTTGGGTGTCCTGGTCAGTACCACGGTCATTGAAGTGGGCGTTGACGTGCCCAACGCCTCCATGATGGTGATCGAGCACGCCGAGCGCTTTGGCTTGTCGCAGTTGCACCAGCTGCGGGGCCGGGTTGGACGCGGCGCTGCCGCGTCTGCCTGCGTGCTGCTGTACTCCACCGGGGACGCGCCGCGTCTGGGTGAGATGGCGCGCGAGCGGCTCAAAGCCATGGCACAAAGCAACGATGGCTTTGAGATTGCCCGGCGCGACCTCGAGATCCGCGGACCCGGCGAGTTTCTGGGTGCGCGCCAGTCCGGTGCGGCGTTGCTGCGGTTTGCCGATCTGCTCACCGATACCGCGCTGCTCGACTGGGCGCGGCAGCAGGCACCCTTGCTGCTGGACCACTATCCGGTGCAAGCGCGGCAACACATCGATCGCTGGCTGGGGGCGCAACTAGAATACCTGAAGGCCTGAGCGCCGCACGGCGAGACCCTCCAAACAAATGACTCTGACAGAACTTAAATACATTGTGGCGGTGGCGCGCGAGAGGCATTTTGGCAAGGCCGCGGAAGCCTGTTTTGTTTCGCAACCCACGCTGTCGGTCGCGGTCAAGAAACTCGAAGAAGAGCTTGAGGTCAAGCTGTTCGAGCGCAGCGCCAATGAGGTAGCCGTCACGGCGCTGGGAGAGGAAATCGTGCGTCAGGCGCAAAGCGTGCTGGAGCAGGCCGCTGCGATTCGCGAAATGGCCAAACGCGGCAAGAGTCCCTTGAACACCGCGCTGACACTGGGTGTGATCTACACCATCAGTCCCTATCTCTTGCCCGATCTGATGCGCCAGCTGATGGTGCGCACCCCGCAGATGCCGCTGATGCTGCAGGAAAACTTCACCGTCAAATTGCTCGACATGTTGCGCACCGGCGAAATTGACTGTGCCATTCTGGCCGAACCGTTTCCGGACGCTGGCCTGGCCATCGCCCCCTTGTACGACGAGCCTTTTCTGGCCGCGGTTCCGGCTGGGCATCGTCTGGCCAAGCAAGAGCAGGTGACAATCGAAGAGCTCAAGCAGGAGCCCATGTTGCTGCTGGGCAGCGGCCACTGTTTTCGTGACCATGTGCTGGAGGTCTGCCCGGAATTTGCCAGGTTTTCCAGCAACACAGACGGTATTCGCAAGGCCTTTGAAGGCTCTTCCCTGGAGACCATCAAGCACATGGTGGCTGCCGGCATGGGCGTCACGCTGGTGCCGCGCCTGAGCGTGCCCAAGGAAGCCCTTGCCGGCAAGCCGCGGCGCAAGCGCGATGAAGAGCCGCACATCAAGTACCTGCCGTTTGCGGGCGATCCGCCAACGCGGCGGGTGGTACTGGCATGGCGCCGCAGTTTTACCCGCTACGAGGCGATTGCGGCCTTGAGAAATGCCATCTATGCCTGCGAGTTGCCTGGCGTGACAAGACTTTCCTGAGCTGCGACAAGTGAACGCCCTGAAGTTGCGACTGTCTCTTTATCTGGATTTGATTCGCTGGAATCGCCCTGCTGGCTGGCTGCTGCTGCTCTGGCCCACGCTGAGCGCCCTGTGGGTTGCGTCCAACGGCTTTCCGGGCTGGCATCTGCTGCTGGTGTTCACCCTGGGCACCATCCTGATGCGCAGTGCCGGTTGTTGTATTAACGACGTTGCCGACCGCGAGTTTGACCGGCATGTCAAGCGCACCGCAGCGCGTCCTGTGACCACCGGCGCGGTGTCGGTCAAAGAGGCTTTGTCGCTCGGTGCGGGGCTGGCGCTGCTGGCCTTTGCCTTGGTGCTGACGACCAATGCCGTCACCATTGCCTGGTCGTTCGTGGCGCTGGGCATCACCCTTTTCTACCCTTATGCCAAACGCTTTGTTTCGATGCCGCAGGCCGTGCTGGGGGTGGCCTTCAGTTTCGGCATCCCGATGGCCTTCTCTGCCGTGCAGGGGCAAGACAGCTGGAGTCTGGTCGCCATGCGCGCCAGCGTGCCCTGGCTGGCCTGGGTTTTGCTGCTGGGCAATCTGTTCTGGGTGCTGGCCTATGACACCGAATACGCCATGGTGGACCGGGATGACGATCTTGCGATTGGCATGAAAACGTCCGCCATCACCCTGGGTCGCTGGGACGTGCCGGTGATTCTGCTTTGCTACCTTGCCTACATCGCCATCTGGGATGTTGCCCTGTGGGCCTATGCCCAGGGCACGCCGTTCTACGTTGCCGTGACGCTCGCTTTCGGGCAGGTCGCCTGGCACTACACCCTGATCCGGGAGCGCTCGCGCGACGGCTGCTTCAAAGCCTTCCGCCTGAACCACTGGCTTGGCTTCACCCTGTTCGCCGGCATCGCTGCCAGTTACGCCCTGCAATGAAAAAGCCGCCCTGTCGTTAGAGCGGGAACCTGTTCACTGCATCTAACGTTGGCGCGGCGGCGGTTGACGCTCAATCCGCGCCAAATTCTTCACCCAGCTCTTTGGCCCGCTGGCGTGCCGCGTAGATGGCGTTGATCAATTGAGCCTGCATGTCTTCGTCTTCCATGGAGGCGATGGCAGCCTCGGTGGTGCCGCCTTTGGAAGTGACGCGCTGGCGTAGCACTTTGGGTGACTCGCTGCTGGCCTGTGCCAGTGCGCCGGCGCCGACAAAAGTGGCCGTCGTCAACTGGCGTGCCTGCTCACGCGTCAGACCCATCTCGACGCCGGCCGTGGTCATGGCCTCCATAAAGTAAAAAAGATAGGCCGGTCCGGAGCCCGAAAGCGCCGTCACCACATCGAGTTTGTCTTCCGTGTCAAGCCACACAAACTCACCGGTACTGGCAATGACCTCGCCAATCCAGGCCTTGTCGGCCAGGCTTACCGCCTCGCGAGCGAACAGGCCACTGATGCCCTTGCCAATCAGGGCCGGTGTGTTCGGCATGGCGCGCACGACGCGCTCGGTCCCCAGCCAGCGTGCGATGCTGTCGCTGCGAATGCCCGCTGCCACACTCAGATGCAGGGCGTTTTGGCTGTACGGCTGAACCTGCTGCGCGGCTTGCCTGAAAGCCTGGGGTTTGACCGCCCAGACCACCAGATCGGCGGCGTTCAAGAACGGTCCGGCCTGTGCCTGCGCCGTCACACCGTAGCTGCTCTGGAGTTTTTCCTGGGCCGGGGTAAACGGCTCTACCACGTCAATTTGGCTCGGGGCAAAGCCCTGGCCCAGCAGACCGCCGATGATGGCACTGGCCATGTTGCCGCCGCCGATGAACGCAATGCGTTTGCTCATGATTTTTCTTCCCACAATGCGACGTTTGAAGGCCCAAGTCTAAAGGACAGTCTGCCGGACCGCGTGCTCCCATTGCTCCATCAACTCCGTGGCGCGGCTGGTGGCCAGTGTTGGCAGGAAGCACCGCTCGACTTGCCACAAATCGGTCAGCTCCTCGGTGCTCTGGTAAAGACCGGTCGCCAGACCGGCCAGATAGGCTGCACCCAGTGCGGTGGTTTCGGTGATGGCCGGCCGGACCACCGGAATACCAAGCAAATCGGCCTGGAACTGCATCAACAAGTCGTTCACGCAGGCACCACCGTCCACCCGCAGTTCGCTTACCCGGGAGCCGCCGGCCTCAACCGCGTCGCGGCTCATGGCATGCAGCAAGGCGGCACTCTGAAAGGCGATGCTCTCCAGTGCAGCGCGGGCGATATGCGCAATGCTGCTGCCGCGCGTCAATCCGGTAATGGTGCCGCGCGCATCGGGTTTCCAGTAAGGGGCGCCAAGTCCGGTAAACGCCGGCACCACCATCACGCCGCCCGAATCCGGCACACTTTGCGCCAGTTTTTGCACCTCAGCGCTGTGCGAGATGGCGCGCAAGCCATCGCGCAGCCACTGCACCACGGCGCCGCCAATAAAAACGCTGCCTTCAAGCGCGAACTGCGTGCGCTCTGTGGTTTGTGCCGCGCTGGTGGCAATCAGGCCGTTGTTGGATGTCTCGAACTTGCCTCCGGTGTGCATCAACATAAAGCAGCCGGTGCCGTAGGTGTTCTTCACCATGCCGGCCTTAAAGCAGGCTTGGCCGAACAGGGCGCTTTGCTGGTCCCCGGCAACACCACCGATGGCAATGCTGTGCCCCAGCAAGTCCGATCTAACCTCGCCATACAAGGCGCTCGACGGCTTGACCTTGGGCATCAAATTGGCGGGGATGTCCATTGCCTGCAGCAATTCGGCATCCCATTGGTTGCTGTGGACGTTGAACAGCATGGTGCGCGAGGCATTGCTGACGTCGGTGGCGTGAACGGCGCCGCCGGTCAGGCACCAGAGCAGCCAGCTATCCACAGTCCCAAAAGCCAACTCACCGTCTTGCGCCTGCTGGCGTGCTCCTGGCACGTGATCAAGTAGCCACTTCAGCTTGGTGCCAGAAAAATAGGCATCGACCAGCAGGCCGGTCTTGGCCTGAATCGTTGCCGCCAAGCCGCGTTCCCGCAGCTCAAGGCAGGCCGGCTCGGCGCGTCGGTCCTGCCAGACGATGGCATGGTGAATCGGCAGCCCGGTGCGCCGGTTCCAGAGCACGGTGGTTTCACGCTGGTTGGTGATGCCAAGGGCGCGTACCTGGCGCGCCGAAATACCCGCCTTCTGCAGGGCCTCGTGCGCCGTGGCCAGTTGGCTGCGCCAGATTTCCAGCGGGTCGTGTTCGACCCAGCCGGGCTGCGGGTAGATCTGCGTCAATTCCTGCTGCGCCATCGCTTTGATTTTCCCGGCAGCGTCAAACACAATGCTGCGGGAACTGGAGGTGCCCTGGTCCAGGGCGAGCAGGTAGGTCATGGGATACTGCCGGAATGGGAATGGAGAGGCATTATTAATCGAGATGCAATCTGGCCGAAGTCGGCGCAAGCCATTTTGAGCCGGCGCGAAGAATTGACCGCGCGTCTGGCTGCCGACGTCCACTATGACATCGCCATCGTTGGTGGCGGCGCCAGCGGCCTGGGCGTCGCACTCGACGCCGCGGCACGCGGCTTCAAGGTGGTGCTGGTCGAATCGCACGATTTTGCCAAGGGTACCTCGTCCCGTGCGACCAAACTGGTCCATGGCGGTGTGCGCTATCTGGCCCAAGGCAATATTGGTCTGGTGCGCGAAGCCCTGCATGAGCGCACAACGTTGCTGGAAAACGCGCCGCATCTGGCGCAGCCGCTGGCGTTTGTCGTGCCGGCCTACCGCTGGTGGGAGCTTCCGTTTTACGCTAGCGGGCTCAAGTTGTACGACGTTTTGGCCGGCAA
This sequence comes from uncultured beta proteobacterium, assembly GCA_903897005.1. Lineage (GTDB taxonomy): Bacteria > Pseudomonadota > Gammaproteobacteria > Burkholderiales > Burkholderiaceae_C > Rhodoferax. The sequence goes on along the minus strand of CAITZZ010000192.1, from coordinate 7,403 downwards.
AGCCGGCTTGGGTCGGACCGAAATACTCAGTGCTGCCGAAACCCTGGCCTTGTTGCCGGCGGCCAAGTCGCAGCAGCTGAAGGGTGGCGTCAAGTACTGGGATGGTCAGTTCAACGACGCCCGGCTGGCGCTGGCGCTGGCCCGCAGTGCGGCGGCGCAGGGGGCCTTGCTGGTCAACTATATGTCGGCCTCGGATCTGTTCTATGACGGTGGCCAAGTGGCCGGGCTGGTCTGCCACGACGCTCTGACCGGGCAGCCCTACCGGATCCGGTCGCGCTGTGTGGTGAACGCCACAGGTGTCTGGGTCGATGAGCTCAGACAAAAAGACGGAGAGGCCAACAGCGGTGACGGCAGGCGTCCGGTCAAACCCATGGTGGCGCCCAGTCAAGGCGTTCACATCGTGGTGGATCGTGACTTTCTTGGCGGCGACAGCGCCCTGATGGTCCCCAAGACCAGCGACGGACGGGTTTTGTTTGCAGTGCCCTGGCTGGGTAAAGTCATATTAGGCACCACGGACACGCCGCGCCATGACCTCGCGCGCGAGCCGCTGGCCTTCAAGGAAGAGGTCGACTTCATTTTGAACGAGTCGGCTCGCTACTTGACGCGCCCACCGCAGCGCTCGGATGTCAGGAGCATCTGGGTCGGCCTGCGCCCACTGGTCAAGCCGCAGGACGACGAGGGCGACAACACCAAGGGCCTGAGTCGCGAGCACACCGTGCTGGTAAGCCGCAGCGGTCTGGTAACCGTGACCGGTGGCAAGTGGACCACTTACCGGGCCATGGCCGAAGATGTGCTGGACACCTGCATGCAAAAGTCCCTGCTTGGCCGCAAGCCCGGCGGCGTCACCGTGCACTTGAAACTGCTTGGTGCTGGCGCATCTGGCACGCAGGCGGTCTCGATCTGTCAGCCGCCGGGCGCGCATTCCTATGGCGATGAGCAAGCCCTGTTGGCGACGCTGCCGGGCGCCGATGTGGTGCTTTGTCCGGGTTTGACCGAAGCCATGGTTCGCTTTGCCGCCCGTTACGAATACGCCATCAAGGTCGAAGACGTGCTGGCGCGGCGCTCCCGGCTGTTGTTTTTGGACGCCAGACTGGCGGCCACGCTGGCGCAGCGGGTCGGCGAAGTGCTGCAGCAAGAAACCGGCCTGGACCCTGAAGTTGCTGCTTTTTCAGGGTTGGCACGGCAGTATTTCGAGCTGCCCTGAAAAATGCCTTGACGGTCGGTCAGAAGTCGTGCACAATAGCCGGCTTCGCTTGAAAAAGTACGAAGTGTCTGCCCAGCGAGCGTGATGTGAGTGGTTTACATCGCAAACGACGGGCCCAAGACTGACCGGATTTATCCGGTGCAAGTTGGGAAGAATTGAAATGATCCAAGCTGAATCCAGATTAGAAGTTGCCGACAATACCGGCGCCAAGTCCGTCCTGTGCATCAAGGTGCTGGGTGGGTCCAAGCGTCGCTACGCCAGCGTCGGCGACGTTATCAAAGTAAGTATCAAGGAAGCTGCTCCGCGCGGTCGCGTCAAAAAAGGCGAGATCTACAGTGCAGTGGTGGTACGTACGGCCAAGGGTATTCGTCGCAGTGACGGCTCGCTGGTCAAATTCGATGGCAATGCGGCAGTGTTGCTGAACGCCAAATTGGAGCCAATCGGCACCCGTATCTTCGGCCCGGTGACGCGCGAACTGCGTACCGAGAAGTTCATGAAGATCGTGTCCCTGGCTCCTGAAGTTTTGTAAGGACACGCCATGAACAAGATTCGCAAAGGCGACCAAATCATCGTGCTCGCAGGGCGAGACAAGGGCAAGCGCGGCAGCATTGCCTCGCGCAAGGACGACTCCCACGTGATCGTGGAGGGCGTCAATATTGTCAAGAAACATACCAAACCCAATCCCATGAAGGGGACGGTTGGCGGCATTGTTGAAAAAGCGATGCCCATTCACCAGTCCAACGTGGCGATTTTCAACGCTGCCACGGGCAAGGCTGATCGTGTTGGCATCAAGCTGCTGGCTGACGGTAAACGCGTTCGCGTCTACAAGTCCAGCGGTGAAGAAATCAAGGTGGCATGAACATGGCTCGTTTGCAACAACACTATCGCGAAAAAGTAGCGCCGGAGCTGATGGCCAAATTTGGCTACACCTCTCCCATGCAGGTTCCGCGTTTCACCAAAATCACCCTGAACATGGGTGTCAGTGAGGCCGTAGCCGACAAGAAGATCATGGACCACGCGGTCGCCGACCTGAGCAAGATTGCCGGCCAGAAGCCCGTCGTCACCATGTCCAAGAAGGCCATTGCGGGCTTCAAGATCCGTGAGAACCAGGCCATTGGTTGCATGGTTACCTTGCGTGGCGTCCAGATGTTCGAGTTTCTGGATCGCTTCGTCACCGTGGCTTTGCCGCGTGTTCGCGATTTCCGGGGTATTTCCGGTCGGGCCTTTGATGGCCGCGGCAACTACAACATCGGTGTCAAAGAACAGATCATCTTCCCTGAAATTGAATACGACAAGGTTGACGCCTTGCGCGGTCTCAATATCAGCATCACCACAACGGCCAAGACCGATGAAGAGTGCAAAGCACTGCTCGCAGGTTTCCGTTTCCCCTTCAAGAACTGAGGTGACCTGTGGCTAAAATGGCTTTAATCGAGCGCGAACTCAAGCGCGACAAACTGGTTGCCAAGTACGCGAAAAAACACGCGGAACTCAAGGCAATTTCTGCTGACCTCAAGCGCAGCGACGAAGAGCGCGCAGCAGCCCGTCTGGGCTTGCAAAAACTTCCGCGCAATGCCAACCCGACACGCCAGCGCAATCGCTGTGCGATCACGGGTCGTCCTCGCGGCACCTTCCAGTATTTCGGTCTGGCGCGTGCAAAGATTCGTGAAATGGCTTTTGCCGGAGAAATCCCCGGCATAGTCAAGGCCAGTTGGTAAGCGGCAGGAGACATAGACATGAGCATGAGTGATCCCATCGCCGACCTGTTGACACGCATTCGCAATGCGCAGATGGTTGCCAAGACGACTGTTTGCGTACCTTCTTCCAAAGTGAAGGTGGCCATTGCCCAGGTGTTGAAAGACGAAGGCTATATTGACGGCTTCAAGATCAACAATGAAGACGGCAAGGCAGAGCTTGAAATCGCCCTGAAATACTACGCTGGCCGGCCAGTGATTGAGCGCATCGAGCGCGTCAGTCGCCCTGGTTTGCGTGTTTACCGTGGCAGTGATGCCATTCCTCAAGTCCAGAATGGCCTGGGTGTGGCGATCGTCACCACCCCCAAGGGCGTCATGACTGATCGCAAAGCGCGCGCTACCGGTGTCGGTGGCGAAGTGCTCTGTTACGTCGCTTAAAGCGTGACATTCAGGAGTACCAGAAAATGTCCCGTATAGGAAAAATGCCCGTCGCCGTTCCGGCTGGCGTGGATGTATCACTCAAAGAAGACCAGATCAGCGTCAAAGGCGCTGGCGGTGCCCTGTCGTTCGCCCAGAACGTCCTGGTCAAGGTCACACTCGATGCCGGCAAGCTGAGCTTTGCTCCAGCCAACGACTCGCGTGAAGCCGATGCCATGAGCGGCACCATGCGCCAGTTGGTCAACAACATGGTGCAAGGCGTAACCAAGGGCTTCGAGAAAAAACTCAACCTGGTCGGCGTGGGCTACAAGGCCCAGGCGCAAGGCGCCAAGCTGAACCTCACGGTCGGCTTTTCGCATCCGGTCAACAAGGACATGCCAGCCGGTATCAGCGTCGCAACGCCCACACCGACTGAAATCGTGATCAAGGGCGCCGATCGTCAGCGCGTGGGTCAGGTGGCCGCAGAGATTCGCGCCATCCGTCCTCCCGAGCCTTACAAGGGCAAGGGCATCCGTTATTCGGATGAAAAGATCACGATCAAAGAAACCAAGAAGAAGTAAGGGGCAGCACCATGTTGAGCAAAAAAGAACAGCGTCTGCGCAGAGCCCGTCAAACCCGCATCCGGATCGCCACCCAGCGTGTCGCCCGTTTGACGGTGACACGTACCAATCTGCATATTTATGCCAGCGTCATTTCTGGCGATGGCGACAAGATTTTGGCAAGTGCGTCGACCGCAGAAGCCGAAGTTCGTACCGCCCTGGGCGCGTCCGGCAAGGGCGGCAATGTTGCCGCAGCGCAGGTGGTTGGCAAGCGCGTGGCTGAAAAGGCCAGGGCTGCCGGTGTTGAAAAAGTTGCCTTTGATCGTGCCGGGTTTGCATACCACGGCCGCGTCAAGGCTTTGGCAGATGCGGCACGTGAAGCAGGCTTGCAGTTCTAAGCAGATCGGAAAAAAGAATGGCTAAAGTTCAAGCGAAAATGCAGGGCAAGGCTGAAGGGCCTGAAGACGGTCTGCGTGAAAAGATGATCGCGATCAATCGCGTTACCAAGGTGGTCAAAGGCGGCCGTATTCTTGGTTTCGCGGCATTGACCGTGGTTGGTGACGGTGACGGCCGGGTTGGCATGGGCAAGGGCAAGTCAAAAGAAGTGCCTGCAGCCGTGCAAAAGGCGATGGAAGAAGCGCGCCGCAACCTGACCAAGGTTTCGCTCAAGAATGGTTCGATCCACCACAAGGTGATGGGTCAGCATGGTGCGGCGGCTGTCATGATGGCGCCCGCTCCCAAGGGAACCGGCATCATCGCCGGCGGCCCGATGCGCGCCGTCTTCGAGGTCGTTGGTATCACCGACATCGTGGCCAAGAGCCACGGTTCAACCAATCCTTACAACATGGTTCGTGCCACGCTCGACGCCCTCTCGCATGCCACGACGCCGTCGCATGTTGCTGCCAAGCGCGGCAAGACGGTTGAAGAACTCTTCGTCTGACCGGGAGTCCAGAAATGACGACAAAACAAACAGTCAAAGTGCAGTTGGTTCGCAGCCCTATCGGTTGCCAGGAATCGCACCGCGCCACCGTTCGTGGTCTTGGCCTTCGCAAAATTCGCAGCGTGCGCGAGTTGGCGGATACGCCCGAGGTCCGCGGCATGATTAACAAGATCAGTTATCTGGTCAAAGTGCTCTAAGAGGTTGATGATGGAACTCAATGGCATCAAGCCCGCTGACGGTGCAAAGCACTACAAGCGTCGCGTCGGTCGTGGTATCGGCTCAGGCATCGGCAAGACCGCAGGTCGTGGTCACAAAGGCCAGAAGTCGCGCGCTGGCGGCTACCATAAAGTGGGTTTTGAAGGCGGTCAAATGCCTATGCAACGGCGCTTGCCCAAGCGCGGTTTCAAATCCCATCTGCTCAAGTTCAACGCTGAAGTTACTCTTGCATCGCTAGAGCTGCTCGGCGCTGCCGAAATCGATCTGGTCACACTCAAGCAGGCCGGTCTGGTCGGTGAACTCGCCCGGGTCGTCAAGGTCATCAAGACCGGTGAAATCACCAAAGCGGTCAAGTGCACCGGTATCGGCGCCACCGCCGCTGCCAAAGCTGCCATTGAAGCCGCTGGCGGCAGTTTCGCTTAAACCGCAGTTACTGAAAGACTTCGCACGTGGCAACCAACGCAGCACAATTGGCAAAAACCGGCAAGTTCGGCGACCTGCGTCGCCGCCTGGTCTTTTTGCTGCTTGCCCTCGTGGTGTACCGCGTTGGCGCCCACATTCCGGTGCCCGGCATCGATCCGGCGCAATTGGAGCAGTTTTTCAAGGGACAGCAGGGCGGCATCCTGGGCATGTTCAACATGTTTTCTGGCGGCGCGCTGTCGCGCTTCACCGTTTTTGCGTTGGGCATCATGCCCTATATCTCGGCATCGATCATCATGCAGTTGCTCACCTACGTGGTGCCCACGTTTGAGCAACTCAAGAAAGAAGGCGAAGGCGGACGCCGCAAAATTACGCAATACACCCGCTACGGCACGCTTGGCCTGGCCCTGTTCCAGTCCATGGGCATTGCCCTGGCACTTGAAAGCTCGCCGGGCCTGGTGATGGTGCCGGGTTTTGGTTTTCGCATGACGGCTATCGTCACGCTCACCTCCGGTACCCTGTTCCTGATGTGGCTGGGTGAGCAGATCACCGAGCGCGGTCTGGGCAACGGCATCTCGATCCTGATTTTTGGCGGTATCGCCGCCGGTTTGCCCAACGCCATTGGCGGTTTGCTCGAACTCGTGCGCACCGGTGCCATGAGCATCATCGTGGCACTGTTCATCGTCGTTCTGGTGGCCCTGGTCACTTACTTCGTCGTGTTTGTCGAGCGCGGTCAGCGCAAGATTCTGGTCAACTACGCGCGGCGCCAGGTTGGCAACAAGGTTTATGGCGGGCAGTCTTCACACCTGCCGCTAAAACTCAATATGGCCGGCGTCATTCCGCCCATCTTCGCCTCCAGCATTATCCTGTTGCCAGCCACCGTGGTTGGCTGGTTCAGCACCGGCGACTCGATGCGCTGGCTCAAAGACATTGCCGGCTCCCTGACGCCAGGGCAACCCATTTACGTCATGCTGTACGCTGGCGCGATCATATTTTTCTGCTTCTTTTACACCGCGCTGGTCTTCAACAGCCGTGAAACAGCAGACAACCTCAAGAAAAGCGGTGCCTTCATCCCCGGCATCCGTCCCGGCGACCAGACTGCGCGCTACATCGACAAGATTTTGCTGCGCCTGACCTTTGCGGGTGCGATCTACATCACGCTGGTTTGCTTGCTGCCCGAATTCCTGATTTTGAAATACAACGTGCCCTTCTACTTTGGCGGCACCTCGCTCCTGATTATTGTGGTGGTGACCATGGATTTCATGGCCCAGGTTCAGAACTATCTGATGTCGCAGCAGTATGAGTCCTTGTTGAAGAAGGCCAATTTCAAGTCTTCGTAAGGCAAGCAAACTATGTCAAAAGACGATGTCATTCAGATGCAGGGCGAGGTGGTTGAGAACCTGCCCAATGCCACGTTTCGTGTGAAACTGGAAAACGGACACATCGTCTTGGGGCATATTTCCGGAAAAATGCGCATGCACTACATCCGCATTCTTCCAGGTGACAAGGTCACGGTTGAGCTGACGCCCTACGATTTGAGCCGGGCGCGCATTGTATTCAGAGCTAAGTAACCAAGGTTTTAGGAGAATGAAATGAAAGTTTCGGCTTCGGTCAAGAAAATTTGCCGTAACTGCAAGGTAATTCGGCGCAAGGGCGTTGTGCGTGTGATTTGTTCCGATCCACGTCACAAGCAGCGTCAAGGTTAATTGCAAGAGTTTTAGAGGACGAAAATGGCACGTATCGCTGGCATCAATATTCCGCCGCAACAGCATTCCGAAATTGGCTTGACTGCCATTTTTGGAATTGGTCGCCCAAGGGCACGCAAGATATGCGAAGCTTGTGGCATTGCATATTCCAAGAAGGTCAAGGATTTGACTGATTCTGATCTGGAAAAAATTCGCGAACAAATCGCTCAAATTACCATTGAGGGTGATTTGCGTCGTGAAACTACCATG
>CAITZZ010000191.1 GCA_903897005.1 uncultured beta proteobacterium | reverse complement strand
TTGCGAGCGCATCGGGTTTTCGCTGCCCGAGACGGGGCAGGTGTTCCAGGCCGCGCAGGCACTGGGACTGCGCGTCAAACTGCACGCCGAGCAGCTCTCCGACATGGGTGGCTCGGCCCTGGCGGCACGCTTTGGCGCATTGTCCTGCGATCACCTTGAACACCTCAGCAGCCCGGGCATCGCCGCCATGAAAGCGGCAGGCACGGTGGCGGTGTTGCTGCCGGGTGCCTATTACGCATTGCGCGACACCCATGTCCCGCCGATTCAGGCACTGCGCGATGCTGGCATACCGATGGCGGTGAGCACGGACCACAACCCCGGCACCTCGCCAACCCTGAGCCTGCTGCTCATGGCCAACATGGCCTGCACCCTGTTTGGACTGACCGTGCCCGAGGCACTGGACGGCATCACCCGCCATGCGGCGCGCGCCCTGGGCCTGCAGGACACGCATGGTTCACTCGGCGTCGGTCGGCCTGCAAATTTTGTGCTGTGGCCATGGCGGGATCCGGCCGAACTGGCCTACTGGTTTGGCCAGCGCCCCGCATGCACCGTCGTGCGGCAGGGGCGCATCGCCGTACAGCCCGCCTGAACCGGAAATAACACCATGCCCGCAACGCCCCCTTCCCTTTCCCGCCAACTGTTTGCCAGCGATGTCCTGCTCCCCACCGGCTGGGCCAAGGATGTCCTGATGCAATGGAATGCCGAGGGTCGACTCACTCTTGTGCAAGCCCAAAGCAAACCCGATGGTGCGGCACAAACCGTGTGCGGCCCCGTCATCCCCGGTATGCCCAATCTGCATTCGCACGCCTTTCAGCGTGCTTTCGGTGGCCTCACCGAATACCGCGGCGAAGCGCAGGACAGCTTCTGGAGCTGGCGCACGCTGATGTACCAGTTTGCCAACCGCATCACGCCCTTGCAACTCGAAGCCATCGCCAGCTGGCTCTACATTGAAATGCTGGAAGCCGGGTACACGTCAGTGTGCGAGTTTCATTACGTGCACCACGACCTGGACGGCAAGCCCTATGCCGACGACGCCACGCTGGCCCAGTGCCTGCTGCGCGCGGCACGCAAGACCGGCATTGGCCTGACCCTGTTGCCTGTGCTGTACCAGGCGAGCGGCTTTGACGCTGCCCCGCCCAACGACGCTCAGCGCCGCTTTATCCGCAGCACCGACAACATGCTGAACTTGCTGCAGCGGCTGCAGCCGCAATGCGTTGCACAGGGCGCCCGCCTGGGGCTGGCACCGCACTCACTGCGCGCCGTGCCGCCAGAGGCCTTGCGTGAGGCTTTGGCGGGGCTCAACGCTCTGGATGCGACAGCGCCGGTGCATATCCACATCGCCGAGCAGACGGCTGAGGTGGACGCCTGCCTGGTCTGGAGCGGTCAGCGCCCGGTGCAGTGGCTGCTCGATCACGCCGATGTCAACGCCCGCTGGTGCCTGGTGCATGCCACCCACATGAATGAAATCGAGTACCAGCGTGCGGCGCGCAGTGGTGCCGTGGCCGGGCTTTGCCCCAGCACCGAGGCGAATCTGGGTGACGGCATTTTTGACATGCCGCGCTGGCTTTCGCACAGGGGCGCATGGGGCGTCGGCTCGGACAGTCATGCCACGGTCAATGTGGCTGAAGAGTTGCTCTTACTTGAATACGGCCAGCGGCTGAAATTGCGCCAGCGCAACGTGCTGGCCACGCTCGAGCAGGCACAGGTGGCGACGGCCATGACCTTGCAGGCAGTGCAGGGCGGCGCACAGGCTGCGGGGCGCGCCGTTGCCGGTTTGGCCGTGGGCCAGCAGGCGGACTTTGTGGCGCTCGATGGCCAGCATTGGGTGCTGGCAGGACTGGGCGCACCAGAGATGCTGTCGGCCCATGTGTTTGCCAGCCATCGCACCTCTGCGCTGCACCAAGTCTGGGTGGCAGGGCAGCGCCTTGTACAGGACGGGCAGCACGCCCTTCACGATCAGGCCGCGCAGGCATTTGTTGCCGCACGTCGATCCATCCTTTCCGGTACCAGCGCATGAACCCCATCACCACCGAGCCACCGTTTCTCTTTCACCAGGGCACGCGCCCCTTGCTGGTCTCCATGCCGCATGTGGGCACGTTTGTGCCGCCCGCGATTGCCGCTGGTCTTACTCCTGAGGGACGCGAGGTTCACGACACCGACTGGCATCTTGGCCGCCTCTACGACTTCGCGACGGCGATGGGCGCGTCCATCCTGCAAGCCACGCATTCCCGCTACGTGGTCGACCTGAATCGCGCGCCCGACGGTGCCAGCCTCTATCCAAGCCAGAGCGTGACCGGCTTGTGTCCTCTTGACACCTTTGACGATACGCCGCTCTATCTCGACGGCAAAGGCCCCGACGAGGCTGAAATTGCGGCGCGGCGCAAAGCCGTCTGGCAGCCCTACCACGATCAGCTTGCTGCCGAACTGGCGCGCATCAAGCTCCGCCACGGGATTGCCATGTTGTGGGACGCGCACTCCATTCGCTCCGTGTTGCCGCGCTTTTTTCAAGGCAAGTTGCCCGACTTCAACCTCGGCACTGCCGATGGTGCGAGCTGCGACCGCGCGCTGGCCGGGCAGCTTTTGTCCATTGCCCGGTCCGCCCCGGGCCTCACGGCGGTGCTCAATGGTCGCTTCAAGGGCGGTTACATCACGCGCCACTACGGCCAGCCCGCGCAGAACGTGCATGCGCTGCAACTGGAGATGACGCAATGCAGCTACATGCAGGAAGGCATGCCGTTTGACTACCTGCCCGCGGTGGCCGCGCAGGCCCAGCCGACGGTCCGAGCCATGCTGCAAGCCGTTCTGGCCTTCGCAGAAAACCAGGATCTCTAAGATGGAAAAACACGCCCAAATCGACGCACGGGCCGCCACGGAACTGCTGACCCGCTGCGCCCGCGCCCAGGTGCGAGACCTGCCTGCCTACAACGCAGGCCTTTCCTCCGAGCTGGTGCGCCAGCGTTACGGCGCGCAGCAGGTGTCGCGGCTCGCGAGCAATGAAAACCCTTTCGGCGCCAGCCCCAAAGTAGCGCAGGCCTTGACGGCCATGCTGACCAACGTGGGTCTGTACCCCGATGCAAATTGCCTTGCGTTGCGGGCAGCCATTGCGTCGCGCACTGGCGCCCAGGCGCAGGAAATCGTGGTGGGTAACGGATCGGAGAACCTGCTGGAGCTGTTGTGCCTGTCTTTTCTTTCACCCGGTGACCCTGTGCTGACCTTGTTGCCATCGTTCGGCCTGCACGAAATTTATCCGCGCATGATGGGTGCCGACGTGCACATGCTGCCGGTCAGCTCAGCGCTGGAATTCGACGTCGATGCCTGGTGCGCGGCACTCAGCCAGAAGGCCGCGCCGAAGATGGTCATTCTCAGCAATCCGTCCAACCCCGTCGGCTGCATGCTGGATGTCGGGGCCTTTCGCCGTCTGGTGCGTGCCGCACCCCTGGAGACCCTGCTGGTCATCGACGAAGCGTATTACGAGTACGCCTTGCACAGCCCGGGCTTCCCGGACGCCCTGACCGAGTTGCGCGCACAGCCGCGCCCCTGGATGGTGTTGCGCACCTTCTCAAAGGCCTGGGGACTTGCAGGCTTGCGGGTCGGTTATGGCATTGCCTCGCACGCTTGTCTGGTGCAGATGCTGGACCGCGTGCGCACGCCCTTCAATGTGAACATGGCGGCGCAGATGGCGGCCCTTGCAGCGTGGAGCGACCCCGACCACATGGCGGCCAGTGTGCGCGCCACCGTGGTGCAGCGCGATCTCATGGGCGCGCAGCTGCGCGCCCTGGGCCTGACGGTGGCCCCGTCCGCGACCAACTTCCTGTTTCTGGACCTGCACCGCCCCAACGGCCCGGTGGCCGAGGCCCTGCTGTGGCGCGGCATCATCATCAAACCCTGGAAGGAAGCGGGCTACGAGACCTTCATCCGCGTCTCCGTCGGCACCGAGGCGGACAACCAGCGCTTTGTGAACGCACTGGCAGACATCCTGCGCCAGCAAGCTCTGCACTGAGCCGTTAACATGCGCAGCTATGTTGAATTCACCGACCCAGAACGCCGCCGCCATGCTACCGGCGGTGCGCAGCATCACGCTGGGGCAACCCTTGCACTGGCTGGCGCTGGCCTGGCGCGACCTCGTAGCCTGTGGCTGGATCAGCTGGGCGCACGGCCTGGTGACGGCGCTGGGTGGGCTGGCCATTGCGCTGGCGGCACGTGAGCGTTTCTGGTTGCTGGCGGGCGCGTTTCCAGGCTTTCTGCTGGTGGCGCCGATTCTGGCGACCAGCCTGTACGCGCTGAGCCGTGCGCGTGAACGCGGCGAGGCGCCGGGCATCCATGTGGTGCTCAAGACCTGGCTCAACTGGCAGGACCATCACTTCAACAAGTGGGGCAACGACTATTGGTGCATGGCACAGTTTGGCGTCTTGCTGGCCTTGGCGGGTACCGGTTGGGTGCTGACCTCGGCGGCGCTCATCACCCTGCTGGCGCCCTATCCGATCAGCACCTTGACCGAGTTCCTGCAGCATGTCGTGCTGGCCAAAGACGGATTTCTGCTGGAGCTCTGGCTGGCGCTCGGAGGCGTCATGGCGGCGCCGATCTTTGCTTCGAGCGTGGTCGCCGTGCCCTTGTTGCTGGACCGGCGCGTCACGCTGTGGCAGGCTGTGCTCACCAGTTGGATGACCGTGCTGGAGAACCCGGTGCCGATGGCGCTGTGGGCCTTGCTGCTGTCTGGCATCACCCTGCTCGGGATGAGCCTGGCCCTGTTCGGGCTGGTGCTGGCCTTGCCTCTGCTCGGGCACGCCAGCTGGCATGCCTACCGCGACCTGGTGGACGCCTCGTCCTTCACACTGCGCGAGGCGGCCTGACGTGAGCTCCAACCCCGGGGCGCCGGACAGCGCGTCGATCTTCGAACTGAAGCTGGCGACGCTACCCTGGAATGCACCGTTTGTCTGGTTGCGCAAGGGTTGGCAAGACTTCGTGCGCCAGCCGCTGACCGGCCTCTTCTACGGCTTGTGTTTTTTTCTGATGGGGCACGCGCTGTGGTGGGTGTTTGCCGAGGCGCCGGCCTACGTCCTGGCGCTGAGCGCCGGTTTCTTGCTGATGGGCCCGTTCCTGTGCCTTGGGCTCTACCATGCCAGCCGGGAGCTCGAACAAGGTCGCGTGGCGGCCTTGGCCGAGACGCTTCAGGCCTGGCGCCCGGCGCGCGCTGCGATCGCCCTGTTTGCTGGCGTCCTGCTGGTTCTGGAACTGCTCTGGGGTCGTGCGTCGCTGGTGGTCTTTGCTGTCAGTTTTGACTTGCCGCCTGGCGGGCAGCTGACGCTGAGCCAGTTGCTGGCGCTGGAGAACCTGGCCTTCCTGGTCACCTTCACGCTGGTGGGCGGTGTTTTTGCCAGCCTGATTTTTGTCACCAGCGTGATCGCCATCCCGATGATTCTTGACCGTCAGGTGGACGCCGTCAGCGCCGCCCTGACGAGCGTGCGCGCCTGTCTCCAGAACCCCGGTGTCATGCTGCTCTGGGGTGCGCTCATCACGACGTTGGTGGCGCTCTGCATGTTGCCCTATTTCGCGGGCTTGCTGCTGGCCGGGCCGGTCGTTGGGCACGCCAGCTGGCACGCCTACCGCAGCATTGTTGCGCCAGGCGCGGCGCAGGCCTGAACCCTACAAGACTGCACCACCCGGCTGCTCGATCGGCGCCGTATTCGAGACGGCGGCAATCTGCGGTGGGCCGCTGTTCGAGCCAGACGCGCGCTCACTGGCTGCGCAGCTTGCCCGTCACACTGAAAAGCTGGCTTTGCTTGCCAAGTCGGTCAGAACTTCGAATACAGTGCAGGCAATGAGCAAGTTCGCTTTTGTATTTCCGGGACAGGGCACGCACTATGTCGGCATGGGGATGGATCTGGCCGACCACTACGCCGAAGCGGCTGCTGTCTTCGAGCAGGCCAACGAAGTCATGGGCATGGACATCCTCCAACTTTGCCGCAGCGGTCCGGAGTCTGAGCTTGTCAAGACAGAAAACGCCCAGCCGACCATCCACACGACGACGATCGCCCTGCTGAAAGTGGTCGAAAGCCATGGGTTTTGCGCTCATGTCACGGCTGGATTCAGTTTGGGCGAATATGCGGCCCTGGTTTATGCCGGGGTCTTGCAGTTTGAAGACAGTGTCAAGCTGGTGCAGCGGCGCGGCATGTTCATGCAAAACGCGGTGCCCCAGGGCGTCGGCAAGATGTGTTTGATCAGTGGTCTGGACCGGCCCGCGGTAGAGCAAATCGTGACGCAGGCGAGTGATCTGGGCTTGATTGAATGTTCCAACTTCAATTGCCCCCGACAGATCATCGTGGCTGGTTATGCGACGGCCGTGGAGCGGGCGGCCGAATTGGCCAACTTGCGGGGCGCGAGCGCAACGACGTTTCTCAATGTCAGCGGCCCCTTCCATACGAGCTTGCTGCTAGGTGCGGGGCAGCAGCTGTATGAACTGTTGCAGACCATCCCGATGGGGCAAGCGAAGAAAAAGCTTGTCAGCAATGTCACGGCGCAATACCTGACTTGCAGCGATGACATACGACAATTGCTCAAGGAGCATGTTTACAAGCCCGTGCAGTGGGAGGGCTGTGTCAACACCATGCTGGATGACGGCGTGGATACCTTTGTTGAAATTGGCCCCAGGCATTCGCTGACGACCTATACCCAGATGACGGCGCTGCAGCGGGACATCAAGGTGCGTTGCCTGAGTGTCGAGAATGTCGAAACTTTGGAAGCTTTTCTGCGTGAAATGGATCACGCCGTCTAATGCAAGCGGGCAGGGCGGTCAAGGGCTAAGCAGGTGGAACAGTCCCAAGGCGGGTGTCAAAGCGTCGTCGTGTAATCGTTCATGCTCGGCCTTGATGTCACTGGTTTTGCCCTGAGTACCGCACCCAATGCCATAAAGCACAGCAATTGCTCGGTGTCGTCAAGCTGGAAGAACTGCCTGAGCCGCTTCGAATAGATCGACTTTCCCGTTAACAAGCCGGCGCCAAAACCCATGGCATGGGCGGTCAGCAACATGTTCTGCAGGGCACATCCGGCGGACAACAGACGCTCCTGTGCCGGCACGCTACCCAAGGCAGGGTCGAGGCGCGCGATAGCCGCCACCAGCAGGGGGCCTCGATAAGCCTTTTCGCTGGCTTCTTTTCGTTGTGCCTCGGTGGCCTCTGGGTCACGCTCGCTCAGCGCGTCGGCAAAGGCCTCAGCCAGCAGGTGTCGCTTTTCTGATGGCACGATCACCAGGCGCCAGGGCGTCAAGCGCCGATGGTCTGGCGCGGCACCAGCCGCATCCAGAATGGTTTCGACCTGGGCGCGGTCCGGGCCGGGCTCGCCGAGGAACCTCGACGTCGTGCTTTGCCGCGTATGAATCAGGGTCAGCGCGGTGCCCAGCGGCTCCTGGTGTTCGTTCCAATGCACGTTCATGTCCTCTGGCTGTTAGCGGCTCGTCGGATCAGCTCGCGCCAGCCCGGATAGCCGTTCGCGGTCAGGGCGTACTTGCTGGTGAATTCACTGTGCGGCGCACCGCTCGTCAGTGCCGCAACGAAACCCTGGCGGTCTTTTATCCAGTTTCCTCCAAGGAGCGTCACGCCACGGGCGAACAGCGCATCGGGCAGGCAACCCGCACTCGGCCCGACCATGGCGAACCAGTGGGCGTTGCGGCACTGCGCCAGCATGTCGTCCAGCGTGTCGTTCAGGAGCAGGGTGCTGGTGGAAATCACCTTGCTGCAGTTCGCGAGTTCGCTCGCATCCATCGTGACGCGATAGCCCTCATGCTCGCCCACCAGATCGGCCCTCAACTCGACAACCGTCAGCCGCGCTCCGCTCTTCAAGACGCGTCCCAAGATGGGCCTGAACAGTCCGATCATGCCGATGGACTCTCCCGCTTTCGCATTCATCTGCCCGATGGAATCGCTGCTGTCGTCGGGGCGAAAACCGGCCCGGTCATACAGGCAGCGCGAGATGGCGTTTGCAGTGGCAAATCCGATCACCCTGCCCGGCCCCTTGTCGCTGACGAAGCGCTGTGCCAGCGCAAGCGCATCAGCCCCTGCAAGCTCAAAGGCAGCCGAGCCCTGACGCAACTGCGCCAGCGTGTCGCCCAGACGAACGTAGGACAGGCCGAGCGAGCCATCCGTCAGCTCCACCGCGCAGAACTCGCCCGCGTGGCCCTGCACCGGCTGAACCGGCGGCAAGTGCAAAGCACGTACACGTGGCAAGGGACACTGCTCAGAAAAAGCGGCCAGTTGGGCGAGGTATTCACTAGCGAAACTCATGGTGACTTGTATCAATGGCTCGGAATCGTTCAATAGGGCGGGGCATTGGGTCAAATCATAGCGACTCCTGGTGATTGGGCCCTATTCAAATCGGTCTGCTGTGCAGTTGCCGGGAAAGCAAAAACGGTCACACAGTTGGCGTATTCATTTTCCTTGACGTAGCGGACTGCCAACAAGGCAATCTACACTCGGCGAATATCCACTGCCATTCACAAGAGGCGCTGATTTGCCACTGCCAACACCTGAACCCCGAACCCATGCGCATACGCGAGACGTCGTTTACCGCGGTTTTCAAAGAGAAGACCGGTGGTGGGACATTGAGGCCGAGATGTGCGACACCAAGACACATGCGATGGACATCCCTGGCGAAGGGACCTGGCTGCCCGGAGAGCCGATTCACAGGCTTTCGATACGGGTAACGATCGACGACGGATTTGTGGTGCGCGAGATTGCCGTGGCGATGGACGACGTGCCACACCCGGAATGCCCGATCGCTCAGGCTCCCATGCAGAAGATGATTGGCTGCACCATGGGGCCAGGCTGGCGTCATGCCATCCAGACCAACCTTGGGGGCGCACGGGGTTGCACCCACCTGCGCGAACTTCTCTTCAACATGGCCACGATCGCCTTCCAGACCCTGCCCGAAGGACCGCTTCCTGACGCGATCGACGGCTCGCCACCGCACTTCGTGGGCCAGTGCCTGGCCTGGGATGTCAATGGATCCGTGGTCCGCCGTCACTACCCCGCTTTCGTCGGGTGGCAGCCCAAGGCTGCAGGGAATTGAGAAGGCGCGACTGACAGGTGTTTTCAGTCCGCCGCTGCGGGGAGTTGCTGCAAATGGCTCACCTGCGAGGCGAAGATCAGCCACGCTTGGACGACGAACCCGGCCAGAGCCAACATCAGGCATGCGGATTCGCCCCAGGAGGCGCCGACGAAGCCGCCCAGCGCAGCCCCCAGCGGTCGGGCGCCCATGTTGACGGTGAGGAACAGGGCTGATACGCGACCCAGCATCGCATTGGGTGTAACGGTCTGGCGCAGCGTCGTCGATGTGATCGTCCAGATGATGGGGCCTGCGCCGAACAGAAAGAACGAAACCACCGCCACCGCAGCGCTCGGTAGCGCCAGCGTTGCGACCATCGTCATGGCCGCCAGCACCGAGATGGTGGGTCCGACCTGAATCGCCCTGCCAAACGGCAACGCGCCCATCACCCTGGGCGCGAACAAGGACCCTACGATCATGCCGGCGCCATAACTTGCCAGCGTGATACCCACGCCCCCTGCGCTCAAGCCAAGCACCCGAACGGCATAGGGTACATACCCTGCTTGCAGCACGAACCAGGAGATATTCCAGGCCACGGCGGTCAGCAGAATAGGTCGCAGAAGTGCATTGCGCCAAACGAGACGCGCGCCGTCCTGGAGTTCGAGCAGGGGGTGGCGCTCTGGCTGGGCAAGCCGCTTGGGTTCGGCAAGCCCCAGCAACAGAGCCAGGGCCGAAGCCGACAGCAGCGCGGCCAGCACGAAAGCGGCCGAAGCTCCGGCCCAGGAGACCAGCGCACCCGCCAGAGCGGGTCCAGCAGTAAACGCCACGCTTCGGGCGAGTTCAAGACGCCCGTTCGCCGCCATGATCGAGTCACGCGGCACCAGCGCGGGGACAAGCGCAGGTGCGGCGACGCTGTAACCGACGGTACCAATCGCCCCGGCGAAACCCAGCACTGCCAGCAGTTCCAGTGAGATTCGATCAAACAAGGACGCTGCAATCAAGGCCAGGAATGCCAGCAGGCGCAAGCCCTCGGCCCACGCCATCAGTTGACGCCGAGACGTTCGATCGGCGACCAGACCCAAGGGAATGGACAGAATCAGGAAGGGCAGCGTCTGTGCCGTGGCCAGCAGACCGATCTCGCCTGGCCCGGCGCCCAGCGCCAGCACCGCGACGATGGGCACGGCGGCCAAACTCAATTGCTCGGCCGATTGCGCCGCCAGATTGGACCCGACGAGTCGCAGGAAAGGACGAGGAAGTTGATGAGTCATGAGGTTCCTGGAATGGCAGCAGACATTGTGACGGCTAGCGCGTCATTGACCTGAGCAACCACCCCGATAAGATGACGCTTGCGCAAATGAGTAAGTTCTTTGAAGGAAGAAATATGAACAATGATCCCTTGCGTTCCAGACGTTCCTCAGGGTCCAGGGTTCGCACGGGTACGCGTTTTCGCCCCGGGCTCGCTGCCGAGCATTACGACGTGATCGTGGTCGGCTCGGGCATCGGGGGCTTGTGCACGGCGGCGCTGCTGGCCAGGTTCGGCAAACGGGTTTGTGTGCTGGAGCAGCATTACACGGCGGGCGGCTACACGCACAGCTATACGCGCAAGGGCTACGAGTGGGATGTTGGCGTCCACTACATTGGCGAAGTGCACAAGCCGCAGGCTGTGTTGCGCCGGGTCTTTGACGTCATCTCCGACGACCAGCTTCACTGGGCGCCGATGGATGCGGTTTACGACCGCATGGTGATCGGCGAGCGCGTGTATGACTTTCGCGCCGGGCGGGGCGAATTCACGGCTGAACTTATCAGACATTTCCCTGGCGAGGCGCAGGCCATCGAGCGCTATGTCGAGTTGATCGCTCAGGTCAGCCGTCAGGCGCCGAAGTTCTTTGCCGGACAGGCAATGCCGCGAACCGTCGGTCGTCTGTACGCCCGCACCCGCAAACTGCTGGTGCCTGGCGTTTGCTTCAAGACCACACGGGAGGTGCTGGAAACGCTGACTGCGAATCAGGAACTGATCGCGGTGCTGACCGGACAGTGGGGCGACTACGGCTTGCCGCCTGGACAATCGAGCTTTCTCATGCATGCCATGCTGGCCAAGCACTACATGGCAGGTGGCAACTACCCGGTGGGAGGCGCCAGTTCCATCGCACGTACGATCATTCCGGTGATCGAGGCGGCTGGCGGCAAGGTTTTTACCTATGCGGGTGTCGAGCAGATTCTGGTCGGCGAACGGGGCGCCTACGGCGTTCGCCTCAAGAAGGACGGTCAAGAACTGCATGCGGACGCGGTCGTCAGTTGTGCCGGTCTGCTGCCAACCTATCAGCGACTGCTGTCTGCCGATGTGCAGGCACACTATGGTTTGGCCAAGGCGACGCGCAATGTGGTGGCATCGGCGTCGCATGTCTGTCTCTACCTTGGCTTCAAGGGTACGGCTGAGAAACTGGGCTTGCCCCGGACCAACTACTGGGTCTACCCGGATGCCGATCACGATGGCAATGTGGCGCGCTTCAAGGCCTCGAACGGGCTGGACTTCCCCTTGATCTATATCTCGTTCCCGGCCGCAAAAGACCCGCTTTGGAACGAACGTTATCCCGACCGGACGACCGTGGAAATTGTCGCGCCGACCCTGCCGCAGTGGTTCGCAAAGTGGCGGGGCACGACCTGGGGAAAGCGTGGCGACGACTACGAGGCGCTGAAGGCGCAGATGACCGAAGTGCTGCTGCGCTCGCTGTATCGGTTCTTCCCGCAGCTACAGGCGGCACTGGACTTCCATGAGCTGTCGACACCCTTGTCAACCGAGTGGTTTCAGTGGAACGTGGCCGGCGAAATCTATGGCATCGACCACACGGTGGCACGCTTCAACGAGACAGCCATTCATAGCCAGACGCCGGTTCCTGGCCTGTATCTCACCGGTGCCGATACCGTCACGGCTGGCGTTGGCGGTGCGCTGATGGCCGGTGTGCTCACGGCCAGTTGTCTGATGGGCCGGCGCGCGGGCGAGGTGCAGAAACTGCTGAAGAACTGGCAGCCGCCGGAGTCGCGGGACTCGCCGTGACGCTCCTGCGCATTTGAGCGACACCCGGGGATCGCTGTCGCTCGACGAAATCAGTTGCCAACCCAGGCCTGAACTTCAATTTCAACCAAGGCGCTTTTGTACAACACGGCCTGGACCGTGGAGCGCGCCGGCAGGCCGGCGCTGAAGTGTTTGCTGTATTCAGCGTTGAAGGCGGCGAAGTTGTTCAGGTCGGACAGCCAGATGGTGGCGCGAACCACATCGGACATGCTGGCACCCACCTCCGACAGCGTCAGCGCAATGCGCTCCAGCACGATCCTGGTTTGCTCCTGAATGTCGGCGCCGACGATGTTGGCCTGGGCGTCCATCGGCAGCACGCCCGAGAGAAACAGAAAGCCGCCGACCTTGACGGCTTTGGAAAATGGCGCGGGCAGTGGCGTTGGGTAGCGTGTGATGGTGCTCATGGTGCTTCCTTTGGTTGGGGAGGGGTGCGGGTCAGGACCTGGCCGCTGCGGGCGCCGCTGTGGGCGCCAGCGCGCCAGGCCACAACGCCGTTGACGATCACGGTGTCGATGCCGGCGGCGGCCTGGATCGGTGCTGCGTAGCTGGCGGTGTCGCGCACGCTGGCGGCGTCGAACACCACCACGTCGGCGGCCTGGCCGACTTTCAGGGTGCTGCGGCCGGCCAGACCAAAGTTGCGCGCCGTCAGGCCGGTCATCTTCCAGACCGCGGTCTCCAGCGGAAACAAACCAAGGTCGCGGCTGTAGTGCCCGAGTACGCGCGGGAAGGTGCCCCACAGGCGCGGGTGCGGGCTCTCGCCCACCGGGATGCCGTCGGAGCCGATCATGGTTTCGTCAAAAGCCAGGATGCGCTGCACGTCGTTTTCATCCATCAGGAAGTAGATCGCGCTGCCCGGCTGCAGGCGCCGCGCTGCCTCGTCCTTGGCGACACCCCATTCCTTGGCAATGTCGTCGAGGTCGCGCCCGGCGCACTCGGGGTGCGGTGTGCTCGAGGCAATCAGGACCCGGCCGTCAAGCATGCCGCGGTCGGTGCGTATCATGGTCGATCCCGCCGTGTAGGGATAGCAGTCGAGCGAGACGCACTGGTGCCGCATCGCCTCCTGAATGAAGGGCAGCGTGAGCGCAGAGCGACCGAAGTTGGGCGTGTTCTGTACCTTGTGGTGCGACACCACCACCGGGATGCCCAGTTCACGGCCGATGCGGAAAGTCTCGTCGAGTGATTCCATCACCTGGTCGGCCTCGTCGCGCATGTGCGTGACGTACAAGCCCTGGCTCGCCGTCAGCGGTCTGCCGACTTCGATGATCTCTTCGGTAGTAGCTTTGACCGAGGGTGGGTAGAAGGTGCCGGTGGACATGCCGATGGCGCCGGCATCGAGCGCCTCCTGCACCAGGGCCTGCATGGCGCCAATCTCGCCAGCCGTGGCCTCGCGGTCCAGCGACTCCATGGCCATCACGCGCAGGGTCGAGTGACCGACCATGGCGGCCACGTTAACCGCCGACGGTGTTTCACGCAGTGCCGCCAGGTAGTCGGCGAAATGGCGGAACCGTTTCCCGCCGGGTGCGTCCAGCAGATTCAGTGGCATGGGCAGTTCCATGTCGCTGCGTAGCGGCGCCGCGCTGATGCCGCAGTTGCCGGCAATCACGGTGGTCACGCCCTGTGAGATCTTGAAACTCATGTCGGGCTGCACCAGCAGCGCCATGTCGTCGTGTGTGTGCGCGTCGATGAAACCCGGCGCCACGATGCGGCCGCTGGCATCGATTACCTCGTCAGCGCTGCACTCTTCAAGATGGCCGATGGCGGCAATGTGCCCACCGGTGATGCCCAGGTCGGCATAGAAGCGCGGCGCCTTGGTGCCGTCGATCACGGTGCCGCCGCGGATCAGGATGTCGTAGTGCAGGGGTCTGGTCATGAGGATTCCTTTCAGCGCAGATGGCAGGCCACCCATTGGCCGCCCTGGTCGTTTGTGCCGCGCTGCGTGAGCGGTGGGCGTTGTTCCTTGCAGATGGCTTGTGCCAGCGGGCAGCGGGTGTGGAAGCGGCAGCCGGGTGGCGGATTCGCCGGGCTGGGCAGGTCGCCCTGCAGCAGGATGCGTTCTCGCGTGATCCGCGGATCCGGCACCGGCACGGCGGCCAGCAGGCTCTCGGTGTAGGGGTGGCGGGCCGCATTGAACAGGGTGTCGCGGTCGGCCACTTCGACAATGTGGCCGAGGTACATGACTGCCACGCGGTGGCTGATGTGGCGCACCACCGCCAGATCGTGTGCGACGAACAGGTAGGCCAGGCCGAACTCGGCCTGCAGATCGGTCAGCAGGTTGACCACCTGCGCCTGCACCGACACGTCGAGCGCTGACACTGGTTCATCACAGACGATCAGCTTGGGTTCCAGCGCCAGCGCCCGCGCAATGCCCAGGCGCTGGCGCTGCCCGCCGGAGAACTCATGCGGGTATTTTTTCGCGGCTTCGGGCCGCAGGCCGACCTTGGAAAACAGCCACTGCACGCGCTCCTGCCTTTGTGCTGCATTCGATGCGCCAAAGTTGCGCAGCGGCTCGGCCACGATCTCGCCCGCTGTCAGACGCGGACTCAAGGACGCATAAGGATCCTGAAAGATGATCTGCATATGGCGCCGGCGCAAGCGCATCTGGTTGGCGTCCAGCGTCAGCAGTTCCTCGCCATCGAGCTTGACCGAGCCCGATGTCGGTTCGATCAGACGCAGCACCGACTTGGCGGTGGTGGTCTTGCCGCAGCCGGACTCTCCGACCAGGGACAGCGTCTCACCGCGCGCGACTGTGAACGAAACCCCGTCCACTGCCTGGATCGGCGGCTTGGCCGGACTGAACCAGTGCCTGGGTGCGATGAAGTGCTTGCGCAGCTCGCTTACTTCAAGCAGCAGTGGGGCGCTCATGCGGCGACCTCCGCCTGGCTGACGCGGCCTTCTTCGACGGCAAAGCAGGCCACCACATGATCCTCGCCCTGGCTTGTCAGTGGCGGGTTCTCATCAACGCACCGCTGCTGCGCATACTGGCAGCGCGCAGCAAAGGCGCAGCCGCGTCCCAGTTCATGCGGCGAAGGCACCATGCCGGGGATCTCGGTCAGGCGCTTGAGCTGGCTGTTCATGGCCGGCATCGATGCCATCAGGGCGCGCGTGTAGGGATGCAGTGGCCGGCTGAAGAGGGCGAGCACGCTGCTCTCCTCGACCTTGCGCCCGGCGTACATCACGACCACACGGTCACAGCTCTCTGCCACCACACCCAGATCGTGCGTGATCAGCATGACGCCCATGCCGAGTTCTTTCTGCAAGCGCTTGATCAGGTCCAGGATCTGCGCCTGGATGGTCACGTCCAGCGCCGTGGTCGGTTCGTCGGCGATCAGCAACTCGGGATTGCAGGCCAGAGCCAGCGCAATCATCACGCGCTGGCGCATGCCGCCCGAGAGTTGGTGCGGGTACTCGCGGGCGCGCCGCTCGGGCTCGGGAATCTGCACCAGACGCAGCATCTCGACCGCGCGCTGCATCGCCTCGGCCCGGTTCGTCTCCTGGTGCACCAGCACGGTCTCGGCAATCTGCCGGCCGACCGTCAGCACCGGGTTCAGCGAGGTCATCGGCTCCTGGAAGATCATCGAAATGCGGTTGCCCCGGATCTGTCGCATCTCGCGTTCGCTGAAATCCAGCAGGTTGGTGCCGCGATAACGGATGGCACCCAGATGCCGTGCCGGGGGGGTTGGCAGCAGACGCAGGATGGACAGGGCGGTGACGCTCTTGCCGCAGCCCGATTCGCCGACCACGCCCAGGGTCTGGCCGGCTTGCACGGTGAAGGAGACGCCATCGACCGCGCGCACGGTGCCGCTCAGGGTGTCGAACCAGGTGCGCAGCGAATCAATTTCGAGCAGCGGCGCTGATGAGCTGGAGTGCGTGCTCATAGTTGCCGTGCCAGTCGCGGGTCCAGCACGTCGCGCAGACCATCACCCACCATGTTGATGGCCAGTACCGTGGCGGCCAGCAAGAGGCCGGGGTAGAGGATGATGTGAAAAGCCACCGCCACAAAATTGCGGCCTTCGGCCATCATATTGCCCCAACTCGGCGTTTGTGCCGGCACGCCGACGCCCAGGAAGGACAGCGAAGCCTCGATCAACACCGCCGAGGCCGCCACAAACGTGGCCTGCACGATCAGCGGCGCCACCATATTGGGCAGCACGTGGCGCCACAGGATCACGGGCAGGCGCGTGCCCACCGCGTGCGCCGCCTCCACATACAGTTGCTCGCGCAGGGTGAGCGAGAGCGAGCGCACCAGGCGCACCACGCGCGGGATCTCCGGTACCGTGATCGCCACGATGACCGTGCTCAGGCTGGCGCGGGTGACGGCCATCAGGGCGATGGCCAGCAGGATCCCCGGAATCGCCATCAGGCCATCCATGACACGCATCACCGGGCCCTCGGCCCAGCGCACAAAGCCAGCCACCAGACCGAGCAGCACGCCGCCCAGTGTGGCCAGCAGCGCCACCGACAGGCCAACGATCATCGAGACGCGACCGCCCCAGACGGCGCGGCTGAAGACATCGCGACCGAGCGCGTCGGTGCCGAAATAGTGCTCGGCTGAGGCGCTCTGCATGCGCGTGAGTGGATCGATGTCCTGCGGGTCGTGCGTGGCAATCCACGGTGCCGCCAGTGTGATCAGGGCCACTACCAGCAACAGCAGCGCGCCCAGAATCAGCGTCGGGTTTTTACGTAGCCAGCGCCAGCGCGAGACCACGAAGGGCAACTCGTTGGGCACAACAGCAAGGGGCGTGGTCATGGTCAGTACTGGATGCGCGGGTCGAACAAGCGGTAGCTCAGATCGATCAGCAGGTTGATCAGCACATAGACGCCAGCCGACAGCAGCAGCACGCTCTGGATGACCGGGTAGTCGTGGTGCTGCACCGAATCGATCACCAGCCGCCCGATGCCGGGGATGGCGAACACGGTCTCCGTCACAACCACGCCGCCGATCAGCAGGGCGATGCCGACGCCCACGGTGGTGGCTATCGGAATCGCGGCGTTGCGCAGGGCGTGCCCCAGCACGGCCAGTACACCCAGCCCCTTGGCGCGGGCGGTGCGGATGTAGTCTTCCTGCAGCACTTCCATCACGGTGGCGCGCGTCATGCGCGTGATCAGGGCGATGTAGACCAGCGCCAGGTTGATGCAGGGCAGTGCCAGGCTGTTGAGCCAGGGCCCCACGCCCTCGGACAGATGCACATAGCCCTGCACCGGGAACAGGGGAATACGGATGGCAAAGGTGTAGATCAGCAGGTAGCCGATCAGGAACACCGGGACCGAGAACGCGAGCACGGCAAACAGCATTACCAGCCGGTCGGTCCAGCTGCCGGCGCGGTGGGCCGCCAGTGTGCCCAGCGGGACCGCCACGCACACGGTGAGCGCCATCGTCAGAACGGCGATCGACAGTGTGGGTTCGAGTCGCTGCGCCAGCAGTTTTGTCACCGGCACCTGGGTGAAGATGGACATGCCAAGGTCGCCCGACAGCACGCGCCCCAGCCAAAGGGCAAACTGGCGCCACAGCGGCTGGTCCAGCCCGAGTGCGGCGCGCAGTTTTTCGATGTCTTCGGTGGTGGCCAGGTCGCCGGCAATCAGTGCTGCCGGGTCACCGGGCGAGAGGTGAATCAGCAAAAAAACCACCACCGCCACCACTGCCATCACCGGCAGGGTCGCGAACAGGCGGCGCAGCAGATAGTTCATTTGTCCAGCACCCAGAGGTTGGGAATACCACCCCAGAGCCGGTCGACCCCCTTGAGTTCCTTGCGTGCTCCCGACGCGGGAAAGTACTGACCCAGGTTGATGTAGGGCACGGTCTCGAAAGCGCGACGCTGGAAGGCGTCGAGTGCCAGACGGCGCTTGGCCGGGACGGTCTCACTGATCCAGGCGGCGCGCAATTCGTCCAGGGCCTTGTCGCAGGGCCAGCCTGGCAGCGAGTTGCCGCAGGCGGCGCCCAGATAGGTGCTGACGATGGGGCTGTTGATGGAGAACTCGTTGGCCACCGTGGTGTAAGCGTTCCAGCCACCGGCCTCCGGTGCCTCACGCTTGGCGCGCCGGGCACCGATGGAAGCCCAGTCCATGCTGATGCCGTCGACGTTCATGCCGATGCTGCGCAGCGTCTGCAGTGCCATCAGGGACAGTGCGTTGAGGTAGGGCACATCGCTGGCCACCAGCAGCACCACCTTCTCCCCTTTGTAGCCCGACTCGGAGAGCATCTGTTTGGCCTTGGCAAGGTCGGCCGTGCGGTAGGGCTCGGAGCCGGCCGGCGTGTCATTGGCACTGCCGCAGATGAAGTAGGTTGCGCAATAGGTCATGCGCATGTCCAGCGGGTAACCCATGGCGGCGTTGAAGCGCTCCTGGCTCACGGCCTTGAGTACGGCCTGGCGAACTTTCGGGTTGTTGAACGGCGGGTACAGGTGGTTCATGATCAACTGGCCCTGCTGCGCGCTCGATGGCAGCAGTTTCACCTTGCTGTCGGAACGCAGCGGCGTGATGTAGTCGGGCGGCACCTGTTCGACGAAATCAACCTCGCCTTTTTGCAGTGCCGCAACACTGCTGTTGGCGTCCGGCAGGTACAGCCATTCGACCCGGTCGAAGGCGGGCTTCTTGCTGCCAGCCAGGCCGCTGGCCGGCTCGCTGCGTGGCACATAGCCGGGATTGCGCACGAAGACCACCTTGTTGCCGGGCACCCATTCGTCGCGTTTGAACAGGAAAGGGCCGGAACCGAGCACTTCGCTGATGGGCGAGCTGGTGGGCAGTTTGGCGAGTCGCTCCGGCATCACCAGGACCGGAAAGCCGGAAGGTTTGGCGAGTGCCTCCAGCACCATGCCAAAGGGTTGTTTCAATTGCAACTGGAAAGTGCGCGCGTCCAGAACAGACCACTCAGCGCCGGCGGCGCGCAGCGGCGGACCAAAGGAGTCGCGTGTGCTCCAGCGCTGGATGGAGGCCACGGCGTCGGCGGCGCTGACGGCGTTGCCGTCCGAGAACTTGAGGCCGGGCCGCAGTGTGAAGGTCCACTGCCGTCCATCCTTGGAGGTCGTGTATTTCTCCACCATCTGAGGCTTGGGCTGACCCTTGTCGTCCTGCGCGAACAGCGTGTCGTACACCATGTAGCCGAAGTTGCGCGTGATGTAGGCGGTGGTGAAGCTGGGGTCCAGGATCTTGAGGTCGGCATGGGCGACAAAGCGCAGTGTCTTGGTCTGGGCCAGTGCGGGCGCGGCGCCAGCCAGCAGCAGGCCCAGCGCCAAAGCAAAACGGATGGGCAGTTGGAAGGCAGTGAACAGGTTCATGCAGACCTCAAATCAGTGTCGCCTCGGCGATGTTGTCAAGCGGCCAGATCGGGCGGCGGATCCGGCTGTAGGGCAGGGTTGCAGTGTGCGGTGTCGCGGCGCCGGGGGCGCCGACATAAATCACTTTGTTGGCAACCTTGGAGAAGGAAGCATGGAAGTGCTGCGCCGACTTGACCACGATGATTTTGCAGGACGCCAGATTGCAGCCGAGTTGCGTGAAGAGATCGGTGTCCATGGCCTGATTGCGCAGCGTGATAAGCACGATTTCAATGCCCTGCGCCTTGACCAGCGCGCAGTCACCCATCGGGGTGGGTGCGCCAGCCAGACCAGTCATGACGAGGTCGTGCTGCAGTGCCTTGACTTGACACTCCAGGTCCAGCGGATCGCCTGACAGGGGGCCGATCTTGCCGCCGATGCGCAGCATCAGGCGTGCGCCGACACCCGCATCAAAAGCGATGCGCACCGCGACCGGGTCCCAGAGCGGGCCGATCGCTGCGTTGACGATGCCGCGCTCGAGCATGCGACGCAGGATGAAGGTGGCGTCGCCCGGTGCGCCGCTGCCCGGGTTGTCCGCGCGGTCGGCCAGCACCACCGCTGCGCCATCGAAGGCCAGCGCTTCGTCCAGCGCCGTGTCAATAGCCGGGTAGCGCACGGCCAACTGGTCGCGCATGGCGATGATTTCTCCTGCCAGTTGCAGCGCCAGCGCGTCGGCCTGCGCCTGATTGCCGTCGGTGTAGACGAGGACCTTGGTGCCCATGTCGGGCACATCACCGTGCGCGAAACCGTGGGCGATGGAGATCGAGAGCACACCGTCGTGGCCTTCGAGTGACTGGATGCGTTGCACCAGTGCCTTGGCCGGGTCGCGCGTGGTGTGGAAGGGCACGATCAGGTGGCAGTCTGCCACCGCGTGCACCGGACGAATACGCCCTGCGACCCTGGCTTCGCACAGCGCAATGAGTTCGTGCGCGCGCTCGACGATGTCGGTGTGGGGATATTCCTTGAAAGCCACCAGCACGTCGGCCATTTCGACCATGGTGCGGCTCAGGTTGACGTGGGGGTCCAACTCGGCGCCAAGCACCACATCGGCGCCGACGATGGCGCGTACGCGCTGCAACAGGTCGCCCTCGCAATCGGGGTAGCCCTCAGCCACCATGGCACCGTGCAGCCCGAGCACAACCATGTCCAGCGGCAAGGCGGCGCGCAGGTCAGCCAACAACTCGTCGCGCAGTGTTTCATAGGCATGGCGGGTGACGGTGCCGCTGGGCTGCGCGGCGGCCACCATGCCTTCGATCAGGGTCCAGCCGCGTGCCTGGCTGATTTCGCGCGCCACCCACAGCGGGGCGGCAAACAGATTCAACTCCGGCGGATGCTGCCCGGCCGGGAAGTAACCCCGGTCCTTGAACGAGGACAGACCGGTGGGCATCGGGCCGAAGGTATTGGTTTCGGTGGCCAGTGCCCCGGT
>CAITZZ010000190.1 GCA_903897005.1 uncultured beta proteobacterium | reverse complement strand
GCGTAGACGAGACCGATGAAGGGGGCTGCGACGAACAGTGCCACATTCTTCACGAGGCGACCTGCATAAGCCAGCGCACCAGCGGCTACCAGGGCCTTGGTACCAGTGACCAGCAGCATGGCGATACCAACCAAGGGCAGCAACACTGCGTAAGCCAGACCGATGAAAGGAGCTGCCAGGAAGAGCGCGACGTTCTTTGCTGTGTTTTCGTTTGCAACTGCTTCTGTGCGGATGATGTTGGCGTTTGTCATGATTTTCTCCTAAGGTGTTTGCGATTCAGATGTCTTTACCTACGCATAGCACGTGCCAGGTTCTCATAAATCAGAAAAGCTGTTTGCAATCAACCACTTGGAGAAGCCAAAGGCGCCAAAGTCAGGTTTTCCGGCGAGCCGGACCGCAGCCAAAGTACATGGGATTTGTACATATTCCGAGACCGAAAAAAGAAATATCAACAAAATCAACAACTTAGGAGCATTTCTGGTGAACGGTGCTTTCGTACAGGGCGCTACCGGCGCGAAAGGCCCATCCCGTAACAAATGCTAACTATTTATATTTTGGGATATTTTCCCGATTTCATCAAGTTGATGGATAATTTGCTTTCACGCTGTGACCTTTAACCTTCAAGGAGATACACCATGAATTCATTACGACAAAAGCTGACGCTGAGCCTGATTGCCACGGTCGTGGCCACACTGACCGCCTGCGGCGGCGGTGGCAGTACCACGGGTGCAAGCGCCGTCGTCAAAGGCGTTGCCGCCACTGGATGGGGAATCGATAAAGGCAGCGTCACGCTCGCCTGCGCAAGCGGCAACACTGCACCGGTCAGCACAGCCAGCGACGGCAGCTACAGCGTCGATGTCAGTAACGTGTCCCTGCCCTGCGTAGCTCGAGTGGACTACACCGACAGCGCCGGCAAACAAGCGCGCCTGCATTCCCTGGTCAGAACCGCTGGGACCGTCAACATCAACCCCGTCACCGACATGATTGTGGCGTCTTTGAGTGCCACGGGCGCAGCTTCGAATGTTCAGGCCACTGAAGTCAGGACCTACACCGAGGACCGCATCCGTACCGCAACCCAGATGGTCAAGACCGAGCTGACTTCCAAGGGAGTCAGCACAGGTTTCCTGCCGGACGATGTCATAGGGACCAAAATGACAGCCACATCGGCATCAGGCAAAGGGGATGATTACGACACGGTGCTCGACAGGATGGCCGAGAAGACAAGTCTCAAAACCATCGAAAACGAACTCAAGACAGGCCACGAAGGCGGCAGTCTAAGCACCAGCACCGGTCAGCCCGGCAACGCAGCCGCAGGCAAAGCGCTGTACGAAGCCTCCTGCCAAAGTTGCCACGGAGCGCGCATCGCTGATGCCAGCAACGCATCCAAAACGCTCAAGGCGATCCATGAGAATGAAGGGGGCATGGGCTATCTGGCCAGCACCATCACAGCCACCGCGGCGGACAGCATCGCGACCTACATGGCCAACGGCCTGAGTGGCAGCAGCGGCACGGCTGCGACCACGCCCGCCGCCCTGACCACCCAGACGATCACCTTCACGCCACCGGCCACGCAAACGCTGGGTGCAAGCGCACCGACGCTGACAGCCTCTGCCAGTTCTGGCCTGCCGCTGACGCTTGCCACCTTGACACCCGCCGTTTGCAGTGTGAGCGCAGGTGCCCTGAAGCTATTGACCGCTGGCAATTGCACCCTGACTGCCAGCCAGCCGGGCAACGCCAGTTTTGCCGCCGCAGCCAGCAAGACCATTACCTTTTCCATCATCGACCCCAGCGCCCCGGTCGTGCCGCCCGTTGGCGTGATTCCGGTGGCAAGCAATGGCAAGACACTGTATGCCAGTCACTGCAGCAGTTGCCATGGCCCAGCCGCAGCCGGTGGCAGCAAGGTTCTCAACGGTGCCAACAGCGCCCTGACCATTCTGTGGGCCATCAATAACAATCTGGGTCGCATGGGCAGCCTCACCAGCCTGACGCAACAGAATCTGGCCGACATCGCCGCCTTTCTGGCGACGCCCAATATGTAGGTCCTGCCGCGCCGCCTGAAGTTCTGTCTCGTGTTCAGTGCGCCGGCAGCGGCAAGCTGAGCATGAAACAGGCACCGCCTTGCGGCAGGTTTTCAACCGAGAGAATGCCACCATGCTGCTCGACGATGCCGTAGCTGATCGACAGGCCCAGGCCGGTGCCCTTGCCAACGCTCTTGGTCGTGAAGAAAGGGTCAAAGATGCGCGACAGGTGTTGCTGCGAGATACCCGGACCATTGTCGGCAAAGCGCAGCTGCACGTTCCTCTGCTCACACTGCAGGCTGATGTCGAGCTGCGGTGCCTGCTCGCGCTCGGTGTTGGCGGCGTCATAGGCGTTCTGGATCAGATTCATCATCACCTGCAGCAGTTGACCGGCGTTGCCGGTGACATAGCAGTCTTCACCACGTTGCCATCGGATGTCAAAGCCCGGCGCCGTCCCTTTCTTGACCCACAGAATGGCCCGCTCCACGACTGCATTGATTTCGACTTGCGTCACTTCCTCGTGCCCCGCCGTTGAAAAGCGCTTCAGGCCGTTGACGATGTCCGTCGTACGTTGCGCGCCTTCGAGCGTCCCTTCCATCAGCGAAGGCAGATCCTTGAGCAGGCGGTCGATGCGCAGATCGGCACGCAAGGTTTGCATGTCGGGCGGCAGTTCGAGTTGATGCAGCGCGTCCAGATAGCTGCTCAAACGCGCGCCATAGCGCTGCAGCACATGCACATTGCCCAGCACAAAGCTGATCGGGTTGTTGAGCTCATGCGCGACACCCGCCACCAGGCGCCCCAAGGACGCCATTTTTTCGGAGTGCAGCAACTGCTGCTGCGCCAGCTTGAGGGCGTCGTGCGCTTCGCGCAACTGGTGGTAGGCACGCTTGAGT
>CAITZZ010000189.1 GCA_903897005.1 uncultured beta proteobacterium | reverse complement strand
CGCGGCCTGCCTATCAGTTGCAAGCCCATAGGCAGACCGCGCTCATCGAAACCAACGGGCACACTGATGCAGGGCAGACCGGCAAACGTGGCGTAAATCACCACCTCCATCCAGCGGTGGTAGCTGTCCATCGCCACACCGTTGATCTGACTCGGCCAGCGCTCGCTTGCGTCAAACGGCCAGACCTGCGACACCGGCAAGGCCAGGAAGTCGTGGCTCTCAAACAGCGTTAACAGGTGCTGGTAGAAAGCGGTGCGCTGCACGCTGGCGCGCAGAAAGTCGGTGCCGCTGAGCTGTGCCGCCTGATCGAACTCCCACAAAGCCTCGGGCTTGATGAGTTCGCGGTTCTTCGGGTTCAGCAGAAAAGGGGCAATGCGGCTGGCCACCAGCGCGCGGCGCCAGACCAACCAGGCCTGCCAGATGGCATCCGGCGCGGTACCGAGTTGCAGAGGCTGCACGGCGCAGCCCAAGGACTCCAACCGGCGCAAGCCCTGCTCGCAGACACCCAGAATGCCGCTCTCCATCGGCAGATAGCCGTCAAGGTCGGCCAGCCAGCCAATCTTCAATTTCTCGCAGTCAAGCCCATCGAGTGCCTGCGTGAAGTCAGCACCATCGGCCAGCGACAGCGGCACCCGGGCATCAAAACCGGACTGCACTGCCAGCAACTGCGCTACGTCCTGTGCTGTGCGTCCCATCGGGCCTTCGGTACCCAACTGACTGACCCAGACATCGGTGGCCGGCCACATCGGCACGCGTCCCTGACTCGGGCGCAAACCAAACACATTGTTCCAGCCCGCCGGGTTGCGCAGACTGCCCATGAAATCGGAGCCATCTGCCACGGGCAGCAGGCGCAGCGCCAGCGCCACGGCAGCGCCGCCACTGCTGCCACCGGCGGAGCGCGTAGCGTCGAAGGCATTGCGGGTGACGCCGAAAACTTCGTTGAAGGTATGCGAGCCCAGGCCAAATTCCGGCGTGTTGCTCTTGCCAACGACGATGCAGCCGGCGCTCTTCATGCGCTGCACCATCAAGCCGTCCTGCTGCGGGACAAAGCTGCACATGAGGGGCGAGCCCAGTGTGGTCGCAATACCGGTGCTGTTGGCCAGATCCTTGATCGCCTGCGGCATGCCGTGCATCCAGCCCATGGACTGTCCGCGCGCCAGCTGCGCATCACGCGCGTCGGCCTGCTGCAGCAGCGACTCCGGGTCCTGCAGACTCACCAGTGCGTTGTAAACGGGATTAAGAGCATCGATGCGCGACAAGTAGGCCTGCATCACCTCGCGGCAGGAAATTTCACGCGCGTGAATCGCGCGCGACAGGGCGTGGGCAGTGAGTTCGGTGATGGACATGATTTCGCCATGATAATCACGCCATGAAATTTCTGGCAATCGATGTCGGCAACACCCGGCTGAAATGGGCTCTGTACCAGAACCCTCATGCGAATGCACCGGTGCTGGCGCAAGGCGCGGAGTTTCTCGACAACATCGACAAGCTGGCGGAGGGCGCCTGGTCCGCACTGCCAGCACCGGAGCGCATGCTGGGCTGTGTCGTCGCGGGCGAAGCCGTGCGCAAGCGGGTCGAAGCGCAGATGGAACTCTGGGATGTGGCGGCCCAATGGGTGGTCCCCAGCATCGCCGAAGCCGGTATCCGCAACGGCTACGACTTCCCGACCCGCCTTGGCGCCGACCGCTGGGTCGCGATGATAGGAGCCTGGCATCGCAGCCTGGTGCAGGGGCCGGCGCGCCCCATGGTGGTGGTCATGGTTGGCACGGCGGTGACGGTTGACGCCATCGATGCTGATGGTAAATTTCTCGGCGGGCTGATCATTCCCGGGCACGGCATCATGTTGCGCGCCCTCGAAACCGGCACCGCCGGCCTGCGCGTCCCCACGGGCGATGTGCGCGAGTTCCCGACCAACACCAGCGACGCCCTGACCAGCGGTGGCACTTACGCCATTGCCGGCGCAGTGGAGCGCATGGTGCAGCACCTGCGCAGCCACTGTGGCCTGGAGCCAAAATGCATCATGACGGGCGGCGCCGGCTGGAAGATGGCACCCAGCATGTCGCTGCAATTCGAACTGGTCGACAACCTGATTTTTGATGGCCTGCTGGAGATGGCCGCACGCCGCTTTGCAGCCTGAGTCGGCCCGACCCTGCTCCGGCTGAATCTCAGCGCCTGTTCTTTGCAGGCGTGTGCCCCATGGCCTGCTCCAACCGCTCGCACAGAGTCGTCAGCACCTCGATGCGTGAAAACATCTTGTCGTCAGAGGCCACCACATGCCAGGGCGCCAGTTCGGTCGAGGTACGGTCTATCATGTCACCGATGGCGCGCTGGTACTGCGGCCACTTGTCGCGGTTACGCCAATCGTCCTCGGTGATCTTGAAATTCTTGCGCGGCGTCGCCTTGCGCTCATTAAAGCGGCGCAACTGCTCGTCGATCGTGATCGCCATCCAGAACTTGACCACCACCGTGCCAGCTTCGATCAACTGCTCCTCAAAAGCATTGATCTCGTCAAACGCACGCATCCAGTCACTCTCGCGGCAGAAGCCCTCGACCCGCTCCACCAGTACGCGGCCGTACCATGAACGATCGAATACCGAAGCGTGTCCATGGTGCGGCAAATGGCGCCAGAAGCGCCACAGATAGGGCTGTGCGCGCTCTTCTTCGCTCGGCGCAGCAATGGGTATGACGTGGTATTGGCGCGCGTCCAGCGCCTGCGTCACGCGCCGGATGGTACTGCCCTTGCCAGCCGCGTCCATGCCCTCGAACACCAGCACCAACGAGCGCTTGCGCATCGCCGGATCGCGCATCAGCAGGTTCAAGCGACCCTGCAAGTCCACCAGACGACGCTGGTAGGTCTTGAGTGGCAGCGCACGCTTGTAGTCAAAGGAACCGAGCAGAGTGCGTTGATCGATGGCCGGTGGTGCCACCGGTGCCGACACCGCCGCAGTCACTGCCTGCCCGGCCAGCCGCTGGCCGAGCGCGTCGAGAAGATACTGACCGGCCGTCAAAGCGCGGTAGGCCGGATCGCTGCCTTCAATCACCAGCCATGGCGCCTCTCCGGTGCTGGTCTTGCGCAAAGCCTGCTCGCTGACTTTCACAAAGGCATCGTAATGCTTGAAACGCTGCCAGTCATGAGGCGTCACGCGCCAGGCATTCCTGGGGTCCGATTCCAGTGTCTTGAGTCGCTTGCGGGCTGCCGCCTTGGACAGATGAAACCAGAACTTGACCAGCAGCGCCCCCTCGGCCACCAGCATGCGTTCAAACTCGCGGATATTTTCCAGTCGTTGGGTAAAACGCGCGGTCTTCTCGTGCCCCATGACACGCGCCACGATGGGTTCGGTGTACCACGAACCAAAAAGAATGCCGATATGTCCCTTGGCCGGCAGCACCTGCCAGAAGCGCCACATGGCGGGCATCCCGTGCCCGTCCTCGGTCGCCTCACCCAGCGCCTCGGTCCGGATGTGACGCGGATCCATCCACTCGTTGAGCAGATTGACGGTTTCACCTTTGCCGGCGCCGCCCACCCCGTTGACCAAAATGATCACCGGGAATTGGGCGGATTTCAACAAGCTGTATTGCAATCCAAGCAATTCCTCGCGCAACACCGCTTCGCGTTGCTTGTACTCCTTCTTGCCGATCCTGTGACCAATTTCAGCAGATTCGAACATGGTGCATGCTCAGTCACTCAAACCCTGCGCTGCCTGAAACATCGATTGCCGCGCCTGGCTGATGATCTGTTCCTTCCAGACATCGGTGTCGGTGTAGAAGGCATCGAGCATCTGCTGCTTGATCTGCTGGGCCAGCTCGGCTGGCGCCTCTGGGTGCTTGTTCAGCCAGTGCTCGGCGCGCAGCGCCTGCGTCACTTGCGGGAACGGCAAGGTGCCGTACTCCATGGCCAGACCGGTGTACTCGGCTTGCGGACACTCCTCGTAGGCTGACATCCACATCAAACCTGTCAGGAAGGCCGAAGTGGAAGAGCCGTCGTAAATCGAAGTCACCGGCGTCGCACCGTTGCCACCCCACCATTGGCTGGCACGGGCATACGCCGCCTTGTCATCCTTGCAGGCAAAAATGCGCTCGCCCAGACCACTGGGCCCCAGACCGGTATGGAGATCAATCCAGGCCAGTTTGCGTGCCGTGCGGCCATGCTCACGCAGCACCTGACGAATCGTCCTGTTGCTCCAGGTCGGTTCGGTGCCACCAAAAAACAGGCCATCGGGAAACTCATGCTGGCCGCCCGAGACGGCGGACTGGAAGGCAGCAAGCCCATTTTTTTCGATGAAACCGGCAATGGCAGCCGCGTTGTCAGCGCCCGGTGGCCAGTGATCCGGCAGCAGCAGCGGATGAATCGTCCGGTAACCCTGGTTCACCGGCAGCGGCTGGCTGAAGTCATGAAAATTGCGGTTCAAATCCACATTTTCATGGGTGGCACGGCGCACATGAGAAAAGCCAAAGGGATTGAGCGCGTGCACGTACAGCACCGCCAGCTTCTTTGCCCGTGCATGCTGACGCCACTCCTCATCGTGCAGGGCAGCCACCTGCACGCCGCTGCCGCAGTAACCTTCGACACCATGGCAGGCGCTGCTGATGATCAGCAGGCGCTCCGCATCTGCTGCACCATCCAGCACCACGTCCATCGCCAGCGCTTCGCCGTCGCGCCCGGCAAGCGGGTGCGCGTGAGAGCTCACTGGCAGGTTGGCGGCCACCGCCGCTGCAAAAAACTTGCCCCGGGCCTGCGCGTAGCTGACAGAAAAAGCGTCCGGTACATTCATCATGGCTCGCAAGCCTTCAAGCAGCCGTCTTCAGCCACTCCTCGGCCAGACGCACCCAGTAGGTGGCGCCCAGTGGAATCATGTCGTCGTTGAAGTCATAACTCGGGTTGTGCAACATGCACGGACCTTCGCCGTGCCCGGATTCGCGGTGCGTGCCATCGCCATTGGAAATAAAGCAGTAACACCCCGGCTTGGCCATCAGCATGTAGGAGAAATCTTCCGCACCCATGACGGGCTCCTGCGCCAGCACGTTGTCGGCGCCGACGATGCTCTGCATCACCTTGCGCGCAAATTCAGCCTCGGCCGCGCTGTTGATGGTGGGCGGGTAATTGCGCACAAACTCGAACTCGCAGCGCATGTCGAAAGCGGCGCAGGTGTGCTCGGTAATGCTCTTCATGCGCTGCTCGATCAGGTCCAGCACCTCAATCGTGAACGTGCGCACCGTGCCCTGCAACTCGCAGTGATCAGGTATCACGTTGGTGGCCTCACCCGCATGAACCATGGTGACCGAAATCACGCCCGCATCGATCGGCTTCATGTTGCGGCTGATGATGGTCTGAAAGGACTGCACCAACTGGCATGCCACTGGCACCGGGTCGAGTCCCGTGTGCGGCGTCGCAGCGTGACCGCCGCGTCCGTAAATCATGATCTTGAACTCGTTGCTCGATGCCATCACCGGGCCAGCGGCGACGGCAAACTTGCCAACCGGGAAGCCCGGCCAGTTGTGCATGCCAAACACCGCGTCCATCGGAAACTTCTCAAACAAACCGTCTTTGATCATCTCGCGCGCACCGCCACCGCCCTCTTCGGCCGGTTGGAAGATCAGGTACACCGTGCCGTCAAAATGACGTTCCTTGGCAAAGTGCTGCGCTGCTGCGAGCAGCATGGCGGTGTGACCGTCGTGGCCGCAGGCGTGCATCTTGCCGGCCTGCGTGCTGGCGTGGCTGAAGGTGTTGAACTCCTGCATCGGCAAGGCGTCCATGTCGGCGCGCAGGCCAATCGCGCGCGAAGACGTACCGTTCTTGATGATGCCAACCACACCAGTGGTGCCCATGCCCCGATGGATCGGGATGCCCCATTCGGTCAGCTTGCTGGCCACCAGGTCAGCGGTGCG
>CAITZZ010000188.1 GCA_903897005.1 uncultured beta proteobacterium | reverse complement strand
TTCCCGCTGGATCAAGGCTCGCAGGGCCTCGCGCACTAACGCCGTTTTTTCTGCCACACCGGTCAGGGCAGTGGCCTTGGCCAGTAAATCATCATCCAATGCAAGTGTCGTTCGCATGGTACTT
Source organism: uncultured beta proteobacterium (assembly GCA_903897005.1). Classification (GTDB taxonomy): domain Bacteria; phylum Pseudomonadota; class Gammaproteobacteria; order Burkholderiales; family Burkholderiaceae_C; genus Rhodoferax. The sequence continues at coordinate 2,167 of CAITZZ010000188.1, read as the reverse complement.
CCTTTCAGCATGATCACGGATATTATCATCAATTGATGTCATATATAGTGTCAAATCACCAACGCCTGCGACGCCTGGCAGCTTCGATACTGCCTGTGGTCTAGCCAATTCAGAGAGTGCCGCTAGGTACAAGTACGTAGGCCGTCGCGGTTCAAGCGACCGGTTTGGCGCGATCCTTGGCAACGCGCCAGGGCGCAGAAAAATTCTCAAAAAAAGAGAGATCTGCCATGAACTTCAATGACATGAAAATCGGCACCCGGCTCTACGTTCTGGTCGGCTTTTTGTCCGCCCTGCTGATCGGCATGGGTAGCTATGGGATCGGTTTTTACGGTTTTCAATCAATCCCTTCCGAAAGGTTTACATGAATTTCATGATTTCTTCCACGCGGCAGTCCAGTGTCAAGGCATGGATCGCCGTTGCAGCCATTGCCATGGCTGGCTCGGTGACGGCGCAAGTGCAGGGGCCCACACCCACCAGCCTGACCGGCGGCAAGGTGATCTCAGCGGAAGACGCCAAGAAACTGGCAGACAAAAAAGCTGCTTTTTTTGTGGATACCCGCAATGTGGTGAATTTTGGCAAGGGCCATGTGCCGGGCGCCAATGCCATTCCCTACAAGGGCAGCAGCGACGACGTCGAGAATTTCGATGCCACCAAAGACCAGTTCGAACTGGCTAAATTGCCTGCAGCCAAGGACCAGGCCTTGGTGTTTTACAGCGATGGTCCAACCGGCTGGAAGAGCTACAAGGCAGCCGTCTGGGCGGTCAAGGCCGGCTACAAAAACGTGAACTACATGCGTGCGGGCTGGGCCGAGTGGCAAGCCAAAGGATTCCCAGCCGAGAATTGATTCCGGTGCCGGTGTGACGGTGCTGCCCTGGGTGGCCCCGCCTTTTTTTTGGCCAGCTGGGGGAAATTCATGTCGATGTCTATCCGTGTGCGCCTGCTCATGACCGTGGGCCTGCAGGTCTTTTTGATGGTCGCGGTGGGGCTGGTTGGCTTCTTCTTTCTCCAGCAGTCGCGCGACGCTGACGCGGCCGATGAAGCATCCTCTGAAGTCCAGATCTCCCTGCAACGAACCCTGCGCGGCGTCGGCGAAATGCTGCTGTCCGAAGGTGGGCTGGCATCGCGCACACTGACCAAAGACAACATCAAGTCGGTGGATGAACATCTGGCCCGCCTGGTGGCAGCCTCCAGCGTCATCGATGAAACGATGCATAAGTCGGTCCAAGACGAGCTGGTGCCGCAGTGGCAAAAAGCTAAAGGCATCGTGGAGCAGATGGTTGGCACCAAAAAAGTGTCGGTTGACAACACCGATGTGATGATGCTTTACGGCAAGCTCTCCGGACTCAGTACCGCACTGTCAGACAAGGCGCAGAGTCTTGTGTCTCAGGCTGAAGCCGTGGGCCATCAGGCCACGCGCCGGGTGTTGCTACTGGTTGCCAGCGGCGCTGCGTTGTTGCTGGCGAGTCTGCTATTTTCCAATTGGGTGCTGTTTCGGCGCATCATGCAACCCCTGAACGAAGTGGTTGCCATCGCTGAGCGTATTTCCAAGGGATCACTGGGGCGCCCCATCAGTGCCCAGGGCCAACCCGCAGAAATGGCCCGAGTGATGCAAGCCCTGAGTGGCATGCAGGCCGGACTGGTCAGTGTGGTAACCAATGTGCGCCGGGGCGCCGATGCACTGGCCACGGCCAGTGCCGAGATTGCCCAGGGTGACCGCGATTTGTCTGAGCGCACTGAATTGCAGGCTGGCGCGCTGGCGCAGGCGTCCAACGCGATGACGCAACTGGGGTCCACTGTGCGCCAGAATGTGGACAGTGCCCAGACGGCCAACCAACTGGCCGTCAATGCCTCCAGTGTTGCCGTCAAGGGCGGCGAAGTGGTGAGCCAGGTGGTGCAGACCATGCGCGGCATCAACGATAGCTCGCGCCGGATTGCTGAAATCATCGGCGTGATTGATGGCATCGCTTTTCAGACCAATATCCTGGCGCTGAATGCCGCTGTCGAAGCGGCGCGCGCGGGCGAGCAAGGGCGCGGTTTTGCCGTCGTGGCCAGCGAGGTGCGCAGTCTGGCTGGGCGCTCGGCAGAAGCCGCGCGTGAAATCAAGACCCTGATCAACGCCAGCGTGGACCGTGTGACACAGGGCAGTGCCCTGGCCGATCAGGCGGGC
>CAITZZ010000187.1 GCA_903897005.1 uncultured beta proteobacterium | reverse complement strand
CAACCTGAAAGAAAAGATTGCCGAGATCGGCCCCGGCCTGCCCGCTGGCGTGAGCGTGCAGACGGTGTACGACCGCTCGGAACTCATCAATCGCGCGATCGAAACCCTCAAGCGCACGCTGCTGGAAGAGTCGCTCATCGTGGCCGCCGTCTGTGTGATTTTTCTGCTGCATGTGCGCAGCGCGCTGGTGGCGATTTTGATGCTGCCGGTGGGCATCCTGATCTCCTTCATCGCCATGCGGCTGCTCGGCATGAGCTCCAACCTGATGAGCCTGGGTGGCATCGCCATCGCCATCGGCGCCATGATCGACGCGGCCATTGTCATGATCGAAAACGCCCACAAGCACCTGGAAAAATTGGGGTCAGACTCCAATTTCCCGGATCGATCAAAAGCCATCCTCACCGCATGCAAGGAAGTCGGCCCCGCCCTGTTCTTCTCGCTGCTCATCATCACCGTCTCCTTCCTGCCGGTATTTAGTCTGGAAGGACAGGAAGGACGCCTGTTCTCGCCGCTGGCTTACACCAAGACCTTCGCCATGGCGGGTGCGGCGCTGCTGTCGGTCACGCTGGTGCCGGTGCTGATGCTGCTCTTCATCCGCGGCAAGGTGATGCCCGAAGCAAAGAACCCGGTGAACCGCTTCCTGATCTGGGTTTACCGCCCCATCATCAGCGTCGTCATGCGCTGGAAAAAGGTGACGGTTCTGCTGGCGCTGCTTGCCATGGGCGTTTCCTGGTATCCGGCGTCACGCCTTGGCATGGAATTCATGCCCACGCTCAATGAGGGCTCGCTGCTCTACATGCCAACCTCGCTGCCAGGCATGTCCATCACCAAGGCGGCTGAGTTGCTGCAGACGCAGGACAAGATCATCAAGAGCTTCCCGGAAGTGGCGTCGGTTTACGGCAAGGCCGGTCGCGCCAACACCGCCACCGACCCGGCGCCGACCGAGATGTTCGAGACCGTCATCAACCTCAAGCCCGAGTCTGAATGGCGCGCGGGCCTCACCATGGACAAACTGATCGCCGAGATGGACAAGGCGCTGCAATTCCCCGGCGTGGCCAATTCCTGGACGATGCCGATCAAGGCCCGCATCGACATGCTCTCCACCGGTATCCGCACGCCGATTGGCATCAAGGTCTTTGGCAAGGATCTCGACGAGATGGAAAAGCTGGCGCGGCAAATCGAGGCGGTGGTGAAGACCGTGCCCGGTACCACCAGCGCCTTTGCCGAACGCATTACTGGCGGTTTCTACCTCAACATCGAACCCGACCGCGAGCAACTGGCGCGCTACGGTTTGGCAGTAGGCGATCTGATGGACGTGGTCGGTGCCGCGCTCGGTGGCGAGATGGTGACGACCACGGTCGAGGGTCGCGAGCGCTATGGCGTTGCGGTGCGCTACCCGCGCGAGTTGCGCAGCGATCCGCAGCAGATTGCCCGCGAAGTGCTGGTGCCCACGATGGACGGCGCCATGATCCCCCTGGGTCAGGTGGCAAAGGTTGTCGTGGCCAAGGGCGCGCCCGGCATTCGCACCGAAAACGCGCTGCTCTCGGCCTACATCTACGTCGACATCCGGGAGCGCGACATCGGCGGCTATGTGATGGACGCCAAGAAGGCGGTCGCGGCGCAGGT
>CAITZZ010000186.1 GCA_903897005.1 uncultured beta proteobacterium | reverse complement strand
GCCTTTGCCGGCGATTGGGGAGACCGACAGCGAATGCCGCGAACTCGCATAACCACCGCGAAAACCTCGCGTGTGCGCGCTGAAAAAGTGCGATTGCTGAGCCGACACGCTGGCGCCCTCGCTGTTGCTGATGCGGCTGTCGGTCTGCAACGCTGCTGCCTCGCAGTCCATGGCCAACCGGGCCGCTTCTTCACTGGTGACAGTCCACGGAAAAAACAGGTCCAGGTCGGTTCGTTGCGCCGTCGGTGCCGCGATGTCCTGCTCGTCCGGCAAGACGGCAAAAGGGTCTTCTGCCGTAAAGCGCGCAATGTCATAGGCGGCCTGCACGGTCTGTTCAATTGCAGCTCGGGAGAAATCCGAGGTGCTGGCATTTCCCCTGCGCTGCCCGAGGTAAACCGTGACGCCGAGCGACTTGTCACGATTGCGCTCCACATTTTCCAGTTCGCCCTTGCGCACCGAAACGCTCAGTCCGCACCCTTCGGAGGCTTCAGCCCCGGCATCGGTGGCACCGAGCTTTCTGGCGTGGGCCAGCGCCGTGTCCACCAGTTCCTCAAAAAACGGCCGGCTATGACTGAATCCTCGCTCAGGCTTGGCTTGATCAACGGCGGGACGGGTGTGCTTGGTGGGTTTCTTCATATCGGAGGCTATGATACTTGGCTATGTCACGCAAACTCAAAAAAGGCTATTTCGTCCGCGGTGAATTTGTCGCCGAGGGCAGTGAGCGCGATCTCGAACTCAAACGTGAACTCAAGGGCACGGACGAGCAGAGCCGAACCGACCTCAAACGCGAAAGCGCCGAATTGCAAAAGCTCGGCGAGGCGTTGCTGACGCTGCGCGCAGACCTGTTGGAGCGGCTTGAATTGAGCGAGAAGCTCAAGGATGCCGTACTGGAGGCCAAACGCATCACCAATTTCGAAGGCAAGCGGCGCCAGATGCAATTTATTGGCAAACTGATGCGCCTGGTAGACCCGGCGGTTCTGGAAACAGTTCGCTCAGCCTTGATCGAACAGACCAGCGGCTCGGCACAGGAAAACCTGATCCTGCATCTGGCAGAAACATGGCGTGAGCGCCTGCTTGGCGCCGAGGATGCTTTCGGCGACTGGCTCGCCCAGCATCCGGACACCGACTCACAGCAACTTCGTGCCCTGATTCGCCAGGCCAGAAAAGACGCGGTACCAGAGAAACCCGGCGCCGCCGTGCGCCACGGTCGGGCTTACCGCGATATTTTCCAGATCCTGCGGGAGCACCTTACCGAACAGGAGGCAGCCAAGCCATGAACACTGCAACCCCCACTGCAATCGACAGCGTCAGGATCGGCATCGTCTCGGTCAGTGACCGGGCCTCCAGCGGCGTCTACGTCGACAAGGGCTTGCCCGCGCTGCAGGACTGGCTGACACGCGCACTGAAGAATCCCATCGCGTTTGAGCCACGACTGATTGCCGACGAGCAGACCAGCATCAGCCAGACCCTGATCGAACTGGTTGATGCCGGCTGCGCGCTGGTCCTGACAACGGGCGGCACCGGTCCGGCCCTTCGTGATGTCACGCCCGAGGCCACACTGGCCGTTGCGCACAAGGAAATGCCCGGTTTTGGCGAGCAGATGCGGCAAATCAGCCTGAAATTTGTACCGACAGCCATTCTGTCCAGACAAGTCGCAGTGATTCGGGGTCAGACACTGATCATCAACCTGCCGGGGCAACCCAAGTCGATTCAGGAAACGCTGGAAGGCTTGCGTGGCGAAAACGGCGACTCCCTGGTGGCCGGGATTTTCGCGGCAGTGCCCTATTGCATCGATCTGATCGGGGGCCCGTACCTGGAAACCAGAGACGAAGTGTGCAAGGCTTTTCGTCCCAAGTCGGCCCTGCGACCCACTCCACTGACCTGAGATTGCCTGTGTCTTGTCATCCCGGACTCGATCCGGGGCCGCAATGACACGGTGGCTACAGCCCAAGCGCCCTACTTGCCAACCAGTTCGTTCAGCTTGGCAGCTTCAAAGTGCTCACTACGCGCCGCGTCGCCGGGCACGCAATCAGCCTCTTCGCGCTGGGCCGAGAGCTTGTCAATGGTCTGCCACAACATCGCAATCTGATGCTCCTGCGCTGCGGCGTTGTCAATCAGACCCCGCATCGCCTGACTCAGGGGATCGTCATTTTGCGTCACGCCATAGGCCGAAAAGCCCATTTTTGAGGCCGCTTCCTCGCGCTTCACATCGATCTCCGCCTGGATGATGCGGGCCGGGTTGCCCACCGCCGTGGCACCGGCGGGTACCGGCTTGGTCACCACCGCGTTGGAACCCACCTTGGCGCCATCGCCAACGGTAAAGCCGCCCAGCACCTGCGCGCCGGCACCTATCACCACGTTGCGACCCAGTGTCGGATGGCGTTTGGCCCCTTTGTACAGCGCGGTGCCGCCCAGCGTGACGCCCTGATAAATGGTGCAACCATCGCCAATTTCAGCGGTCTCCCCCACCACCACACCCATGGCGTGATCAAAGAACACGCCTTCTCCGATACAGGCACCCGGATGGATCTCGATGCCGGTCAAAAAGCGCGAGACATGTGAAATAAAGCGGCCCAACCACTTGAGTCCATGGCCCCAGCACCAGTGAGCGGGTCGGTGCAAGACGAGCGCGTGCAGTCCCGGGTAACAGGTCAGGACCTCCCAGCGCGTGCGCGCAGCGGGATCACGATCCAGGATGCACTGAATGTCAGAACGTAGGCGGGAAAACATGAACGAAGTCTAATCTCTTGTCGCTGCCCCGGTTGGCAGCAGGGCGTTGGGCGGCAGGCCACTGCGATCCATCATTTTCGCAATACCGCGAAGGATATGAATCTCCTCCTGCGTCAGCGCCGCCCGATTGAACAACTGATTGAGTCGGGGCATCAATTTCTTGGGTGCCTGCGGATCCAGAAAGCCGATGCTGACCAGAGCCTGCTCCCAGTGCGCCAGCATGCCGGCGAGTTGCGCAGCATCGGCAAGCTCGGACGGCACGATAGCGTCTTGCACTGCGTAGCCGCCCAAAGCCAGACGCCACTCGTAGGCAAGCACCTGTACCGCCGCTCCCAGATTCAGCGAACCAAACTCGGGATTGCTCGGAATGCTCAGCGCCACATGGCAGCGGTAAACGTCCTCATTTTGCATGCCAAAGCGTTCAGATCCAAACAGGAAGGCAACGCCTTGCCCAGCCAGAGAATCAACTTTCACCAACTGCTCAAAATGCTGACGTGGTGCCACCGCAGGCGGACCAAAGTCGCGCGGCGTCATGGCGGTGGCACACAGGTGCGTCATGCCGTCAAGCGCCTCATCGAGCGTGGCGACAATGCGCGCCTGCTTGAGCACATCCAGCGCGCCGCTGGCACGCTGAATCGTTTCTTCCCGGTTCAAGACGTTGGCCCAGCGTGGCGAGACCAGCACCAGATCATCAAAGCCCATCGTTTTCATGGCGCGTGCGGTGGCGCCGACGTTGCCGGCATGGCTGGTATTGATCAGGACAAATCGGGTTTGCATGGTAGCCCGTTAAAATGCCGCTATTGTCGCTGGCAAAAATGGTTGTCATTGCTGCCCTGGATCCGGTCCGGGGTTTCAGCACCCGCAATCCATGGATGCCGGATCGAGTCCGGCATGACAGCCGCTAAAGGGATAGAGCGAAAGTTCCGTCCATAAACCTAGAAGTTATTCATGTCCCCCAATCTGCATCCCATGATCAATGTGGCCATCAAGGCGGCGCGCGCCGCTGGTGCCATCATCAACCGCGCCGCGCTGGACGTCGAGTCGGTCCGGATTTCGCAAAAGCTGGTCAACGACTTCGTGACGGACGTTGACCACGCAGCCGAACAAATCATCATCGAGACACTGCTGGCTGCCTACCCCGGTCACGGCATCCTGGCTGAAGAATCGGGCCAGGAGCATGGCGCCAAAGACTCCGAATTTGTCTGGATCATCGATCCTCTGGACGGCACCACCAACTTCATTCATGGACTACCGGTGTACTGCGTCAGCATCGCCCTGGCAGTCAAGGGCAAAGTCGAACAAGCCGTCATTTACGACCCCAGCCGCAACGACCTGTTCACCGCCACCAAGGGACGCGGCGCCTACATGAACGACCGCCGGTTGCGCGTCTCCAAGCGCATCAAATTGCAAGAGTGCCTGATCTCGACCGGTTTCCCCTTCCGCCCCACCGATGATTTCAACAGCTACCTGCGCATGATGGGCGACGTGATGCAGCGCACCGCCGGCCTGCGTCGCCCTGGCGCCGCTGCGCTGGATCTGGCCTATGTCGCGGCCGGCTTCACCGACGGATTTTTTGAAACCGGACTGCAACCCTGGGACGTTGCAGCAGGCTCCCTGCTGGTGACCGAGGCCGGTGGTCTGGTCGGCAACTTCACGGGCGAACCGAACTTCCTGGAACAGCACGAATGCCTGGCTGGCAACCCGCGTGTCTACGGTCAACTGGTCACATTGCTGGGCAAGTACAGCAAATTTGCCACGGTGGCCGAAAAGACAGCCGTGCAAGCCACTCAGCCGACCTGAGGCGCGTAACCTGTGGTCTGAAAAGACTGCGCCAAGGTGCGCTGCGCCAGGCGCAGCACCGGCCCATCAACCATACGACCGTCCAGACTGACGACACCGCCGCCCGCAGCCTCGACCGCGGCCAGCACACGGCGCGCCCAATCGATTTCGATGGCACTCGGCGAAAAAGCGGCATTCACCAGCGCGATCTGCGCCGGATGGATGCACATCTTGGCGCCAAAACCGAAGCGCCGGCTGCGCGCCGCGTCCTCCTGCAGTCGCTCGGCGTCCCGAATCGCCGCAGTGACGCCATCGATAGGCGCCGCCAGCCCTGCGCGCCGTGCCGCCAGGACCACTGCCAGCCGCACCGGCACCAGTTCGACTTCATCTGCGCCAACCGCCATCCCGACGTCCGCCTGGAAATCCAGATGGCCAAAAGCCAGACGCAAGACCTGCGGCGCTGCGGCCAACGCATCGACGGCATCCCATCCAGCCAGTGACTCGACCAGTGGCAACAAGGCACAGTCGGCCCCCAGCAGCTGCGCCATTTGCTGCAGCACCAAAGCAGATTCCGCTTTGGGCAACATCACAGCGCACAAGCCCTGCCCGACCAGATCCGTAAGCAGCTTCAGATCGCCGTCGAACCAGCGGGTGCCACTGGCATTCAGGCGCACCACGGTGCGCGCGCGCTCCGGTGCGCCAAGTTTCGCAAAAGCACTGGCCAGTTGATCGCGCGCGCTGTTCTTATCCTGCGCTGCCACCGCATCCTCCAGGTCAATGATGACGGCGTCAGCGCCACTGGCCAACGCCTTGGCGTAACGCTCAGGCCGGGTGGCCGGAACAAACAGAAACGAGCGCGCCAGCGCCAGCTTATCGTGATCAGCACTCATCGCGCAGCCTCCAACAATCTTCCAACCCTGGGCCAGCCAGCCACAGCCCACAGCGCATTCACCGCGACCTGCATTTCCGGGGCTGTGGCGCCACCACTGAAAGCAGCCAGACGCAGTGCCTTGGCGGTAATCTCGTCGCGACTCAGCGTGTTGCCTGGGTCGCCCTTGGGCTCGTCGACGCGTCCGTGCAACACGCGACCATCGGTGGTGCTCACAGTCACCTTGCCAATCCAGCGCTGCGGGTAGGCCCCATCCACCTCGGCATCGAGCTCCATCTCGACCCGATCGCACAAGGCCCTGGTGGACTCGTCCAGAAAATGCTGCTCAAACTCGGTCAAACCGGCGTGGCCAAAACGCGCGGCCAGCGCGAGCGTCGTGCCCATGGAAAACTTGCTCTGGTGCACCGTGCTGGGCTCCCGCACTGGCCCCAGCACATCGATGGCGCCCTGGTGCACGTGCGCGACCACACGCGCCAGATCGGTTGGCTGAAGCTGATGCGCCTGCATTACCTGCAACAGCGCGTCGGCCGCCGGATGCGTGTGGCGGCAACAGGCGTGGTATTTGAAGGAGGTCTCGGCTGTGGCCCAGCGTCTGCCCAGACCGTCGGTCAACTTCGCCGGATCGGCGTCGCTCGACATGCCCGCGGCCATGCCTTGCGGCCCTTCGAAGATCTGCGCCGCGCCGGTGAAGCCATCCCTGGCCAGGTAAGCCGCCATCAAACCTGCTGCAGCTGCGTGCGCGATGTGCAACTGCTTGCTGTCCGCCGCCGTGCGCAAGAACTCCCACAGGCCGGCGGATTGGGTGCCGGCAGAGCCGAAAGCGTGCTGCATCTGCTGCGCGTCCAGCCCGAGCAGCTGCCCCACCGCGGCTGCGGCGGCCAGCGTACCGGCCGTGCCCGTGGTATGGAACACCTTGTAATGCGAGCGGCCAAGAAATTCGCCAACGCGAATGCCCACCTCATAGCCCGCAACCGCAGCCGTCAGCAACTGCTGACCACTGGCGCCGATCGCCTGCGCCACCGCCAGCGCCGCCGGGAACACCACCGTTCCCGGGTGAAACACCGAGCCGTTGTGCACATCGTCCTGCTCCGCCATGTGCGAAGCTGCGGCATTGGCCATTGCGGCCAGATAGGGGCTGCTGGAAGTACGCTTGATGATCACTTCCGAAGCACCGGTCTGCGGCCCCATCGCCAATACAAAGCGTGTGATGCCCTCCACCGGCCGTGCGCCATGCCCGGCGACGGTCGATGCGAACCAATCCACCAGCAACTCCTCCGCTTTGCGAATAACCGGTGCGGGTATGTCCGGAAAACGCAGACTGGCAGCAAAAGCTGCAAGTTCGGCTGTCGGGGAAGTCATGGGATTCGGTCTTTCAAGTCGTATCAGATCGCACCGGCGGCGCGCAGACTGGCGATGGCTGCTTCGTCCTGACCGAGCTCACGCAGAATCGCCTCGGTGTGCTGGCCCACAGCGGGTACCGGATCCATGCGGTAGTCAAAGGCACTGCTGCGCCCGGGCGGCAGCAGCGCGGGAATGTCACCGGCTGGTGAGCCCACGGTCTGCCAGCGCTCGCGCGCCTGCAATTGGGGATGCGCCCAGACGTCGGCCATGTCGTTCATGCGGGCATTGGCAATCTGCGCCTGGTCGAGCCGCGCGAGCACCTGCTCGGTGCTGAGTTTTGCGAAGGCATCCAGAATGATTGCCTTGAGTGCCTCACGGTGCTGATTGCGGCGCGCGTTGCTGTGAAAGCGTGGGTCATTGGCAAGCGCGGCATTTTGCAGAGCCATTTTGCAAAACTGTTTCCACTCACGCTCGTTTTGCAAACCCAGCATCACAGTGCCGCCGTCACCTGCCTGAAACGGCCCATACGGGTAGATACTGGCATGCGACGCGCCGCAGCGCGGTGGCGGTGCTGCACCGTCGAAGGCGTAGTACAGGGGGTAGCCCATCCACTCGCCCAGTGACTCCAGCATCGACACATCGATGTGCGAGCCAGTGCCGGTTTTGCCACGCAAAAGCAGTGCCGAGAGGATGCTGGTGTAAGCGTACATCGCAGCAGCAATATCGGCCATGGAATTGCCTGCTTTGCTTGGAGAATCCGGCGTGCCCGTGACCGAGAGGAAGCCGGCCTCGCTCTGGATCAGCAGGTCATAAGCCTTCTTGTCGCGGTACGGGCCGTCTTCGCCGTAGCCGGAAATATCGCACACGATCAGGCGCGGATGCAGCATGCTCAGCGCTTCAAAGCCCAGCCCCATGCGCGATGCTGCGCCGGGTGCCAGGTTCTGCACCAGCACGTCGGCCTTGCCGATCAACTCGCGCAATACCGCCAACGCCGCCGGCTGCTTCAGGTCCAGTGTCAGACTCTCCTTGGACCTGTTGGTCCAGACAAAATGCGAAGCCTGGCCCTTGACCCGCGTGTCGTAATCCCGCGCAAAGTCGCCAGCCCCGGGCCGCTCAACCTTGATCACGCGCGCACCCAGGTCCGCCAGCTGGCGCGTACAGAACGGTGCTGCGATGGCGTGTTCCAACGAGATGACGGTGATGCCGTCCAGGGGTCGGATCATAAATTTCCCAATGCTTGTAAGCCGAGGGCGACGCAATGGGTGACTCCGCGAATGTCACCCGGCCTGCGGCCTCCTTCTTTATTTGGCAAAACCCCAAGTCCACGCTGCGTCACCCACTGCATCACCCTCGGCAACGAGCGTCTGTGGTTTGCGCTGATCGCACACCAACCCGGCTTGAAAGATCTGGCTGGTGGGGCACTTAGCGCAGGAGTTATTGGGGTCAGACACCAATTTCGCTGCGGCACCTTGTGCCGCACCCCCCGGGCGAGCCGAAGGCTCGGCGAATTTGGGCTCTGACCCCAAAAACTCCGAGGACAGCCGCGAAGCTGAGTGCCCCAGCGGCCAGATCCACACCGCATGCTAAGTGACGTTCGGCACGACACCATTTCAGAAAGACCTCGGCATGCCAAGCACATGCTCAGCAATAAACGAATAAATCAGATTCGTCGAAATCGGCGCCACCTGATAAAGCCGGGTCTCGCGGAACTTGCGTTCCACGTCGTATTCATTGGCAAAACCAAAGCCGCCGTGGAACTGGATGCAGGCGTTGGCGGCCTCCCAACTGGCTTTGGCCGCCAGGTACTTTGCCATGTTCGCCTGTGCGCCGCAGGGCTTACCGGCATCGAAAAGCTCGCAAGCCTTGTAGCGCATCAGGTTGGCCGCTTCCACCTCAATGTAGGCGTCGGCAATCGGGAACTGCACGCCCTGGTTCTGACCGATCGGGCGACCGAAGACGATGCGCTCGTTGACGTACTTGGTGACGCGGTCCAGAAACCAGTAGCCGTCGCCGATGCATTCAGCAGCAATCAGGGTACGCTCGGCGTTCAGACCGTCCAGGATGTACTTGAAGCCCTTGCCTTCCTGGCCAATCAGGTTCTCCTCCGGGATCTCCAGATTCTCGAAGAACAACTCATTGGTCTCGTGGTTCACCATGTTCGGAATCGGCCGCACTGTCATGCCAGACTGCTCGGCCTGCCGCAGATCGACCATGAAGATCGACATGCCCTCCGACTTCTTCTTCACGTCCGCCAATGGCGTGGTGCGTGCCAACAGAATCATCCAGTCGCTGTGCTGAACGCGCGAGATCCAGACCTTCTGCCCGTTGACCACGTAACGGTCGCCCTTCTTCACCGCGGTGGTCTTGATCTTGGTGGTGTCGGTGCCGGTCGTGGGCTCGGTCACACCCATGGATTGCAGACGCCACTCGCCGCTCGCGATTCGGGGCAGGTAATGTTCTTTCTGTGCTGTCGATCCATGGCGCAGCAGCGTACCCATGTTGTACATCTGACCGTGGCAGGCGCCCGAGTTGCCGCCACTGCGGTTGATCTCTTCCATGATGACGGAAGCCTCGGTCAGGCCCAGCCCCGAGCCGCCGAACTCCTGCGGAATCAGCGCCGCCATCCAGCCGGCCTTGGTCAGCGCGTCAACAAAGGCCTCGGGGTAGGCACGCTGCTCGTCAATCCTGCGGTGGTATTCATCGGGGTACTGAGCGCACAGGGCACGCACAGCATCCCGGATTTCCTGGTACCGGTCGGGTTCGGTCTTGATCATGCTGAGTCCTGTTTCTTGTGCTGTCGCTCAGGCCAGCTCGGCCGTGCCCTGCATCGTCAGCCAGCCCGCATGGTCCTGCGCCCAGAGCTTCACGGTCTTGCCATCGGCCGAGGGCTCGCCATTGAGCCAGAACGGGTGCAGGTCAAAGGTCGGTCGCACGGCCTTGAAGTTAAAACTCTTGACAAAGGCATCCGGCACGCGCCGGCGCACCAGGTCCACCAGCAAGGTGGCGATCAGCGGACCATGCACAATCAGACCCGGATAGCCCTCGACCTCGGTCACGTAGCGCCGGTCGTAGTGAATGCGGTGCCCGTTGAAGGTCAGCGCCGAATAGCGGAACAGCAGCACGTCGTCCGGAACGATCTCGCGCTGCCAGGCTGCGCCCTGCTCTGCTGCCACCGGCGGCGGCACCGGGTCGCCGGGCTGAGCGGCAGCGCGGTAAACGATGTCGTGTTCTTCCGTCAGGGCCAGTCCTTTAGCGTTGTGTACCTCGTGCTTCACCAGCACAAACAGCAAGTCCCCCGTGCGTCCGGCCTTGTGCGTGACCGACGCAATGCTTGACACACGCTGCACCGCCTGACCCACGAGCAAAGGGTTCTCGGGCAGCCAGCACAGTCGGCCGCCAGCCCACATGCGACGCGGTAGCGGGACCGGTGGCAGAAAGCCGCCACGCTTGGGGTGCCCATCCGGGCCGATCTCGCTCTGGCGCTGTTGCGGCAGAAAGTAAAGCCAGTGCCACAGTGGCGGCAGCACCGTCGAACCCGCCACCGGCGCGCTGTCGTCGCGGTCCAGCGTGGCGCTCAGGGCGCGCACCGGCGCTGACGTGATGTCATCGTCAACGGTTTGAGTTTTGCCGACCCAGCTTTGCAAGTGGGTCAGGGTTGCAGAATCCAGGGTTCGAGATTGTTCATTCATTTTCATAACCTAGACTACGATCAGACCTCCATTTTGACTGACGCCATCGACATGCCCCTCATCACCGACGAACTCCAACTGCTGCACTCCCTGGTCGACCTCGATCAGCATCCGAAAATCATCGAACTGGGTTGCGGCGCGGCGCAGCTGTCACGCAGCCTGCTGGCGCGCTTCCCGGCTTGCAATGTCAATGCTTTGGAAGTCGACGAGCGCCAGCACGCCAAGAACCTGGCAAAGCCGCAAGACGGCCTGCACTTCCTGCAAGCCGGAGCGCAGGCCATTCCGTTTGGCGCTGAGCAGTTCGACCTGGCGCTGATGCTGAAGTCCCTGCACCACATCCCGCTGGATCTGATCGATCAGGCACTGGCTGAAGTCTGGCGCGTATTGCGGCCCGGAGGTCTGCTCTATGTGCTGGAGCCCGTCTTTGCCGGCACCCACAACGAGATCCTGCGTCTGTTTCACGACGAAGAAAAAGTGCGTGCGGCGGCCTTGAACGCACTCAACCGCGCCGTAGCAAACGGCGCCTGGCATCAGCAAGCCGAAGTACTCTTCGACATGCCGGTGCAGTACCGGGATTTCGCCGATTTCGAGCAGCGCATGATTGGCGTCACCTACCTGAACCACAGCCTCGACGCCAGCACGCTGGCAGCGGTGCGTTCCGCCTTCGAGCAGCACATGGGCCCGGATGGCGCCTACTTCGAGCGCCCGACCCGGGTCAACCTGCTGCGCAAACTGGATGCCGGGTCAAGCCCGGCATGACACTTTTTTACAGGACCTTGTCGAGCGCAGCGGCAAGCTGCGCCACGGTGCGATCCACGTTGTGCCACTTTTCCAGACCGAACAGACCAACGCGAAAGGTCATGAAGTCGGCCGGTTCATCGCATTGCAGCGGCACGCCGGCAGCGGTTTGCAAACCGGCAGCAAGAAACTTGCGACTCGACTGGATCTCGGGATCTTCGGTGTAGCTCACCACCACGCCCGGCGCCTTGAAGCCCTCGGCCGCCACGCTTGGGATGCCCCGGCTCTCGAACAGGGCCCGCACCTTGGCGCCCAGCTCCATCTGCTCTTCGCGAACTTTCGCGAAGCCGTAAGCCTGGGTCTCTTTCATGATCTCGCACAAACGCGTCAAGGCGTCGGTCGGCATGGTGGCATGGTAGGCATGGGCACCGCCTTCATAGGTCTCCATGATCTGCAGCCACTTCTTGAGGTCGCAGGCATAGCTGCTGCTGGTCGTGCCGTCGATGGCCGCGCGGGCACGCTCGCTGAGCATCACCATGGCGCAGCAGGGCGAACTGCTCCAGCCCTTTTGCGGCGCACTGACCAGAATATCGATACCGACATCGACCATGTCCACCCACATCGCACCCGAGGCAATGCAGTCCAGCACAAAAAGACCACCGACTTCGTGCACCGCGGCCGCGACCGAGCGCAGGTAATCGTCGGGCAGTATCATGCCGCTGGATGTTTCCACGTGCGGTGCAAAAACCACGTCGGGCTTCTTGGCGCGAATGGCGGCCACCACTTCGTCAATCGGCGCCGGCACCCAGGGTGATTGTTTGTTGCTGCCAACCCGGCGCGCCTTGAGCACCGTCGATTCGGCGGCGATGCGGCCCATGTCCAGAATCTGACTCCAGCGGAAACTGAACCAGCCGTTGCGGATGATCAGCACCTTCTTGTCGGCGGCAAACTGGCGCGCCACCGCTTCCATGCCGAAGGTTCCGCTGCCCGGCACCAGCGCCACCGATTTGGCGTGGTATACCGTTTTCAGGATGCACGAGATATCCTTCATGACCCCCTGAAAACTCTTGGACATGTGGTTCAGGGAACGATCCGTATAGACCACCGAAAATTCAAGCAGACCATCGGGATCAACATCGGGTAACAGGCCGGGCATGGGAGGCTCCTTTTCAAATTCAGACAGTGTCAGTCGCAGCGTCGCGCTGAATGATCCTGTCAGCATATCACGGCATGCATCAATCCTTTTCCTTGCGCTCCTTGTTGCGCCCACCCTGCCCCTCTGACTTGCCACCCTTGATGTCATGTTTGTTGGCACTGCGGTGGCACTCTATGCAATTGTCAAATTTGCTGATGCCTTCCTCGATGTGCTCGCGCCGGATGTTGGTCAGCGTGTGCTCGTGGCAGCCATAGCAGGTGTAGCGGCTGTAATCGTTGCGAACGTGGCAGGTTGCGCACGCAACGTTGTGGTCGCCATCGAGCGCAAAGTACTTGTTGTGCTCGAAGCTCGCTGGCGTCCACTTCTGCTGCGTGTGACACTGCAGGCAATTGCCATCGATTTTCTGGTGCAGTGCGTCCTGGGGCTTCTTGTGGCACGACTGGCATTGGTCACGCGAGTCCTTCGCCAGCAAGGCATGGTTAAAGCTGCCTTGAAGGTGGTAGCGCTTCACGCCAGCGTGATCGCTGTGGCAGGCCATGCAGTCCTGACTGATCAGCTGCTGGTGAAACGGTGTCGCAGTCCGAGGCTTGACGATGACCAGGCCAGCCGTTGTCAGGCGTCCAATATCGGCCGTCTTGTGACAGGCCACGCACCGGTTCGCGCTGGCACCGGTGAATGGCGCATGACAGGCAAAGCAATCCGTCTCCAGCAGCTTGTGTCCGGCAACCAGCTTGCCCGGACTCACCATCAGCTGCGGGTAGACAAAAGTCAGGACCGCCAAAACGATCAGGTTCAGCGCCAGGATGAGCTTGAGAAATCGGCTCATACCCAGCCCCAGAACAGGAAGATGCTGAAGATGTGCCCCAGCGCCAATACGACAAAGACGATGAAGATCGGAATATGCACTGCGCGCCACTGCCTCATGGCATCCACCGTCACAGCGTCCCAGAACACGGCCTGTTCCACTTCAGGCCTGGACAGGCCACGCAGTTGAAAGTGATCGCGCTGGCCTTGCACATGGCGCCGGGACCGCTCCAGCAGCAACTTGCCGACCATGCCGCTGACCACGTTGACCGCCATGGCGACGGTGGCCAGCCAGGGCAACAGGGAATTGAAATGGATGCCGGCATGGATCAGAACCATCAGGGAACCAAGCCAGGCGCCAAACTCATGCAGCGTCAGCAGGGTCTTTGGATTGCCGCTGGTAATGTATTTGCGCTTTCGCATCGAATAGACCATGGAGGCGATGATCAGCAAGGTTCCCGGACTGCCCAGGTAGCGCCCCACCCAGACCAGATTCAGCCGATGCAGCGCATAGTCGCCGGCCAGCGTGGCCGCTGCCAGCAGGCCCAGCAGCAGGATGAAAGGCAGCACATGCCGGCGCCAAAGTGATGTTTTCATTTACAAGTCCAGACTCACCCCGGTTTTGGGGGTGCAAACACAGAGCAGGCAAGTGCCTGGTTCCGGATCGAAATCGGGCGTCTGGCGATACGCCACCTCGCCGGC
>CAITZZ010000185.1 GCA_903897005.1 uncultured beta proteobacterium | reverse complement strand
GAAAAGGTTGGCGTGGGTACCGAGCAAGTGGCGCAGGCCGGCGCCACCATGCAGGAAATCGTCACAGGTATCAAGCGCGTAGCCGATATCGTGGGTGAAATCGCGTCTGCCAGCCGTGAACAATCGGCCGGCATTGCCCAGATCAACCAGTCGGTGACGCAACTCGATGGGGTGACGCAACAGAATGCCGCATTGGTGGAGGAAACCTCGGCTGCGTCCAACGCCCTGCAGGAGCAGGCCCGCGATTTGGCTACTCTGGCGGCCTCCTTCCGCCTGGAGTCGTCGGGCGGGGGTAGTCTGGCTCTCAAGCGCCTGACAAACTAGCGGTCAGGTCCTTCCAGGTCTAGCTGCAACTGATCCAGCATGGCCTCAAACTGGAACTGCCGCGCCATGTCCCGCATGGATTGAACAAAGACCTGGGATTGCGGTTGCGCTGCTGCAATGGCGTCCAGCTTGTTGGCGATGCCGCGGTAAAAGCCCAGGCGCACCAAGTCCTGCAAGGCCTGCAGGTCGGCACGCACCGGTACCACACGCTCAACGGCCGCTAGCAAAGCGTCCATCGGAGTGTCAGCCGGTTCAGGGGCTTCCAGCCAGGTCAACTCCAGCCTGCGTTCCAGCCAGTCCAGCAATTCCGAGTGGCGCACCGGTTTGACG
Source organism: uncultured beta proteobacterium (assembly GCA_903897005.1). Classification (GTDB taxonomy): domain Bacteria; phylum Pseudomonadota; class Gammaproteobacteria; order Burkholderiales; family Burkholderiaceae_C; genus Rhodoferax. The sequence continues at coordinate 954 of CAITZZ010000185.1, read as the reverse complement.
ATGAAATCCTCGGGCTCGATGCCCAGCAGGTTGTTGACGCCGCGGTCAAACGCATTGGCCGAAACAATCGCCACCACCGGTTGACGCCCGTCCAGCGCGCGGATGCGGCGCAGCGTTTCCCAACCATCAATGCCGGGCATGGCCAGATCCAGCAGCACCACGTCCGGGTCATAGCCAGCCGCCAACAGGTCCAGGCCATCGTGGCCGCTGGCGGCTGTCCGCAAGACAAAGCCCAACGGCTCCAGCAGGCTGACCAGCAAGTCGCGGTCGGCCTCTTCGTTGTCCACCACCAGAATCTTGCGGCGCGCACCGGTGTACCCGTGGCGCGGCTTGCGCACGGCCGGTGCCAGACGCTCCAGTGCCTGGCCGCTCTGGTGGTGCAACTCTGGCAAAAACAGCCGCACCTGAAACGTGGAGCCCTGCCCTGGCTGGCTGGTCGCCGTGAGTTGACCGCCCATCAAGTCGGTCAGCATCCTGGCAATGGTCAGCCCCAGCCCGGACCCGGTGGCGCCGATCGCCACGCTGGGCGCGCGGGCAAACGGGTCAAAGACGTGCTCCAGTTCCAAAGGAAGCATGCCAGGGCCGGTGTCCTGAATCTCGATCTGCGCCATCTCGCGCGCATAGCGCAACCGGAACGTGACGGTGCCTTGCTGCGTGAACTTGATGGCATTGCCCAGCAGGTTGATGATGATCTGGCGCACACGCTTTTCGTCCGCACGCACCCACTCAGGAATGGTTCCCAGCACCTCAAATCGAAACGCCAGCCCTTTGGCCGCAGCCTGCAGTTCGAACAGGCTGGCAATCTCGTGCATGCCGTTGGCAAACTGCATGGGCTTCACATTCAACGTGAGCTTGCCTGACTCGATGTGGGCCATGTCCAGCGTACCCTCAATCAGCGACAGCAGGTGCTCGCCCCCGCGCTTGATGACGCTGACCGCCTGCTTGCGGTGCGCG
>CAITZZ010000184.1 GCA_903897005.1 uncultured beta proteobacterium | reverse complement strand
GGAGACGCTGAGCCAGGCGCAGATTGTGGTGGAAATTCTGCAGGAACAGCGCGAGAAAGTGGTGGTGGGCGTCAACAGCTCGGGCCAGGTGCGTGAATTCCAGCTGCGCATTCGACTCAAATTCAGGGTCCGCAACGCACAGGGCCAGGAACTGGTGGCGCCGGTCGAGATCGTGCAGCAGCGCGACATCAGTTTCAACGAATCGGCCGTGCTGGCCAAAGAAGCCGAAGAAGTCCTGCTGTACCGCGACATGCAAAGCGATATCGTGCAGCAGTTGCTGCGGCGGTTGGCGGCAGTTAGGCCCGTCTGAAATTTGTGTTTTTTTCTCTTTATTTCTTGGGTTCTTCCCCCACTCACTCCCCCCCGCCCGGGTTTTTGGGGTCAGAGCCCAAATTCGCCGAGCCGTTGGCTCGCCCAAAGGGTGCGGCGCAATGCGCCGCAGCGAAATTGGTGTCTGACCCCAATAACCCAAAGAGGGGAGCTTCATGTGGCCGCGTCTGTGAAGCCGCCACGTTCCACTCCACGTTTTTGATTTTTGGTACTCGTGCGCTTGTGGGCACTGCGATGTTTCCGAACTTGTTGGCACGGTCCTGCAAGAGTCCGTTGATCGTGTACGGCCCTTGTTCAAACACGCGACCGAATAGGGCTGTTGGCTCCCTCTTCCGCCCGGCGGGGCGGGAGAGGGCGGGGGGAGTGAGTGGGGGAGAAGAAAATGCAACTTAGCCCCAACCAACTTCAAACTCACCTGCAAAAAGGCCTCAAAAGCCTCTACACCCTGCATGGTGACGAGCCGCTGTTGATTCAGGAGGCGGCCGACGCGATCCGTGCTGTGGCGCGCAGCCAGGGTTTTACCGAGCGCAGCTCGCATACGGTCAGCGGCACGCGTTTCGACTGGAGTGCCGTGCTGGCCGCAGGGGGCTCGATGAGCCTTTTTTCCGAGAAGCAGCTGCTGGAGCTGCGGATTCCTTCGGGTAAGCCGGGCAAGGAAGGCGCACAGGCTGTCACGGAGTTGGCGCAGCGTTCACGCGGCGCCGATGACACGCTCACGCTGATCCTGCTGCCGCGGCTTGACAGGACGACCCAGAGCAGTGCCTGGTTTGGCGCTCTCGATAGTCTGGGGGTGACGCTGCAGGTCGAGTCGGTCGGTCGCAATGCATTGCCGCAGTGGATAGCGCAGCGGCTCTCGGCGCAGGGCCAGCGCGTGCTTGCCGGGGAAGAGGGCCAGCGCACTCTGCAGTTCTTTGCCGACCGGGTGGAGGGTAATTTGCTGGCTGCGCATCAGGAGATCCAGAAGCTGGCCTTGTTGTTCGCCCCCGGCGAGCTCGGTTTCGAGCAGGTCGAGAGTGCGGTACTGAATGTCGCGCGCTACGATGTTTTCAAACTGTCGGAGGCCGTGCTGGCGGGCCAGAGCCGTCGGGTCGCTCGCATGCTCGAAGGTTTGCAGGCCGAGGGTGAGGCCGAAGTGCTGGTCCATTACACCTTGAGCGAAGACATTCGCGCCCTCAAACGGGTCAAGGACGCAGTCGGTGCCGGGCGGCCACTACCGCTGGCACTGCGCGAGCAGCGTGTCTGGGGTGCCAAGGAACGCCTGTTCGAACGTGTGCTGCCGAGGCTGAGTGATGCCACGCTGGCGCAATGGCTGCAGGCCGCGCATCAGGTGGACGGCATCATCAAGGGTCTGAAACGCGCCGACTGGCCGCTGGACAACTGGCAGGCCTTGCAGCGCCTGGCGCTGCTGGTGTGCCGCGAATGTCAACTGCAGCCCACGGCGCCGCGCGGGCGCCAGGCGGCGCTGTCTCATGAGAGAATGAAAGCATGACGGTGCTCAACATTTCGGACTACACCCAGGAGCTTGGTGGCAAGGCAAGAGCAGCCTCTGTGCAGATGGCCAGGATGCCTGCAGCGAGCAAGAACAGGGCCTTGCGCCGCCTGGCTGAACTCTTGCGATCCAACCTGCCGATGCTGCAGGTGGAGAACGCGGGCGACCTCGCGCGCGCGCAGGCAGCGGGGCTGGCCGCGCCGCTGCTCGATCGTCTGCGCTTGAGCGCCAAAGACGTCGAAACCTGTGCCCAGGGCTGTGAACAACTTGCGGCGATGCCCGACGTGATCGGAGAAATCATCGGCATGAAGCAGCAGCCCAGCGGCATCCGGGTCGGCCAGATGCGGGTTGCCATCGGTGTTTTTGCCATGATTTTCGAGAGTCGCCCGAACGTCACGATCGAGGCCGCCAGCCTGTCGATCAAGAGCGGCAATGCCTGCATCCTGCGCGGCGGCTCCGAAGCCATTGACTCCAACAAGGCGCTGGCCTGTCTGGTGCAACAGGCGCTGCTCGACAGTGGTCTGCCAGGCGATGCCGTGCAACTGGTGCAAACCACCGATCGCGCGGTGGTGGATCAACTGATCAGCCTGCCTCAGTACATTGACCTCATCATCCCACGCGGTGGCAAGGGTTTGATCGAGCATATCAGCCGCTCGGCCCGCGTACCTGTCATCAAGCATCTGGATGGCAACTGCCATGTCTATGTCGATGACCCCTGCGATCTGGAGATGGCCGTGCGCGTGGTGGACAACGCCAAGACGCAAAAATACAGTCCCTGCAACGCGATGGAGAGCCTGTTGGTGGCGCGCGCCGTGGCCGCCGAATTTTTACCCCGGATCGGGGCTGTGTTTGCCGCCAAAGGCGTGCAGATGCGCTGCGATCAGGAAAGTATGGCCCTGCTTGCCACACTGGCGGGCGCTGACCGGCAAGCGGCCTGCGATGAGGACTGGTACCAGGAATATCTGGCGCCCGTGGTCAGCATCAAGCTGGTTGATGGAGTGGATCAGGCCATCGAGCACATCAACCAGTATTCGTCGCACCATACCGACGCCATCATCACGCGGGACCACATGCATGCCCAGGCTTTCCTGCAACAGGTCGATTCGGCCAGCGTCATGGTCAATGCCAGCACGCGCTTTGCGGACGGGTTTGAGTACGGGCTGGGTGCTGAAATCGGCATCAGCACCGACAAATTTCACGCCCGCGGCCCGGTCGGCATCGAGGGCCTGACATCACTCAAGTACGTGGTGCTGGGAAATGGTGAGCTGCGTGCCTGAAACCTCGTAGCGATTGGTCCAGATTCCCTAAAATCCAGGCAGCTTTCCCCCTAAAATTACCTCCGAGGACCGTATGGTTCCACATCTCGTCACCGCACTTACCGGACCCATCAATGAACTCGAGCAACGCGTGCTCGATTCCATGCCCGCCATCGAACGCTGGTTTCGTCTTGAATGGATGGAGCACACACCGCCGTTTTACAGTTCGGTGGACGTCCGCAATGCCGGCTTCAAGCTCGCGCCCGTGGCGACCAACCTGTTCCCTGACGGTTGGCACCACTTGACCCAGGAAATGATGCCGCTGGCAGTGCAGGCGGCCATGGCGGCGATCGAAAAAATCTGCCCTGAAGCGCGCAATCTCTTGCTGATTCCGGAGAACCGCTCTACCAGTAGCTCCTACCTGTCGAGTCTGGCGCAGTTGCGGCGCATTTTCTATATGGCCGGTCTCAACGTGCGCATGGGTTCCATCGACCCGGCCATCAAGAAGTCAACCGCCTTTGCGCTGGAGAACGGCGAGACCGTGACGCTGGAGCCGGTTCTTCGCGGCAAGCGACGTCTGGGCGTGAAGGATTTTGACCCCTGCACGATTCTGCTCAACACTGATCTGGCGGCTGGCGTACCCGGCATACTGGAAGAAATTCACGAGCAATACCTGCTGCCGCCCTTGCACGCGGGTTGGTCGACGCGGCGCAAGAGCAAACATTTCAAGTGTTACGAAGAGGTGGCCAAACGCATGGGCAAGTTGCTCGGAGTTGATCACTGGTTGATCAATCCGATGTTCGACAAATGCGTTGGCGTCGATCTGCTGCAGGATCCGGGGCTGGAGAGTCTGGCCAGCCAGGCTGACGCGCTGCTGGCAAAGATTCGGCGCAAGTACAAGGAATATGGCATCAAGGAAAAGCCTTTTATCGTCGTCAAGACGGACGACGCGGCGCCCGGCCTGGGCGTCGTGATTGTTCGTGATGCCAAGGAATTGCCGGCGCTCAGCCTGACCGTGCAAGCCAGGCTGGGCGCTGGCAGACTGCTTGGGCAATGCCACGATGTATTGCTGCAGGAAGGCGTATTGACGAAGGAGCGAATCAACGATGCGGTGGCCGAGCCCGTCGTGTTCATGATGGATCGCTACGTGGTGGGTGGCTTTTACCGCATTCATCCGGATACCGGTGTCGACGAGAATCTGAATCTGCCAGGATCAAGCTTTGTACCGCTGGCCTTCGAGCACAGCACGCACCTGCCGCAGCCCGGCAGCAAGCCTGGCGCCAGCGCTCCGAATCGCTTTTACATGTACGGCGTCGTGGCGCGTCTGGCCATGCTGGCTGCCAGCTACGAACTCGAAGCGACCGACCCGGATGCCGAGGTCTATGCGTAGGCGCTGCGCCGCCGGTCTGTCGCGCAGGATGGAATGAAACCGTGGCAGCGTCCAAATCTTCCCTGAGTGCGCTCACACTGGGTGCGATCGGCGTCGTTTACGGCGACATCGGTACCAGCGTGCTGTACGCGGTGAAAGAGGTTTTTGGCTCCGGCCATGTTCCCTTCACCCCCGACAATATTTACGGCATCCTGTCGATCTTCTTCTGGACCCTGACGGTGATCGTCTCGGTCAAGTACGTGGTGCTGGTGCTGCGTGCCGACAACAATGGCGAGGGCGGTCTGGTGGCTATGCTGGCGCTGGCCTCGCAATCGGTCAAGGACAGGCCGCAACTGCGCCGTGTGCTGCTGCTGGTAGGCATTTTTGGCACCTGCCTTTTCTATGGCGATGGTGTCATCACACCGGCCATCACCGTACTCGGTGCGGTCGAAGGCCTGGAGGTGGTCTCGCCTGCCTTCAAGAAGTACCTGGTGCCGCTGGCCATCCTGATTCTGCTGGGCCTGTTCATGGTGCAAAAACGCGGCACCGCCAGCATCGGTCGTTTCTTTGGCCCGGTCATGGTGGTGTGGTTTCTGATCATCGCCTTGTTGGGGGTGGTCAATATTGCCTCCGGACCCGAAATACTGTGGGCCCTGAGTCCGCATTACGCGCTCGGTTTTGTCTTTCATAACCCGACCATTGCCTTTGTCATTCTGGGTGCTGTGGTGCTGTGCGTCACCGGCGCCGAGGCGCTGTACGCCGACATGGGTCACTTTGGCAAGAAGCCGATTCGTCTGGCCTGGTTTGCCGTAGCCATGCCGGCGCTGACGCTCAACTACTTTGGTCAGGGCGCCTTGCTGCTGAGCAACCCGGCGGCGGTCAAGAACCCCTTCTTCATGATGGCGCCGGACTGGGCCTTGCTGCCACTGGTGGGGCTCGCTACGCTGGCGGCGGTGATTGCATCGCAGGCGCTAATTTCGGGCGCCTTCTCGGTCACCAAGCAGGTGATTCAGCTCGGCTATCTGCCGCGATTGCAGGTGCAGCACACCAGCGTCAAGGACACCGGTCAGATCTACCTTCCGTTTGTCAACTGGGGCCTGTTCGTGGCGATTGTGCTGGCGGTCGTGATGTTCAAATCCTCCAGCAACCTGGCGGCTGCCTATGGCATCGCGGTCTGTACCGACATGCTGATCACCACCATCCTGACCTTCTTCGTGATTCGCTACAGCTGGCACTACCCACTAGCGCTTTGTCTTGGCGCAACCAGCTTCTTCCTGCTGGTCGATCTTGCATTTTGGGCCTCCAATCTGCTCAAGCTCTTTGAAGGCGGCTGGTTCCCGTTGGCGATTGGTGGTGCGATTTTCACGCTCATGATGACCTGGAAGGACGGCCGACGTCTGCTCAACCAGAAGTTGCAGGCCGATGCCATTGATCTGAATAGTTTTCTGGAAGCGGTGTTTGTCAGTCCGCCGTTGCGGGTGGACGGGACCGCCGTATTCCTGACCGCGGCTCCTGGTACCGTGCCCAATGCCATGCTGCACAACCTCAAGCACAACAAGGTGTTGCATCAGAACAATCTGTTCGTGACGGTACGCAACCACGAGGTGCCGTGGATCGGACTGGACAAGCGCGTCGAGATCGAGTCCTTAGGGCACGACTGCTGGCAGGTTGTGATTCACTACGGTTTCAAGAACGACCCGAATATCCCGAAGGCGCTGCAGCAGATCAAGGGCCACGGGTGCGAACTCGACAGCATGACCACCAGCTATTTCCTGTCGCGCGATACGGTGGTTCCGACCATCGACAGCGGCATGGCGCAGTGGCGTGAGAAGCTGTTCTCACAGATGCATCACAACGCCAGCGCTGCGGCGGACTTTCTCAAACTGCCCAATAACGCGGTGGTCGAACTGGGCTCCAAGATCGAAATATGAACCTGCTTTTTGTTGCTGATCCGCTGTCCTCCTTCAAGATCTACAAGGACACCAGCTTCGCCATGATGCGCGCGGCGCAGGCCCGTGGCCACCAGATCTCGGTCTGCGAGCCGCAGCACATTTCCTGGTTGTGCGGCGGTTTGGTGCAGGCGCATGGCAGCAGCATCAGGCTGACCGGTGAGGCCGACGCCTGGTACCAGACGCAGGGTCAGTGGCTGCGTCCCCTGCGTGAGTTCGACGCCATCGTGATGCGCAAAGACCCGCCTTTTGACAGCGAGTTCTTCTACGCCACCCATCTGCTTGAGCAGGCCGAGCGCGAGGGGGCGCGGGTTTTCAACAAGCCGCGCGCCTTGCGTGACCACCCGGAAAAGCTGGCGATTCTGGAGTTTCCGCAGTTCATTGGCCCGACCCTGGTGACCCGCTCGGCGCAGGACGTCAGGCGTTTTCACGCGCAGCACCAGGACATCATCCTCAAGCCACTGGATGGCATGGGCGGCATGGGCATTTTCCGGGTCCGGCAGGACGGCCTTAATCTTGGCGCCATCATCGAGACCTTGAACAAGGAGGGCGCGCAGACGCTGATGGTGCAGAAGTTCCTGCCAGCCATTGCGCAAGGCGACAAGCGCGTGCTGCTGATCGGAGGCAAGCCGGTGCCCTTCAGTCTGGCGCGCATCCCGCAGGGGGGCGAGGTGCGCGGCAATCTGGCCGCTGGCGGCAAGGGGGTAGCTCAGCCACTCAGCGAGCGCGACCGCTTCATTGCCGAGTCCCTTGGGCCGGTGCTGGCTGCGCGTGGCTTGCTGCTGGTCGGGCTCGACGTGATCGGCGACAGCCTGACCGAAATCAATGTCACCAGCCCGACCTGTTTCCAGGAAATTTTCGATCAGACCGGTTTTGATGTGGCAGCCATGTTCATGGATGCCCTGGAGCTTGCACTCAAACCCTGAGCGACGCCGGCTGTGTGCAACAACTGCAGGCCGCGCGTGCACCGTCGACAAACACCTGCAGTTCGCCGGGCCTCATGGCAATCCATTCTTCGTTGGTCGTCAGCGGTTCCGTGACGATGATCGCAAGGCGGTCATCGGGCCCGTTCAGATCGGCCAGATCGACGCTGACGTCGTCGTCTTTCAGATGCACCTGGGTGAACGGGTGTTGGCGCATCACGTAATGTAGCTGCGTGCTGGCGTGCGCCCACAAAGCCTGACCGTTGCTCAGCAGGAAATTGAAGGTGCCGTGTTTTGCGATTTGCGGTACCAGTTCAGCCAGCGTGCAGGTCAGCTCAGCGACACTCGGGACGCCAGCATGCGACTTGGCCAGTTCTTGCAGCAGCCAGCAAAAAGCAAGCTCACTGTCGGTGTTGCCGACGGGTCTGAAACTGCCGTGCAGTGTCGGCTGGTAGTCCTTCAGATCACCGTTGTGCGCAAAGACCCAGTAGCGCCCCCACAACTCGCGCACAAACGGATGGCAGTTCTCCAGCGAGATAGCGCCTATCGTCGCCTTGCGCACGTGCGCTACCACGTTGTGGCTCTTGATCGGGTAGGTGCGCAGCATGCTGGCCATGGGCGAGGTCGATGCGCCCTGCTTGTCGACGAAGTAGCGCACCCCTTTGCCGGGTTGATCGGGTGTAGCCTCCTCGCTCTCAAAGAAGGCAATGCCCCAGCCGTCGGCGTGGTGGTCGGTACAGCCTCCGCGCTGCGAAAAACCGGTAAAACTCAGGGTCAAGCTGGCCGGCAGGCGGCTGTTCATTCCAAGCAATTGGCACATGCTTCGAGTTTAGCGTCTCGGCCGCGGTCTGCGCCGGGGTCTTTTGGCTGACAATGTCAGATATGACAGGGCCAAGACCCAGGAGTGACGGTGCATACCAATTTCAATCTCAATGAACATGTTGGACCCGGTACCCGCAGCAACAAGATCGTGTCGGCCGCGGAAGCGGTCCGCCTTATTCACGATGGCGACACCGTAGCCACCAGCGGCTTTGTCGGGGTCGGCTTTGCCGAAGGTATTGCGGTCGCGCTGGAAGAGCGCTTTCTGGCCAGTCAGCAGGACAGCGGCGTGGGCGCGCCGGGTCAATTGACGCTGGTGTATGCGGCCGGCCAAGGCGATGGCAAGTCCCGCGGGCTGAACCACTTTGGCCACCGTGGCATGGTCAAGCGCGTTGTGGGAGGGCATTGGGGGCTGGTACCGGCGCTGCAAAAGCTCGCGGTCGACAACGAGATTGAAGCCTACAACCTGCCCCAGGGCGTGATCACGCATTTGTTTCGTGATATTGCCGCTGGCAAGCCGGGCACCCTGACTCATGTTGGGCTCGATACTTTTGTTGATCCGCGCTTTGGTGGCGGCAAGATCAACGCTCGCACCACCGAGGAACTGGTCCGGCTGATGCAGGTCGACGGCAAGGACTACCTCTTCTACAAGGCGTTTCCGATTTCGGTAGGCATCATCCGCGCTACGACCGCCGATCCGGATGGCAATCTGACGATGGAGCGCGAGGCCCTGACGCTCGAAGCGCTGGCCATCGCCATGGCGGCGCACAACTCGGGCGGCATCGTCATCGCGCAGGTCGAGCGCGTGGCACAGCGCGGCACACTGCACTCACGCCAGGTGCGGGTGCCGGGGGTACTGGTGGATGCGGTGGTCGTCGCAAGCGATCCAGCGCACCACATGCAGACCTTTGCCGAGCAATACAACCCGGCTTATTCGGGGGAGATTCGGGTGCCGCTGGAAACCCTGGCAGTGGCGGCGCTGACCGAGCGCAAGGTGATTGCCCGGCGCGCCGCCATGGAACTGCGCCCCGACTCCGTGGTCAACCTTGGCATCGGCATGCCGGAAGGTGTGGCCGCCGTGGCAACAGAGGAAAAATTGATTGATTTGCTGACCTTGACGGCCGAGCCTGGTGTCATCGGCGGTATCCCGGCCAGCGGCATGAGTTTTGGCGCCGCTGTCAACACCCAGGCGGTGCTTGATCAGCCCAATCAATTTGATTTTTATGACGGCGGTGGACTCGATATTGCTGTCCTTGGCCTGGCCCAGGCCGACGCACAGGGTAATTTGAATGTCAGCCGGTTTGGCAAGCGACTGGCCGGCGCCGGCGGCTTTATCAACATCAGTCAAAACGCCAAGATGGTCGTCTTTGCTGGCACCTTCACGGCAGACGATCTCCAGATCCGGATCGATGGTGGAAATCTGCAGGTGCTGCGCGAGGGCAGGACGCGCAAGTTCGTCAAGGCGGTGGAGCACCGTACCTTCAGCGGTCGTGAAGCGTGCAAGCGGGGGCAGCGCGTGCTGTACGTGACCGAGCGCTGCGTCTTGCGCCTGATCGGTGACGGCGCGGACGGTGCGCTGGAGTTGATAGAAATCGCACCCGGAATTGACCTGGAGCGCGATGTGCTCGCGCAGATGGATTTCAGGCCTGCCATCAGCCCCCAACTCAAGCTGATGGACGGTGCACTGTTCTCCGAGCAAAAGATGGGTTTGCGTGAGCGTCTGCTGGCAACCCCGCTGGAGCGGCGATTCGAGTTTGACAGCAAGCGCAGATTGCTGTTCATCAACTGCGAAGGCCTGGCGATTGACGCCTTGTCCGATATTGTCGAAGTTGAGCGACTGATCGAAGACTTGCTGGCTCCGCTGGTCCATAGTGCGACCGAACGAGTGGCCGTGATTGTCAATTACGACAGCTTTACCATCTTGCCGACGCTGGTGGATGCATACTCTGCCATGGTCAAGCGATTGACAACGCGCTATTACAGTCGTGTCACGCGCTATGGTTCGGGCGGATTCCTGAAAGCACGGCTCGACGCTGGCAAGATGGCACTTCCCGGCAAAACCTGACAACAGGTGAAAGGGCTGAAGACCGGGGCGCCAGTCGTGCGAGAATATTCGCAATTCAGGAAAGC
>CAITZZ010000183.1 GCA_903897005.1 uncultured beta proteobacterium | reverse complement strand
GGTAGCCCTGCATGCAGGCGTAGATGCAGGCACCAATGGCATAGATGTCAGTCCAGGGCCCCATCGCAGCGTCGCGACGGTACATCTCTGGCGCCGCAAACCCCGGCGTATACATCGGACGAATGAAATTACCTTCCTTGCTCAGCACTTCACGTGCGGCGCCAAAGTCAATCAGCACCGACTTGTTGTCATCGGTGATGAAGATGTTGGCCGGCTTGATGTCCAGGTGCAGCATTTTGTGCTGGTGAACAATTCTCAAACCACGCAGAATTTCGTCAAACAGGGAACGGATGGTGGACTCACGGAAGACCTTGGCCTGTTTCAGATCGCGCGCCGTGACAATGAAATCCTGCAGGGAAGCTCCCTCCAGATAATTCATCACCATGTAAACAGTTTCGTTCTCCCGGAAAAAGTTCATCACACTAACCACCGAAGGGTGGGAGATCTGCGCCAGAGAGCGCCCTTCTTCAAAGAAACTCTTCAAGCCGAGCCGGTACAAGGACAACTTCTCCGGTGGCACCTCGGGCGCCAGCGCACCCGGAACCCGTGTCGTCAACGAAGCGGGCAGGTACTCCTTGATGGCAACCTGCTGACCTGCGGAGTCGACCGCCAGATAGACCACGCCAAACCCACCAGCGGCTACTTTACGCAATACGCGGTAGCCACCAATCATGGTGTCGGGCGGTAAGGGTGCCGGTTTGACCTTGGCCATAATTTTTGAACGAACAAGCGCCGGCTCTACACGAATCGGGTTATTCTCAAGTCCATCCCATTGAACAGAAAGTTGAGATGCCAGTTTACAGCATGACCGGTTACGCCAGTGCCCAGCACAACGCAAGCCACGCCAGTACCGAAGCCGAATCCAGAGCGGCCGCTTCGAGTCACCTCGGCCTGGAGATCAGGTCGGTCAACAGCCGCTTTCTGGACCTGTCGTTCCGTCTACCTGAGGAATTGCGCCCGCATGAACCGGCACTGCGTGAGATCATCGCCGCTCACATCAAACGCGGCAAGATCGAGGTCCGCGTCCTGATCGAGAGTGGCGCCAGCGCAGCCGTGCCGGACCCCCATCCGCGGTTGTTGCAACGCCTGGGTTCGGTGCAGGACAGCGTCAGGGCCTGGTTGCCCGATGCCAGACCGCTGAGTGTGGCCGACGTGATCCGCCTTGGCATCAGCGAGCAGGCGTCGGCTCGGGACTGGAGCAAGGAGGTATTGCCACTGGCAGAGCAAACACTCAAACAACTGCTGATCGCACGAGCGCGCGAGGGCGAGCGCCTGGCCAGCGCCATGCTCGATCAGATTGCCCAGTTGCGCACGCTGGCCGGCCAGGCCAAGCCGCTGGTGCCGCAACTGGTGGCACAGCAGCGCCAACGTTTCATGGACCGCTGGCAGGAAGCCATGGCCCTGGCTGACGGCGCCACCCTGCCGGAAATGGCGCAGGACCGCGCGCTGGCCGAAGCCACGGCGTTTGCCATCCGGATTGATGTAGCCGAAGAAATCACGCGCCTGGTATCGCATCTCGACGAAATCGAGCGCCTGATCAAAAAGGGTGGAGAAATTGGCAAGCGGCTTGATTTCCTGATTCAGGAATTGCACCGTGAAGCCAACACCATGGGATCCAAATCAGCTGCGCTGGAACTGACCCATATCTCGGTTGACATGAAAGTATTGATCGAGCAACTGCGAGAGCAGGTGCAGAACATAGAATAGCGCCTCGAATGGACTATCCCGGAAACTTATTCGTCGTTGCCGCCCCCAGTGGAGCCGGCAAATCAAGCCTGGTCAAAGCCTTGCTGGAGCTTGACTCGCACGTGCAACCCTCGGTTTCGCACACCACGCGCGCCCCGCGCGGCCAGGAAAAGCATGGCCGCGAGTACTTTTTTGTCTCCAAGCCCGAGTTTGATGCCATGGTGCAGGCTGATGCCTTCGTCGAATGGGCGCATGTGCACCAGCACCGCTACGGCACCTCCAAGAAGGCGATTGAAGAGCGCATGAGTCAGGGCGCCGATGTCATCCTCGAAATCGATTACCAGGGCGCACTGCAGATCAAGAAGATATTCAGCAACGCCATCAGCATCTTCATCCTGCCTCCTAGTTGGGAAGAATTGCGTTCCCGTCTGGAGCGTCGCGGCGAAGATACCCCCGAAGTCATCGATTTGCGGCTCAAAAACGCGGCCCTCGAAGTGGCACAGGTCCATCAGTTCGACTTCGTTATAATCAACGAGCTGTTTGACCGAGCGCTTTTTGACCTCAAGGCGATCGTTCACTCCCAGCGACTCAAGTTCTCGGCGCAACGTCGCGCCAGGGCTGAAACTTTCAAAGCTCTGCACATCCCCTAGTGCCTTCACTGATCTCTCGGAGAATTTCATGGCCCGTATTACTGTCGAAGACTGCCTGCTGCAGATCCCCAACCGCTTCCAGCTGGTGCTGGCCGCCACCTACCGTGCGCGTATGCTGAGCCAGGGCCACGCCGCCAAGGTGACCAGCAAGAACAAGCCGGGCGTCACCGCCCTGCGCGAAATTGCCGCCGGCAAAATCGGTCTGGAAATGCTGAAAAAGGTCCCGCTCTAAAGCGCTGCGACTCCTTGCGAAAGCACCGCTGGCGGTGCTTTTTTGTTGCGGTGGCACAAACGCGCTGCTGCGCGCTATATTCAGGGGGTGAGTACAACGCTCAAAACCCCTACCGGCAACCACCCTGCTGCAGCCAACGCAGCAGCGGCCAGCTTCGCCAGTCTGACCGCCAAGCTGGACTACCTCACACTGGCTGATCTGGAACTGGTGCGCAGCGCCTACCGCTTTGCCGACCAGGCCCATCTGGGGCAAATCCGCGATAGCGGCGAGCCCTACATCACACATCCGATCGCCGTGGCCGCGCAGTGCGCTGACTGGAAACTCGACGCCCAGGCGCTGATGGCCGCCTTGCTGCATGACGCACTGGAAGACTGCAGCGTCACCAAGCCTGAACTGGTCGAGCGCTTTGGCCCGGCCGTGGCAGAGTTGGTGGACGGTCTGACCAAACTCGAAAAACTGCATTTCAATACGCGGGAAGAAAACCAGGCCGAGTCGTTCCGCAAGATGTTGCTGGCGATGGCCAGGGACATGCGCGTCATCCTGATCAAGCTGGCCGACCGCACCCACAACATGCGCACGCTGGCGGACGTGCCGCGCGAGAAGTGGGCACGCATTGCATCCGAAACGCTGGAGGTCTACGCCCCGATCGCACACCGCCTGGGTCTGAATCAGGCCTACCGTGAACTGCAGAATCTGGCTTTTTGTCATCTGCGGCCCTGGCGCTTTGCCGTCCTGTCCAAAGCAGTGGCCAAAGCACGACGCCGGCGCAGGGACCTGATCCAGAAGGTTCAAAGAGAGGTTGAGTCGGCCTTTGCCGCCAGCGGCATGGAGGTACGCATCAGCGGACGCGAGAAGACCCTGTATTCGATCTACAAAAAGATGACCGAAAAGCACCTGAGCTTCGCCCAGGTGACCGACATCTACGGCTTTCGCGTTCTGGCCCCCAACGTGATCAACTGCTATACGGCACTGGGTATCCTGCACCAGCTCTACAAACCCGTGCCCGGCAGATTCAAGGACCACATTGCGATTGGCAAGGTCAACGGCTACCAATCGCTCCATACCACGCTGGTTGGCCCGTCCGGCATCAGCGTCGAATTCCAGGTCCGCACCGATGCGATGAACGTGGTTGCCGAGTCCGGCGTGGCTGCGCACTGGCTGTACAAGGTGAACAGCCCGGCACAGGCCGCCGTGAGCGACCGCCACGGCTCCAAGTGGATGCAGTCGCTGCTCGACATCCAGAATGAGACGCGCGACGCCGCAGAGTTCTGGGACCACGTCAAGGTGGACCTGTTTCCGGACGCGGTTTACGTCTTCACACCAAAAAGTCAAATCATGGCGCTGCCGCGCGGAGCCACGGTGGTTGATTTTGCCTACTCCATTCACAGCAACGTGGGTGACCGCACCCAGGGCGCCAAGATCAACGGCGAGCAGGTACCTTTGCGTACCGAGCTGAAAAACGGCGACGTGATTGAAATCGTGACGGCGTCCGACGCCACGCCCAACCCGAACTGGCTGAGTTTTGTCAGAACGGCGCGCGCGCGCTCCAAAATCCGTCAGCACCTCAAGACCATGGCGCTGGCCGACTCGCAGAGCCTGGGCGAGAAAATGTTGACCCAAGCCCTGCGCGCTGAGGGCATCGACAAGACGCTGGCAGAAACCGCCCGCAACAAACAGGTTTGGGACAAGTTGCTGCGTTTCAGTGGCAACAAGAGCCAGTCCGAACTGTTGACCGATATTGGCCTGGGCAAACGCATCGCAAGCATTGTTGCCAAACGGCTGCGCGCGCTGCTGACAGACAGCGGCGAAAAGCTCGACGCGGTCTTGCTCACGCGCGAACGCTTTGCCATGAATCAGTCAGGTGCGCAGGGCGGCGTGATGCTCGATGGCAGCGAAAACGCCTCGGTCTCGTATGCTCGCTGCTGCCGACCGATTCCGGGCGACAGCATCGTTGGCTATCTGGGGCGCGGTGAAGGCCTGATCGTCCACGTGGAAGACTGCGCCGTTGCCAGAAAGCTCAAGCACAAGGACAGCGAGCGCTTTATTGGCGTCGAATGGTCCGACGAACCGCTGCGCACCTTCGAGTCCGAAGTGGTGGTCACCGTCACCAATGGCAAAGGGGTGCTGGCGCGCGTGGCCGCCGCACTGGCGGCCGCCGAAGTGGATATTGCCCGCGTCGATATACCCGATGAGGCCGTCCAGGAGGCCATTGAACTGCGCTTTCTGATCGCCGTGCGCGATGGCGCTCAACTCGACGCCGCACTGCGCAATCTCCGAAGAACGCCTTCAGTGCTGAAGGCCGAGCGCAGCAGCAACAGCGCGACGGTTAACTGACCGGTGGCGCCGGGTAGCGCACGCTGAGCACCTCGATCTCGACCACGCCGGCCGGCGTTGTCAACTGCAACACGTCACCGCTGCGACTCTTGAGCAAGGTTCGTGCAATCGGCGAGACCCAGCTGACCTGATCCTGCGCGCTGTCAACCTCGTCAATACCCAAAATTGTGACGCTGCGCTGCGCACCGCTGTCGTCCGCGTAGGTCACGCAGGCGCCAAAGAAAACCTGATCACCACCGTGATGCACCGTAGGGTCGACCACCTCGGCCAGCGAGAGCCGCTTGGTCAGAAAGCGGATACGCCGGTCAATTTCACGCAGACGCTTCTTGCCGTAGATGTAGTCGCCGTTCTCGGAGCGGTCGCCGTTGCTGGCTGCCCAATGCACGATCTCCACGACCTTGGGGCGCTCGACATCGATCAACGCCATCAACTCGGCATGAATCCGCGCGTAGCCCGCGGCCGTGATGTAGTTCCTGGCGCCAGCAACATCAGGGGGCACCGGCGGTTCGACATCGTCCTCGTCGTCTGTCTCTTTGGTAAAGGCTTTGTTCATTGCGAGCTTTCAAACCGGTGCAGCCGGACACCTAGTCATCCTTCAACCTTTTCGTATTTTTCGCTGCCAACTGCTTGAAGTTCGCTGCAGAAATCACGGGCTGACCACTCTGCTTCTCGATGTCCTTGCGCGTGCGCCCGGCCACGGCACCACCGTCCTTGGCGTCCTTCTTGAGCGGTGTCATGCCTATGGAGTCGCGGTCGCGGTGCAACTTGGTGGTGGTGGCCTCGGCCAGCATGGTCAGGATCAACTCGATGTCCGTCATGTGATCGCGCAGGTTCTCGTGCGCCAGTGCCTTCACCTGCTTGTACTCGTCCACCTTCAACGCAAAAGTGCCGTGCATGATCTCGTTGGTCAGGATGGCGAATTCCTGGCTGTTGCTGACACCGCGCTGCTTCCACTCGTCGGTCAGGTCTTGCCGCACCGCAATGCCGCGCAGGCGCTTGTCGATCCATTCCTTGGGGTAACCCTTCTTCTCGTAAAGCTCCTGCATCCGCCCCATAGCGAGTTCGGGGTTTTCAATCTCGTCGAGGCGCTCTTTGCCGACCTTGGCGAGCCAACGTTTGAAGGGTTCGGCCTTGGGGCTGGGGATGGACTGGATCAGGCGGAAAATACCTTGCGTGTTCCAGCACTGGAGCTTTTGCCGCCCGCCTGCCGTCGCAAACGCCAGCGCAAGGGGGGGGTCAATTTGTCCCCCCCCTTGAACGTCGGCACCCAAGTCGGGGTCGCGCCTGCGCATCTTCTTCCAATAGTCGGTCGGATCGGCAGCATCCGTCAGCGCGGCAATGATGTCGGTAATCACAAACCACCACTCGCCGGCGTGGAACAGCTTGCGTATTTGCTGACCATCAAACAAGGCTAGATTCGATTTCTTTTCAGCGCCCATGATGCACTCCCTTCAGACTGCTTGTCCAAGTACGCCTAACCACTGCCCCCTGTTCAGCGTTGGCGCTGTGGATACATCACAATGTACATCAAAGCACAGCGTCATCCATGATTTTGACTCAGGGTTTTGTCGGGGGAAACGATAGAAAGAAGAAAGGACTTAGTGCCTTTCGACGCTAAGTCCTTGATTCATTTGGTGCGGCTGGCAGGAATTGAACCCACGACCCCTTGGTTCGTAGCCAAGTACTCTATCCAACTGAGCTACAGCCGCTGAGGCGCGAAGTATAACAGCATGCTTCCCAGGGTCGGGTCAATGGGCCTGGTCCCAGTTGGCGCCCACGCCCACTTCAGCCAGCAGGGGCACCTTCAAATCCGCCACACCCGCCATCAGGCGTGGAATCTCGGATTTCAGCCAGTGCACCTCGGACTCGGGCACCTCAAACACCAGTTCGTCATGCACCTGCATGATCATTTTGGTGCCGCGCTTTTCGTCGTCGAGCACCTGCTGTACCTTGACCATGCTGAGCTTGATCAGGTCCGCCGCCGTACCCTGCATGGGTGCGTTGATGGCGGCGCGCTCGGCCCCACTGCGCCTCGGTCCGTTGGGGGAGTTGATCTCGGGCAGGTACAGGCGCCGGCCAAACACGGTCTCGACATAGCCCCTGCTCTTGGCCGCCTGGCGCGTGTGGTCCATGTAGAGCTTGACGCCGGGGTAACGGTCAAAGTAGCGCTCAATGTAATTCTTGGCTGCCGTGTTGTCGATGTTCAGGGCGCGCGCCAGACCGTAGGCGCTCATGCCGTAAATCAGACCGAAATTGATAACCTTGGCGTAACGCCGCTGCTCGCTGGTCACTTGCGCCGTGCTGCAGCCAAAAATCTCCGCCGCCGTGGCGCGGTGCACGTCCATGCCGTCATGAAAGGCCAGCAGCAGAGCCGCATCGCCGCTGATGTGCGCCATGATGCGCAGTTCAATCTGGCTGTAGTCGGCGCTCGCAATCACGCAGCCCGGCGGCGCCACAAAAGCCTCGCGCACGCGCCGCCCCTCGGCGGTGCGGATCGGAATGTTTTGCAGGTTCGGGTCGTTGCTCGAGAGTCGCCCGGTCACCGCCACGGCCTGCGCGTAATGCGTGTGGACCCGGCCGGTGCGGGGGAGCGCCAATTGCGCCAGCTTGTCGGTGTAAGTACCCTTGAGCTTGGCCAGCCCGCGATGCTCCAGAATTTTGGCCGGTAGCGGAAAGTCCTCCGCCAGTTTTTCCAGCACTTCTTCGTCCGTGCTGGGTGCGCCGGTTGCGGTCTTTTTGACCACCGGCAAGCCGAGCTTGGTAAAGAAGATCTCGCCAATCT
Organism: uncultured beta proteobacterium; assembly: GCA_903897005.1. Lineage (GTDB taxonomy): Bacteria > Pseudomonadota > Gammaproteobacteria > Burkholderiales > Burkholderiaceae_C > Rhodoferax. Next base: position 8,870 of record CAITZZ010000183.1, on the reverse strand, counting down.
GCTTCGGGCTGCTCAGGTTGAAGGGCTGGCCAGCCAGTTCGTGCGCCTCTTTCTCCAGTTGCACAATGCGCACGCCCAGTTCATGGCTTTGCGTGGCCAGCGTTGGCGCGTCAATCAACACGCCATTGCGTTCGATCCGGTACAGTGCCTCGCTGCTGGCAATTTCAAGTTCGTAGACAAAGCGCAATTTGGCGTCCAACTGCAACTGCGGCCACAGCGCCAGGTGCAGGTCCAGCGTCATGTCGGAGTCTTCGCAGGCGTACTGCGCCGCCTTGTCCACCTCAACCTGGTCAAAGCAGATCTGGTTCACGCCCTTGCCGCACAGGTCTTCAAAGCTGATGCCGCTGCGACCCAGATGGCGCTCGGCCAGACTGGCCAGCCCGTGCGGCTTGTGCACTTCCAGCACATAGCTCTGCAGCATGGTGTCGTGCGCATAGCCTTGCACTTCGATGCCATGATTGGCAAAGACATGGCGGTCGTACTTGATGTGCTGGCCCAGCTTCTTTTTGCTTGCATCCTGCAGCCAGGGCTTCAAGCGCGCCAGAACCTCAGCGCGCGGCAACTGGGTCGGCGCGTCGGCATAGCTGTGTGCCAGGGGGATGTAGGCGGCCTCGCCGGGTTTGACGCTCAGGCTGATGCCAACAATTTCGGCACGCATTTCGTCCAGCGAGGTGGTTTCGGTATCGACCGCCACCAGTTCGGCACTCTCCACGATGGCGAGCCAGCGATCAAAGTCATCCCAGCTCAGGATGGTCTCGTAGGCCACCGTGGTGACGCTGGACTTGACCGCAGTGGTGGCTTCGACCGGCGCATCGAACAGATCCGGTTCACTGCGGGGCTTGGCTGTACCGATGGCTCGTGCCAGCCCCTTGAAACCGTACTTTTCGTAAAAGACAAACAGCGCATCCTTATTCATGCTGCCGCTGGCCAGAGCCGTCAGGGCCGGCAGATCGTTCACCCAGCCAGTCAGGTCACAGTCCGTCTTGATGGTCAGCAACTGGCGCCCCAGCGGCAGCCAGTCCAGCGACTTCCTCAGGTTCTCACCCACCGCGCCGGTGATGGCGTCGGCATGGGCCACCACGCCGGCGAGCGAGCCATACTGCTGCAGCCACTTGGCGGCGGTCTTGGGGCCTACCTTGGGCACACCAGGCACGTTGTCAATGACGTCGCCTACCAGCGTCTGATAGTCCACCATCAGCTGCGGCGGCACGCCAAATTCGGCCTCGACGCCGGCCACATCGCGACGCTTGCCGTTCATGGTGTCGATGATGGTGATGTGGCTGTTGACCAGTTGCGCCAGATCCTTGTCGCCACTGCTGACAATCACCTCGATGTCCTGAGCGGCGGCGGTCACGGCCAGCGTGCCGATCACATCGTCGGCCTCGACGCCGGGCACCGCCAGCACCTGCCAGCCCATCAGGCGCACCACTTCGTGAATCGGCTCGATCTGGGCGCGCAGATCGTCCGGCATGGGTGAGCGGTGCGCCTTGTATTCGGGGTAGAGCGCATCACGGAAAGTGGGTCCGCGGGCGTCAAAAACGCAGGCCGCAAAATCAGCTGGAAAGTCCTTGCGCAGACTTTGCAACATGTTGATCATGCCGCGAATGGCGCCCGTAGGCGCGCTGCTCGGGTCGCCCGGCACAGCACGCAGGTCTGGCATGGCGTGAAAAGCTCGGTACAGGTAACTGGAACCATCGACCAGCAGCAGATTCTTCTTTGTTGATTGGGCGTCATTCATAACCCCATTTTGCCTGTGCTCAGGCCAGACCGTGTGGTTCTACAATCCGGCCATGCATGGTGCCCACATTTTCTGATTCATGGCGGTTTACACAGAAGTTTCGACCGAACAGGTCCGCGCCCTGCTGCTTGAACTCAAGCTCGGCGAACTGCAGCACATGCAGGGTTGCGCCGGCGGCATTGAGAACACCAACTACTTCGTCAGCACCCGTCGCGACGGCGCCACCCACGAATACGTGCTGACGCTTTTTGAGCGTCTGAATCTGGCCCAGTTACCCTTCTATCTGCGCCTGATGAAGCACCTGGCGCAGCGCGGTATACCGGTGCCCGAGCCGACCGCCAACGCCCAGGGTGAACTGGTCTTTGAGCTCCAGGGCAAGCCGGCCGCCGTGGTCAACAAGCTGCGCGGACAGAGCGAATTGGCGCCGACCAGCGAGCACTGCGATGCCGTCGGCGCGACGCTGGCCAGAATGCATCTGGCGGGTCGCGACTTCGCGCTGAGCCAGCCCAATCTGCGCGGCCTTGCCTGGTGGAACGAGACCGCGCCGGTCGTCCTGCCTGAACTCGACACCGCGCAGGCGACACTGCTGCGCAGTGAACTGGCCTACCAGAACAAGGTGGCGACCTCATCGGTCTACGCTGCCTTGCCGCGTGGCCCTATCCACACCGACCTGTTTCGCGACAACGTCATGTTTGAAACGCTGGGCGGCAAGCCACAACTGAGCGGCTTTTTTGATTTCTATTTTGCCGGCGTTGACAGCTGGATTTTTGACCTCGCCGTGTGCCTGAACGACTGGTGCGTGGAGCTTGATACCGGCGCCCATCACGCGCCGCGCGCGCGCTCCCTGCTGCGGGCCTACAGTCGGGTGCGACCGCTAAGCCAGGCCGAGCTTGAACTGCTGCCGGCCATGCTGCGCGGCGGCGCCCTGCGCTTCTGGATTTCACGACTTTGGGATTACCACCAGCCGCGCACTGCCAGTCTGCTCAAGGCGCACGATCCGGGCCACTTTGAACGCGTCCTGCGCCAGCGTGTGGAACACCCGGTGCTGCCTGCTGCTATGCTGCAACCAGCATGAAACTCAACATCCTTCCGGCGCGCACCGGTATTGCGTGGGTCAAGCTGGGCATGCGGACTTTCTTCAAGCAGCCGCTGGCACTGGCTGGTCTGTTCTTCATGTTCATGGCGGTGATGACCGTTGCCAGTCAGGTGCCCCTGATTGGCTTCGTCCTGGCCATGACCCTGCTGCCGGCGGCAACGCTGGGCCTGATGGTGGCAACCCGCCAAGCCAGCGACGGCCGTTTTCCCATGCCGCTGGTGCTGCTGGCGGCCTTTCGGGCAGGGCGGCAGCAGGCGCGCGCCATGCTGGTGTTGGGTGCCCTGTACGCAGTGGGCTTCTCTGTCACACTGGGCTTGTCCGCGCTGGCTGATGGTGGTGATTTTGCGCGCGTCTATCTGGGTGGCGCGACCCCGACGCGAGAGATGATGCTCGAACCCTCTTTCCAGGGCGCAATGTGGCTTTTCATTGGCCTGCACCTGCCTTTGTCACTGATGTTCTGGCACGCACCGGCACTGCTGCACTGGCATGGTTTTCCGCCGATCAAGAGCCTGTTTTTCAGCCTGCTGGCGTGTTTGCGCAACTTCTGGGCGTACGTCGTTTTTGCCCTGATGTGGCTGGCGGTGCTGGTCCTCGTTGTGGCCGGCGTGAGCACACTGGGTGGCTTGCTCGGTCAGCCGAGTCTGGTCGGTGATTTGCTGTTTCCGGCCCTGCTGCTGCTGGCCTCGATGTTCTTCACCTCGCTCTATTTCACGTTTGAAGACACCTTCGGACCGCCGCCCACCAGCGTGACCTGAGGGCGCAGGGCGTTAGCGCAGCAGCAGTGTCCAATACCTGACGCAATCATCCAGCCCAACCAGATCGGTCTTGCCAGACAGTGCTTGCAGCAGCGCCAGTGCCTTGTCGCGTTGCTTCAATTCGGCGTAAGCGGCAACCAGCCTGAGTCTGGCCAGATCGGCGTTGCGCGAGATGCCCTTGGCCAGACCCTGCTCCATCTGGGCCACGCCGCGTTCGGTCTGCCCGGACTGAAACAGATTGAAGCCGTAATTGAACATGGCCAGACCATCGGGCAAGGTCTTGGCGCGCACCACGTCTTTCTCCAGCGTGGCACGGTCTTCTGCCGCCGACTTGCGAGCCTTGTCGGTGAGGCGCTGCAACTCGCTGCCCTTGTCGCCACTGACCAGCAAGCCCTCCGCGTAGCCCTGCTCGAGCACCCTGGCGGCTTCGATGGCCGAGCCTTCCTGCAAGGCCAGGGCGGCCATCTCGGTATAGTCGGCCGCTTCGGTCATGCCGGCGCTGGCCATTTGCAGGCGAAACACGTCAAGCTGCAATCGACTGGCCAATTGCGGCTTGGACCAGAGTCGCGCCATCAGACTGCGCCAGGTAGCCTTGCTCGGATAGTACTGCGCCAGGGTTTCAAGGGCCTTGGTGTAGCCAGGCTCGTCGCGCAGGCGGTTGCGCGAATCGGCCAGCAGCTTGAGCTGGATTTCGACCGGCGGCTTGCCCTGTGCCAGCGACTTGCCGATCTCCACCTCAAGCGCCTTGACTGCGTTGCCATAGTCGCCATGGAGGTAGTGGCTCTGGCCTAGCAGCGCAATCAGCGCCGGGTCGGTGCCACCGAGCTGCTGATAGCGCCCGATGAAGTCGATCGCCTTGGCGTAGTTCTTGGCGTTGTAATACATGCCGGCAATGTTGTACAGGCCGGCCAGGCGATCTGCCTGCTTGAGCCAGGGGCCCTCGCTTGCAAATTGATACTGTTGGGCTGCCATATCGGCGTCGCCGCTGAACTGCGCCAGGGCACCCTTGACCCGAGCCAGTATGTGCTGCTCATAAGGGGTCTGATTTGGCACGGCCTCGGCTGCACGTAGCTTGTCGGCAGCGTCCTTGGCGTTTTTTTCACCCAACAGGCGCTGCGCGTCTAACAGCAGGTTACCCATTTCGGGCCGGACGGTAGGCGCCGCTTCCGGGGCACCGGGAGCCGATGCAGCCGTCGCAGGCGGTGCTGCGCTGGCGGGCGTCTGCGCCAGAGTCGGCGCTGCAAATGCTGCAGCACAAAGCGCCGCACCTAGCAGCGCGCGACAGGTCAGTGTTTTTTCTTGAATCATGGTGCACTCCTTTGAAATCTGTCTGAATGGATGGCTTCAGGGCAGCAGCGTCAACTTGGCGACGCTGAGCGCCAGCCACTTCACGCCATGCCGCGGGAAATTGATTTGAGCCCGGGCGTCGTCGCCGTTGCCCTCAAGGGCATTGACTGTGCCCTCACCAAACTTGCCATGAAACACCTTGATGCCGATGCGTAAATCGTGCAGCAAGGGCGCGCGAAGGCTTGGCGAGGCGGCAAGGTCAAGCTTGCGGTCAGCACCGAAAGATGAACCGCTCGGGGAAAATTCAAAGCCTCGTCCCTGCTTCCTTGGGGTGATCCACTTCAGGGCAGATTCTGGCAACTCTTCAAGAAAGCGGCTCTTCAGGTTGTAGCGGGTCTGGCCGTGCAGCATGCGGGTCTGGGAATGGCTCAGGTACAGGCGCTTTCGCGCGCGGGTGATGGCAACGTACATGAGACGCCGCTCTTCTTCCAGGCCATCGCGGTCGCTCATCGAGTTTTCGTGCGGAAACAGCCCTTCTTCAATGCCGCTGATGAACACACAGTCAAATTCCAGGCCTTTGCTGGCATGCACGGTCATCAATTGAATGGCGTCCTGCCCGGCCTGGGCCTGGTTGTCGCCCGCCTCCAGCGCCGCGTGCGTCAGAAAGGCCGCCAGCGGTGAGAGTGTTTCCCCGGTCTCGGCATCAGCGGTCAGTTCGTCCACCGGCAGCGCCACCGCCTCGCGGCCAAAGCCCTCAAGTGAGACAAAACTCTCGGCGGCGTTGACCAGTTCTTCCAGATTTTCCACCCGGTCTGCACCTTCACGGTCGGCCCGGTAGTGCTCGATCAAGCCGCTGTGCGAGAGCACCAGTTCGATAATTTCGCGCAACGTCAGGCCCTGCGTCTGTTCACGCAGGACTTCGATTTTTGCCAGGAACGCGCCAATATTGCTGCCGGCCTTGCCGCCGACACCGTCGACCGCATCGCTCAGCGAGCAGCCCAGCGTGCGCGCCGCATCCTGCAACTGCTCCAGACTTCGCAGGCCAATGCCGCGCGGCGGAAAATTCACGGCACGCAGAAAACTGCTGTCGTCACGCGGGTTCTCCAGCAAGCGCAGGTAAGCCAGCGCATTCTTGATTTCAGCCCGTTCAAAGAAGCGCAGGCCGCCATAGACCTTGTAGGGCATGGCCACGTTGAACAAGGCCGTCTCGATCACCCGACTTTGCGCATTGCTGCGGTAGAGCACGGCAATCTCCCTGCGCTCCAGACCCGCCGCCACCAGCTGGCGCATTTCATCGACCATCCACTGCGCCTCGGCAAAGTCGCTGGCTGCCTCGAACACGCGCACCGGCTCACCCGGAGCCTGACTGGTGCGCAGGTTCTTGCCCAGGCGCTTGCTGTTATGCGCTATGAGCTCGTTGGCCGAGTCCAGGATGTTGCTGCCGCTGCGGTAATTTTCTTCCAGCTTGATCTGATGGCGCACCTTGAACTCACGCACAAAGTCAGCCATATTGCCAACGCGCGCACCGCGAAAAGCGTAAATGCTCTGGTCATCGTCGCCCACCGCCATGACACAGCCGTTCGGCTTGAAGCTGGATTCGTCGTCCACCGAGCCGGCAGAACCGGTTCCCGCGAGCATCTTGATCCATGCGTACTGCAGCTTGTTGGTGTCCTGAAACTCGTCGATCAGGATATGCCGAAAACGCCTCTGATAGTGCTCGCGGATCGGATCGTTGTCGCGCAACAGTTCAAAGCTGCGCAGCATCAGCTCGGAAAAATCGACCACGCCCTCGCGCTGACACTGCTCTTCATAGAGCTGGAAAATTTCCACCTTCTTGCGCGACTCCTGATCGCGCACCTCGACCATATTGGGGCGCAGCCCATCTTCCTTGCAGCCCGCGATGAACCACTGCATCTGCTTGGGTGGAAATCGTTCGTCGTCGAGCTGGAACTGCTTGTACAAGCGCTTGATGGCCGAGAGTTGATCCTGCGTGTCGAGAATCTGGAAGCTCTGGGGCAGGTTGGCGAGCTTGAAGTGCGAGCGCAAAAAGCGGTTGCACAAGCCGTGGAAAGTGCCAATCCACATCCCGCGCACATTGATTGGCAGCAGGCTGCTCAATCGCGTCATCATCTCCCGCGCTGCCTTGTTGGTGAATGTCACCGCCAGCACACCCGCCGGCGAAACCTGGCCAGTTTGCAAGAGCCAGGCTATGCGCGTTGTCAGTACACGGGTCTTGCCGGACCCGGCACCCGCCAGAATCAGGGCATGCTCTGGCGGCAGCGTGACGGCAGCGCGCTGCTCGGGGTTAAGACTGTGCAACAGCGCAAAGTGATGAGCATCATCGGATGCAATTTCTGAAAACATCAGGGCATTGTAGAAACCCTGGCTCGCCCACCCCCAGCCACAAGGACTTCAGTAGCCCGAGTTTTTCGTTTGCACGCCAGGTTCGGTCGGCGGCGCGACAGTGGCATAAGGCCCCGGCCCATCCAGATCGGACAAATTGAGATCAAGATCGAGATCCAGATCCACCGTGGCATTCGGCTCGACCGGACGTCCGAACAAATCGGCAAGCGCACTTTTTGACAAGGCCGGAAAGCTTGATGCCACGGAATCGGTATAGTCAAAATCCAGGCCCGCATGCTGGCTCGGGCGCGCCTCGGAAACTGCCGAATGCGCTGAGGGGGCAGCTTCGCCTGGCGGAATCTCGGCAAGAACCAGGCTTTGCGCTACGCCATGGAGCATCATCAAGTCGCGCATGGCGGCAAGGTCAAAAGGCTCGCCACTGCCGGCCCAGGGGTCGCGAAACACACAGGCCTCAATCACTTCGAGCACCTTGAGTGTCGGCCAGTGTTCGGTGATGTTGGACAAGACTTCCGGGTAGGACTCCAGGCCCCTGCCCTCATCCTTGAAAAATGCGAACTCGGGCACCTTGCCGTTAAACAGCAAATTGAAATCCTGCGCGCACTGCTGAAAGTCAGTTTGCAGACTCATCGCATGAAGCAGTGTCAGCAAATCAAGATAAATAAACGGATTGGGCTCGTCACTTTCACTGATCTGCTGCTTCAAGAGGGCCAGCGCCCGCTCGGGTTTGCCGATGGCGACGCAGTCCTCGGCCTGTGCGCGCAACGCCAATATCTCGTCCGAATTGAGACTGCGCATCAACTTGGCATGGCCTTGCTGCAGTGGCACCGCCTTGCTGCCGCCCTGACCTGTCGCATCAGGCTGCATCAACTTGGAAAATAGTGAATCCGTTAGCTGAACTGACTGCGCATCCAGCCCGTAAGCCATGCCCTGGTCCAAGGCTTGCCGCTCGCTGGGGCTCGCTGGCGTCATCACAGTCGCGCTCGCCAGCGCGTCCGTCAGGGGCGTCTGCGCGCTAACTGCGTCGCTCCAGCGGCTCTGTGCGCCCGCAACGCCCTGCCTTTGACGCCACCAAAGCCAGAACACGGCAAGCAGGCAGAAAGCCACCGCGCCGGCCATCAGGTAAACAAGCTCGCCCGAAGAACGCTGCGCCTCTGCCTGTTGCAGGCGACTCCTGAACTCCGCCAAGGCACGCTCGTTCTTCTGAGCGGTGTCACGCAAAGCCTTCACTTCAGCTTCCAGGGTCTTCACTTTCTGGATGTTCGCCAGCGCGTCCTCCGAGGGCGCAAAGGTCATGAAGGAGTCTAGATTGGCAATCCGGTCCGACAACACATCCAGGGGGTCAAGTTTCAAGCGTGCCGCGCCGACAACGCGTCCGGAGGCGCGCTTGCTGTCGGTCGCAGGCACCTTGGAGGCTGCGACGGGCGGACGCTTTTTTGTTGCCGGTTTGGCGTCAACGGGAAGCACCGCAAGCGGCTCAGAAGCCAGAGACAATTTGGCTTTGGTCTTCGGAGAGCGCGCCGGAGCAGTCGGCCTCGCGGCCGGCTTGGCTGGACCTGAACTGGCAGGCACTGTTGCCGCTGCGATGGCCAACGGCGCCTGGCTTGCCAGATTCGCTCCCGGCAAATCAGCG
>CAITZZ010000182.1 GCA_903897005.1 uncultured beta proteobacterium | reverse complement strand
CTGGCCGGCGCTGATATGGGCGCCTGTGGCTTGCTGCCGCGCATGATCGGGCAGGGGCGCGCCAACGAACTGCTCATGACCGGTCGTGTCATGAGCGCCGAGGAAGGCGCTAGCTGGGGCTTCTTCAACAGCCTGCACAGCGCTGACGAACTGCTGGTCAAGGCAAACGAGTTGGCGCGCAGCCTGGCCGACGGCCCCTGGTTTGCGCATACCGTCACCAAGACCATGATCAACCAGGAATGGGCCATGGGTATCGAGGAGATGATCGAATCCGAAGCTCAGGCGCAAGCCATCTGCATGATGACGGGCGACTTCCGGCGTGCCTTTGATGCCTTTGCTGCCAAGCAAAAGCCGGCTTTCATGGGCAACTGAGGAGGCACATCATGGACCGCTCTTTTCTCGATCTGCCTTTCTACGAGCCGCAGCATCGTCAACTTTCGGACGCGCTGCTCGAATGGACAGGACAATGCCCACCGATTGACCATCACGACACCGACAATGCCTGCCGCCGCCTGGTGCGAGAGTTAGGCTCCGCCGGCTTTCTGCGCTACTGCGTTCCCGCGCAGTTTGGTGGCGCCCTGCCGGAACTTGACTCGCGCTCCTTGTGCCTGGCGCGCGAAGTACTGGCCTACCACGATGGTCTGGCTGACTTTGCTTTCGCCATGCAGGGTCTGGGCACCGGCGCCATCACGCTCGCTGGCTCGGCCGGGATGCGGCAGTACGTCTTGCCCAAAGTCGCTGCTGGCGAATGGATTGCCGCTTTCGCTCTGACCGAGCCGCTGGCCGGCTCCGATGTAGGCGCCATGTCCTGCAGCGCGCGTCTGGAAGGTGATCACTACGTCATTGATGGCGAGAAAACCTGGATTTCCAACGGCGGCCTGGCCGACGTCTATACGCTTTTTGCGCGTACCGGCGAAGCACCTGGCACGCGCGGCATCACGGCCTTCGTCGTGACGCCCGACATGCCGGGCTTCGAGGTCGCCGAGCGACTCGAAGTGATGGCACCGCATCCGCTGGCGCGGCTCAAGTTCACGAACATGAAAGTACCGCTCGCCAATCGGCTTGGCGCGCCGGGCGAGGGCTTCAAGGTGGCGATGCGCACGCTCGATATCTTTCGCTCGTCCGTGGCGGCAGCGGCCTTGGGCTTTGCGCGTCGCGCCATGGACGAGGCGCTGCTCCACGTGCGCCAGCGCCCGATGTTCGGTCAAACGCTGGCAGATTTTCAGATCACCCAGTCCAAACTCGGTGAGATGGCCACCGACATCGACGCCGCCGCGCTGCTGGTGGCGCGTGCCGCCTGGCGGCGCGACGTGCAAAAACTGCCGACCACGCGCGAAGCTGCGATGGCCAAAATGACCGCCACCGAGAACGCCCAGCGTGTCATCGATGCTGCGGTGCAGCTGCATGGTGGCCAGGGCGTGCGCGTCGGCGTCAAGGTCGAGTCGCTTTACCGCGAGATTCGCGCCCTGCGCATTTACGAAGGTGCGACCGAAGTGCAAAAACTGATCGTTGGCCGTGAACTGTTGAAGGAACCGAGATGACACACAAGACACTTCAACCCGACGGCTGGCTCGCCCCCCGGGGTTACGCCAACGGCATCGAAGCCAGCGGACGCCAGATCTACGTTGGCGGCCAGATTGGCTGGAACGGGCAATGCCAGTTCGAGACCGATGATCTGGTCGCGCAAATCAGGCAGGCATTGAGCAACTGCGTCGCCGTCGTGGCGGCAGGCGGCGGTCTGCCGGAACACATCGTGCGCATGACCTGGTACCTTAGGGACAAAAAAGAGTACGTCGCCCGTTTGAAGGAAATCGGCTCCGTCTATCGCGAAGTCATGGGGCGCCATTACCCGGCGATGAGCGCCGTTCAGGTCGCGGACCTGATCGAAGACGAAGCCAAGGTCGAGATCGAAGTCACGGCTGTGGTCCCGTCAAGTCTTCCCTGACTCAGGAGCGATCGCCAGGTCCCCGGCATTCAGGTGGCTCGCCATAGCCGGCCGAGCGTACCTGCTGCTCCTGCGACAGTTCCACCTGAAACCACAGGCAATCATTGTTCTCAAAACGGTAGTTCCAAACCACTCCGCGTTCACGTGCGAGCCCCTGCACTTCACTGGGTCGCCCGAGCAGTTGGCGTACCTGCGTCTGCGTCATGTCCGGGTTGATGAGATTGAAGTTCTTCTCCGTCAGCACCTGTTCGGCGCGGTTGACTTTGCCCTTGCCGTCGAGATAGACGAACCAGGTATGTCTGCCAAAAGGTCCGCGCGGAAACTCCAGCCGCGTACCTTCCTTCGATGGAAGTTCCATGTCTGGCTTGCCCATCCGCAGCAGCAACTCATCGCGGCTCATGCCGATCACGGCGTCGGGCGGCGCATAGCCGCTGCAGGCTGCCAGCAGCAGACACAAGAGCAGCCAGGTCGTGGTCAGGAGTCGATCAAACATATTTTCGAGTTGGGGACAGAGCTAAAGATCTGTCCCGCAAGGCATCAAGCCATCAAATCCCGGATCTGCTGCAGCGCGGCCGGGTCGTCCATGGTGGTCAGGTCGCCGGGGTCGCGGCCTTCGCAGACGGCTTGCACAGCGCGGCGCAGCAGTTTGCCGCTGCGGGTTTTCGGCAGCACCGTGACAAAGCG
>CAITZZ010000181.1 GCA_903897005.1 uncultured beta proteobacterium | reverse complement strand
TCCATCAAGCCGCGTGCGTTCATCAGCGTACCGATGGCCATGGCTTCTCTGTGGCTTTCTCCATGCCAGCGGGCGGCCAGATAGCAGGCCACGCCCTTGCCGACGATGGCAGCCAGCAGCACCAGAGCGGCAATCAGCCAGAGAAAGGGCGTATTGACCAGACCAATTTTGGTGTTCAGCCCGGAGTAAACAAAGAACACCGGTAGCAGAAAAGCCGTCGTCAAGGGGTAAATGATCCGGTGCAACTCCTGCGCAAATTTTCCGCGCGGCATGGCGATACCCATGACGAAGGCGCCAAAAACCGCATAGATCTGAATGAAGTCGGTAAACCAGGCACCCAGCATCGTCAGCATCAGCACCGAGCTGAGGATGCCCACGCTCATTTCACCGCTCTCCGCCACCTTCTTGCCCCAGGGTTGCAGGAGCGGCTTGATCACCAGCAGCGTCACCAGTGCAAACAACACGCCGCCGCCAATGGCGTAGATGGCAATGTTGATGTTGTTCTGAAAACTGGCCAGCACCACCGCCAGCACACACCAGGCCGCCGCATCGTCCATGGAACCCGCCGCCAGCGCCAGCGTGCCCAGTGAAGTTTTGGACAAACCCTGCTCGAAAATGATGCGCGCCAGCATCGGGAAAGCGGTAATCGACATGGCCGCGCCCATGAACAGCATGGCCTGCAGTGGTGTCGTCTTGAGAGAAAAGAAGCTCGAGTCACCGGCCAGATAGAAAGCCAGCAAGGCACCCAGGGCGAAGGGCGCCAGAATGCCGGCCAGCGAAATCGACGCCGCGCTGCGCAGCCTTGAGCGGATCAGCTCAATGTCGAATTCAACGCCGATCAGGAACATGTAGAGCACCAAACCGACCTGGCAGACCGCAAACAAAATGGGCTGGGACGCCGGCGGGAACAGATAGGCACTGAAGTCTGGCAGCAGCCAGCCCATCAGCGAGGGCCCCATGACCACACCGGCAATCATTTCACTGACAACCTGGGACTGGCCCAGCTGCTTGAAAAGAATGCCAACGACCCTGCAGACTGCCAGAATGAAGGCCAGCTGCAAAAAGAACAGGACGGACAGGTCGAAGCTATTCATCATCCCTTGCCGCAGCTCACAGCCTCAGACCGTGGCAGCGCAATTCTTGGCAATGTAGGCGGCATGATCGGGCATCACCTCAACGCATTTGGCGATCACTTCCCGCACGCTCTCCAGGTAGTCCTGGGTATCCGCTTCTGACTGCAGGTCCACCAGGGGATGGTAGCTTTGCGGCACCAGATTTTGCCCCTGCATCACCTGCAACCAGGCCAGTTCGGCAAACAACTCGTCGTCGATGCGCAGCAAGCGGCCATGCGAGCGGTACAGTTCCATTTTGTGCGTCAGTGTGTCCGGAACGGCCATCTGCGCACAATGCTGCCAGAACTTCGAATCCTCACGCTGATTAAGCTTGTAGTGCAGGATGATGAAGTCGCGGATGCGTTCGTACTCAAAGCGGCATTGCCGGTTGTACTCCTGGATGTCCACCGGATTGAAGCCCTGATCCGGGAAATAGTTGATGAGTCTGGCAATTTGCGACTGCACCAGATGAATGGCAGTCGACTCCAGCGGCTCCACAAAACCGCTGGACAGACCGATCGCCACCACATTGCGGTTCCAGCACTGTTTGCGCAGTCCCGGTACGAACTTGAAGCGTCGTGGCTCGGCCAGCGGCTTGCCGTCCAGATTGGCCAGCAGGGTCGCGGCCGCTTCGTCGTCGCTGACAAACTGACTGCAGTAGACGTAGCCATTGCCAATGCGGTGCTGCAAGGGAATGCGCCATTGCCAGCCGGCCCGGTGCGCCGTGGAGCGGGTGTAGGGCAGCAACTGTGGCGCCGATTCACAGGGAACGGCCAGCGCGGTGTCACACTTCAGCCACTCGGTCCAGTCCTCGTAGCCGGTCTTCAGGGTCTCCTCGATCAAGAGACCGCGAAAACCCGAACAGTCGATGAAGAGGTCGCCTTCGATGCGCTCGCCGCTGGCAAGAAGCACCGCGTCCACATGATCATCGGCTGGACGCTGCGACACCTGGACGATTTTGCCCTCGGTGCGCTGCACACCGCGCTCCTGCGCCAGCTTGCGCAGGTAGCGTGCGTACAGGCTCGCGTCAAAATGGTAGGCGTAGTTCAGGTCAGCCAGCGGCGAGTTGGGCACATCAAAACGCGGCGGCATGAACTTGTTGGCTTTGGCCGCCATGCGGGTGATGCAATAGGCTTCCAGATCCTGCGCCTTGCCCAGTCTACGCATCTTCTGCCAGTACTGGTCAAAACGAACCGTCCAGAGATCCTGACCCAGGCCACCGAAGCCGTGCATATAACGGTCGCCCAGCTTGCCCCAGTTGACAAATTCGATACCGAGCTTGAAGGTACCCTGGGTTTGCCGCAGAAACTCGTTTTCGTCAATCCCGACAATCTTGTTGAAGCGCTGAATCATGGGAATGGTCGCTTCACCGACGCCAATGATGCCGATTTCATCGGACTCCACAACGCGGATGTTGTACTTGCCGCGCAGCACGGTCGCCAGGGCGGTAGCGGTCATCCAGCCTGATGTCCCGCCGCCCACGATCACGATGTTCTGCAAGCTCTTGCTGCTCATTTCACGTGCTCCTGATCAAAATAAAAAGCCCCTTGCCGACTGTAGCCGACAAGGGGCAAAGCCCTTGGAGATTTCGGTTCGTACGTTCAGTACTTGTAATTCATACCAAACAGGTAAGTCTTGCCGTAGGTTGTTTTTTCGATGATGTTGGTCGGTACGTCCTTGTAACGGACAAACTGGGCATTGCTCAGGTTGTTGGCCTGGAACATGATCGACAAACCCTTGGCCGGGCCGGACTGGAACTCATAGCCCAGTTGCAGGTCGTTGATGGCTTCGCCGTCAATGTAGGTCAGTTGACGGTCACCCGCGAAGTTGGTAACTTCGCCAACAAAGGCCGAGCGACGACGCTGTGCCACGCGGGCGGAGAAACCGTTGGCTTCGTAATACACCGCCAGGCTGCTGACGACTTTTGACAAGCCAGGCAGGGGAATGGTGCCAGTGGAAATACCGTCATTCGACACGCCGGAGGTCGGCAGATTGACCGAGCTCGATGTGTTCGAGTAGGTGGCAACCGTCCCAAAACCATCCAACTGCTTGGCCAGCAGGTTGAAGGGCAGCGAAGCCGACAACTCGATACCCTTGATCGAGCCGCCACTGCCGTTGAACGGCCGCGTGAACTGCCCGATGGGTGTCGGCGCAACCGGCGTGTTGCCGTTGACGTAGGACGAGAAGTTGTAGATCGGATCGGCAATGTTGACGATATAGGTGCTCAGGTCCTTGTAGAAGCCTGCGACGCCGACATAGGCCTTGGTGCCAAAGTACTTCTCGTACGACACATCCAGCGCATTGGCACGGAAGGGTTTCAGGTTCGGGTTGCCACCGTCACCGGTGTAAATGCCCTTGGTTGCGTCATAGCTGAACGAGAAGCTGGCGCGCATGTCGTTGAGCGTTGGTCGCGCCATTTGACGGGCCAAGCCAACACGCAGCGTTTGGTCACCACCGAGGTCAAATACCAGATTGGTACTCGGCAGCACATCGTTGTAGGAAGTGCCTACCGTCGATGTTGCAGCCGGGCAGTTCTGATCGCTGATACAGGACGAAGCATCGCGATCCACGTTGAAAGCCGTCGAGCTTTGATCGGTCTTGACATATTGCAGGCCGATATTGCCACGCACCGGCAGGCCAAACAGTTTGGAGTCGATGTCGCCACGGCTGTACAGTGTGGTGACCTTCTCCTTGACGGTCCAGTCCTTGTTGAAGATGTCCGGGTGCAACTTGGGAACGACGTCGTAAATGCTGCCGATGGTGCCGACCGGGTTAAAGGTCGCAATGTTGATGCCGGCCACGGTGACTGTGCTGGTGCCAGGCATGTCAGCCGCGCCCAGCGGATTGCCACCGCGAATCACCAGACGACCTTCGATGAACTCGCGTGTCTTGGCACGGTCTGACACATTCATCCCCACGTCCAGCGCGCTCAGGAACCAGCCGTCGGGCAGGTTGCGCTTGCCACTCAGACGGAAGGAGTCGAGCTTGTCTTCGACGTGCGGCAGCTTGGAGTAGCCAGCCTGCGGTGAACCGACGCCACCACCCCAGCCTTGTACGTCGGTCAGCTTGATGATGCTGCGATCGGCATAGTTGAAGCCGGGCGTAAAGCCCTGTGCGTTGTTGAAGGTCAGGGTGTCCAGCGCTGCCGTGCCCAGAGCGGCCTGTGCCGTGCCAGCCGTGGTTTCCATGATGCCGCCGCGACGCACCGCTTTGGAGGTCGCCAAATCGAGCGCACCGGTCCACTCGCCCATTTTGAGCTTGGAGTTCCAGCCATAGGAACTCAGCGTGTCCTGCGTGCTTTCCGAGTCGTTGCGAACCACGCCGCGCACATTGTTGAAGACACCGGCTGTGGCGTCACTGCCATTGAGTGTGGCGCTGGTCAGGACGCCGGCCTTGTCGTAGTTGAAGCCACTGACCCAGGAATCGTTCAAAGGCGCCTGGAAACCCTTGGTCGCCTTGACCTTGTCAAAGCTGGAATGGAACAGGTCCACCGTGCTGGAGAAGTCCTTGGTCGGTTTGAACTGCAAGACCGCCATCGCGCCTTCACGCGTCTGCGTGGTCTGGTCGGCAAACCAGCCAAAGCCGTTGTAGGGCACATTGACATCGGCCCCCGCGCCATTGACCTTGGCCGTGCCACCACCCCAGGAGTCAAAACGCGAAGTCGTGGCACCGGTCTCGCTCAAACGCGCAAAACCGAGCGCCACACCGACGGTGCGATCAGCAAACTGGTCGATGTAGGAGAAATTCAGGCGTTGGCCATTGCCTTCAGCCATGCCGGTATCGATGCCGGAGCGCTGTTTGCGGTAGTTGACGGCAAGCGTGCGCTTGGCAAAGTCGAGCGGCCGTACCGTCTGAAGATCCACCGTACCCGACAGGCCCTGGCCGACCAAGCCGCCGTCAGGCGTCTTGTAGACCACCACGCCGCTGAGCAACTCAGAAGGGTATTGATCGAACTCGACGCCACGGCTGTCGCCCGTGGTCACTTGTTCACGACCGTTCAGCAAAGCGGTAGAAAAATCTGGCGACATGCCCCGAATGCTGATTTGTTGGGCACGGCCCTGGGTGCGCTGTGCCGTCAGGCCCGGCAAACGAGCCATCGACTCGGCGATGCTTGAGTCCGGCAGTTTGCCAATGTCTTCGGCAGAGATCGCTTCGACAATCGAATCAGAATTTTTCTTGACCGAAATAGCCGCCTCAATGCCTTTACGGATGCCGGTCACGGTCACCGTGCTCAGGTCCGTGCTGGTGCTCGCCTGCTGCGCCAGCACGGAGCCGGAGGCCAACAGCAACAAGGCACAACCGGTGGCAACCGGGCCAAGCTTAAAAAGAGACCGCTGCGAGCCATGCTTCGCCACGCGCTGTTCCGGCAAAATTTTCATTCACTACTCCTGAGACTGGTTGGACTGGTTAATAGGTGCTGTACATGCCTTTGGACCCTGCACCAAAGGACGAGAACAAGGGGATCCGCAATCCCGCAGGGTAATTTGTACCAAAACAAGATTTTTCTTTGGATAGTGAAAACCCTAGGTTTGCTCGATTTTTGAGAACTTCTTGGGGAGAGAAGCCCTTATGCGGGCGTAATTGCAACAGTTTTTTGGCAAATTTGCCTATTTCCATGTTCCAGGAAATAAATTAAACTCAATTGATGTAGCTAAAGTACACATATACTTCGCAACTTATTAAATTGCTCGGGGTCAGCTTGCGGACCTTGGGGCTGCCGTACCTATCTCTTGTCGTCAAAGGAAACACAGTGCAAACAAAGCTAGCTCGAATCATGGCGTCCTGCGCATGCGCACTGGGACTGGTCCTCACCCTGGTGCCTGCAGTGGCACAGACCGCTGCTGCCGTACCCGCGGCGGTGCAGGCAGCCCCGGCCGAAGCTGTTGCAGCTTCGGCAGCAGCCCCGGCAGACGCCTCGGCCAAGAAAGCAGACGCTGCCATCGACAACCCCTACGGCCTCGAGTCGCTGTGGAAGACATCGGACGCCGTGGCCAAGACCGTGCTGCTCCTGCTCTTGGTCATGAGCATCTCAAGCTGGTACGTCCTGATCGTCAAACTGCTCGAACAAGCCAAAGTGGGGCGTTATGCCAAAGCAGCCGCTGAACAGTTCTGGACTGCCGGCAGCGTCGAGCAGGGCTGCGCCAAGCTCGACAAGAACAGCCCGTTTCGCTTCATCGCTGAAGCCGGCCTGCAAGCTACCAAGAAGCATGACGGCCTGATGGGCCATGTGGATTTGAACGACTGGGTCTCCATGAGCGTCGGACGCGCCGTCGAGCGCATTCAAAGCAGCATGCAAAGTGGCCTCTCGGTTCTGGCTACCGTCGGTTCGATTTCTCCCTTCGTCGGCCTGTTTGGCACCGTCTGGG
>CAITZZ010000180.1 GCA_903897005.1 uncultured beta proteobacterium | reverse complement strand
TCAGCACCGACTCCCGGTCCCAGGGCCAGATCGTGCGCAGGTCAATCAGCTCGACCTCAATACCTTCGCTGGCGAGTTGCTCGCAGGCAGCGGCGCAGGCTTGCACCTGCTTGCTCCAACTCACCAGGGTCAGGTCGCCCCCGCTGCGCAAGGTGTTGGCGTGTCCCAGTGTGGCCGTTTGCGATACATCAACTTCGCCGCTCACACCCCAGAGGGTTTTGTGCTCCATGTAGACCACCGGATCGCCGCTGGTCAGCGCAGCGCGCAGCAAAGAGTAGTTGTCTTGCGGCGTGGCTGGACAGACCACCACCAGGCCGGGCAGGTGCGCGAACCAGCTCTCCAGGGATTGTGAATGCTGTGCCGCTGACGCGTCCCAGATGCCAATGGGCATGCGCACTACCAGTGGCACCCGGCCCTGACCGCCGAACATGAAGCGGTTCTTGGCAGCCTGATTGACGATCTCATCCATGCCGCAAAGGGCAAAGTCGACCACCCGCATTTCGATCACCGGGCGCAGGCCGGCCAGCGCCATGCCGACGCCGGCGCCCATGATGGCGGCTTCGCTGATTGGCGTGTCGATGACGCGCTCGACACCAAAGCGGGACTGCAAGCCCTGGTACTGACCGAAGATGCCACCGCGGCCCACGTCTTCGCCGATCACGATGACATTGGCATCGGCCGTCATCTCGTGCTGCAGCGCCAGCGCCGCAGCTTGTGCGTAAGTCATCAGCGCCATTGGCCCACCCCCGTGTTCTGGATGTCGGTGAAAGCGCTGGCTGCGTCAGGCCAGGGTGCGGCGTCGGCTACGCGCACGGCGGCAGCCACTTCGTCGGTCGCGGCCTGCTCCATCGCGTCAAGCGCCTGTGCCAGAGCGCCTGGCAGGGTAAGGTACTTTGCCCGGGCCCGGGCAATCGGGTCAGTCTTCAAGGCCGCCTGCAATTCCTCTGCGTTGCGGTAGGCTGCCAGATCCACCGAGACATGGCCTTTCACGCGGTAAGTGATGGCATGCAGCAGACGCGGTCCCAGGCCCGAGCGCACCTCGGCGACCAGGGTGGCGGCGGCAGCGTGCACTGCGAGCACATCGTTGCCGTCCACTTGCACAGCGGGAATGTCCAGGCTCAGGGCGCGTGCCGAAGCGCCGGCACCGGCTGTCATCGGGCCGCTGGCCGTGGTGGCACTCCAGCGGTTGTCTTCGCAGACAAACAGGACCGGTAGTTGATAGACCTGTGCCCAGTTCAGCGCCTCCAGAAACGGGCCGCGGTTGATGGCGCCGTCACCGAAAAAACAGACCGTGATACCCGCGCGCTGCTGCAGTTTTTGCGCATGGGCCGCACCGACCGCAATCGGCAGCCCGGCTCCGACCACACCGTTGGCGCCCAGCATGCCAACGGAGAAATCAGCAATGTGCATGGAGCCGCCCTTGCCACCGTTGGTGCCAGCGGCCTTGCCGAACAACTCGCTCATCATCGCCTGCAGATTGGCGCCCTTGGCCAGTGTGTGGCCGTGGCCGCGATGGGTTGAGGTCAGGTAATCAGTGCGCTGCAGGTGGGCACAGACGCCCGCCGGCACCGCCTCCTGTCCGGTGGAGAGGTGCAGCGGTCCACGCACTTTGGCGCTGCCATCCGCCGATTTGCCGTAGGCGCTGACGCCACCCTGGCTGGCGGCCTCGGCGGCGTTCTCAAAAGCGCGAATGCGAACCATCATGCGGTACAGGTCCGCCAATGTGCTGGTTTCTGAACTCAAGTTGTCTCCGCTGCCAAAATTGAAATGTGGATGGGCATTGTATGAGACCCCTCCGGCGGCTCGGAGGCTGGCCGCATAATGCAACGCTTCGATCAGCGCAGGCAAATGATGCAATGAAGCGGGTGGACAGGGTGGTTTCGTACGGCATGTTGACGCCTCTGGCCGTGGCTGTATTGCTGCTGCATGGGCTGTTGCTGCAAAGCATGGTGTCCCGTGTCGAACTGGCGCCAGCCTCTCTGGTGCGGACTTTCAGCACGCGCACGATTCAGAGTCCGCCCCTGGCCAAAGCACCCTTGCCCAGACCGGTCAGGAAGGTGGTCGCAGCCGCGCCAGCAGCACCGTTGCCCGTGCAGCAAACCGCTGCCGAGCAGGAGTTGCCGCCGGCGGTCCCGCAACCGGTCGAAGTGACGGACTCCCCGGCTCAGCCGATGGCGCAGAGTGCGGGCGGATCCGGTGAACCTGTCAGTCAGGAGTCGGCTCTCGCTGAAGCCGAGTCGCCGGTCATGGCGCCGCGCCAGCTGCGCGAGGACGTCGCCTGGGCCAGCCGTTATGTCGTCCCCGCCTCCCTGAATCTTCAGTACGACGTATCGTCGAACAAATTTCCCTTCCGACTGAATGCCGAACTGGGATGGCAGCAAGACGGTGCGAGCTACGACGCCAAGCTCTCGTTTGGGGCTTTTGGACTGCGCCGGGTACAAACCAGCCGCGGGCAAATTGCGTCTGATGGCCTGGCCCCGCTGCGCTTCTCGGACAAGTACCGCAGCGAGGTCGCGGCGCATTTTGTGCGCGAAAAAGGCAAGGTCACGTTCAGTGCCAATACGCCAGACGCACCCTTGCTGGCTGGCGCCCAGGATCGCCTGAGTGTCGTGCTGCAACTCGCGGCCATGATCGCGGGTGACCCGGAGCGCTTTCCAAGAGCCAGCACGATCACCTTGCAGATCATTGGCCCGCGCGACGCCGACATCTGGCTTTTCACTGTGGAAGAGGACGAAACGCTGAGTTTGCCTGGGGGCCAGCAGGCGACGCGCAAGCTGGTGCGCAACCCAAGGCGCGAGTTTGACCAGAAGGTCGAGCTCTGGCTGGCGCCTGCGCTGGGCTATTTGCCGGCCCGGATCCGCATTACCGAGGCCAATGGCGACTATATTGACCAAAAGTGGCTTTCCAGCGAAGCTCCGGGTTGAGTTGTTGCTGATCTTTCGGTAGCCCTCTTGAAATCCGGGGCTCTGTGGTCACCTGCAGAACAGACACTATTAAGGGATAATCAGGCATGCACACGCTCTATGACTCGGACACCTATTCGGTGACACATATGCTGGCCAACGCCGTGGCAGCCGATGCGCCCTGCGAGATTGAGGGTGACCAGGTCACACAGGTGCTGCTGGTACCCACGCTGGCGCGGCACGGCTTTGAGATCATCGACAAGCGCGCCGGCAAAGAGGTCTACCTTGACGGATCCTGGGCCGAGTTGTTTCAGCAGCGAATTACGGCCTGGCAACTCAAGACACCGACCCAGGAAGAAGTCGAAGACACGCTGGAGCAATACGCTGAACTGGCACAGAATCCGGTCGTCGTTCACTAAACGGCGCGACTTCCCACTGGCAACGGGTTTCTGGAGGAGCGGTAGACGACTCTGCGCAGTCGCCCTGGCGCTCAGTCTGGTCGCTTGTACCTTCATTCCAGCGGTGCCGCAATACTCCGATGCCAGCCGGGCCGAGCGCCTGCGGCAACTGCTACCCGCCGACATCATTCTGCTGGGCGAGCAACACGATGCAGCGGATCACCAGCAGGTTCATCGCATTGTTGTGGAAGCGTTGGCCGCAAGGAATTCGCTGGCCGCGCTGGCACTGGAGATGGCCAGCCAGGGGCATTCGACAGCCGGTCTGGCGGGCAACGCCACTGAAGACGCGGTGCGCCAGGCCTTGCAATGGAACAACGAGGGTTGGCCCTGGAGCGCCTATGGCCCGGCGGTGATGGCTGCGGTGCGCGCCGGCGTGCCGGTGATGGGGGCCAATCTGCCGGCAGCCCAATTGCGCAACGCGATGGCCGATACGCTGGCCAAGGCCGTGCGGACCGGCAAGACCGTCGTCCTGTTGGCTGGCGGTGGGCACGTTGACCGTAGCCTCGGTGTGCCTTTGCATCTGGCGCCGGGCCTGAAAGTCAAAGCGGTTCTGATCCGACCCGAAATACAAGCTGACCGCACGGAAAGCGTCTCCAACTTCGACGCGCTCTGGCCAGCACAAGCGGCGCCCATCATCGACTATTGTGCAGAATTTGGTGCCAGTCGGCGCCCATCCATTTGATGAAACTCATGAACCCGGTTTACGTTTTGACCCTGTCCTGCCCGGACCGCATCGGATTGGTCCATGCGGTTTCGGGTTTCCTCGCCGAGCGCGGCGGCAACATTGAAGAAGCGGCGCAGTACAACGATCTGGGCACCGGGCTTTTTTTCATGCGCGTGCAGTTTGCCTGTGCGCAACTGACGCATGAAGAACTGAAGGGCCAACTCGCCACTTTTGCCGAGCCCTACCAGATCAATTGGCGCCTGCACGCCAGAGCGGAGCCGATGCGCACCGTCATCATGGTGAGCAAGGAAGGGCACTGCCTGAACGATCTGTTGTTTCGCTGGAAAAGCGGCCTGCTGGCGCTGGACATTCGCGCCATCATTTCGAACCACCGCGAGTTCTACCAGCTGGCGGCCAGCTACAACGTGCCGTTTCACCACTTTGCTGTCAGCGCGGCCAGCAAGAGCCAGGTGGAAGCCAAGCAGTTTGAGATCATCCAGAACGAGGGCGCGGAACTGGTGGTGCTGGCGCGCTACATGCAGGTTCTGAGCGACGAGCTGTGCCGCAAACTATCCGGCTCGGCCATCAATATCCATCACTCGTTCCTGCCCAGTTTCAAGGGTGCCAAGCCCTATTACCAGGCACATGAACGGGGCGTCAAACTGATTGGTGCGACCGCGCATTACGTTACCGCCGAGCTTGACGAAGGTCCGATCATCGAGCAGGACGTGGCGCGGGTGGACCACAGTAAAACGGTGGAGGACCTCACGACCTTGGGGCGCGATACCGAGAGTCAGGTGCTGGCGCGCGCTGTCAAGTGGCATAGTGAGCACCGGGTGCTACTGAACGGCCACAAGACCGTGATTTTTAAGTGAGCTTGGGGCGCTGCGTGTAGTGCGCGTGGCGCTTTTCCAGAAAGGCCCGCATGCCTTCCTGGGCGTCCGGCGTCATCGCCGCTGAAGCCATCAATTCCACTGCCAATCGGTAAGCCTCGTCTTGTGGCAAACCTGCCTGCTGGTAAAAGCCCTGCTTGCCCAGCGCCTTGGACAGCGCACTGCCGCGGCTGGCGCGGGTGATCAAATCCAGCGTGGCGGCCTCCAACTGGTCGGCCGGGACGCAGCGGTTGATGAGTCCCCAGTCGGCCGCCGTCCTGGCGTCGATCGCATCGCCTGTCAGCGCCATTTCCAGCGCCCGTTTGCGCCCGACGCTGCGAGCGATCGCCACCAGCGGCGTGTGGCAAAACAGACCGCCCTTGCCGCCAGGAATGGCGAACGATGCGGTGTCGGCGGCAATGGCCAGATCGCAACTCGCGACCAACTGGCAACCCGCCGCCGTGGCCAGCGCATGCACCCTGGCAATCACCGGCTGCGGCATGGCCTGAATGGCGTCCATCATGGTGGTGCAAACAGCAAACAACTCGCGCGCCTGCTCCAGGCTGGCACCCGCCATGTCGCCAAAGTTATGGCCGGCGCTGAAAACGGGGCCAGTCGCCGCCAGAATCACGCCCAGCGCATCACTCTTCGCAACATCGCGAAGGGCCTGCGTCAACTCCAGCATGACGTTCATGGCCAGCGCGTTGCGCTTCTCGGGACGGTTCAGGGTTAGCGTCGTGATAGCGCCGTCGTGTGAGATCAGCAGGTGTTCGTACTTCATGGCGGCATTTTGGCAGAACGGACGCCAGGTCAGATTCGGCTCAGTATGGCGGGTGGATCAGGCTGGTGCGGCACTCAGCTCCGCGGCTGTCCCCCGACCTTCGGTCTCCTCCTTTATGCCGCTGCGCTGAGCGCCCCACCAACCAGATCTTGGGTGCAATGCTGGTATTTCAAATACGCAGACTACCGACGCTGCTTGCCGAGGGTGATGCGTTGGGTGGCGCAGCGAAATAAAGAAGGAGCCCGAAGGGCGGGTGACATTCGCGGAGCCATCCAATGTGTCGCCCTCGGCCCTCTCACGCATGAGAGCAGGACTTCAGGCCCTGCGCCCCATCACCTCACCCATGCGGATAGCGCGCCCAGGCGCCCAAGCCGGGTTGAAGTTCAACGGGCCTTCGGGAAACAGCAGCACAACGGTCGAACCCAGCAAAAAGCGACCCATCTCGGCGCCTTGTTGCAAGTTCACGGCTTGATCGTCATAGCGCCACTCGCGCAATTCGCCGCCACGTTCGGCATTCACGACGCCGTGCCATACCGTTGCCATGCTGCCGACAATGGTGGCGCCGACCAGAACCAGCGCAAACGGACCGCTCGCAGATTCAAAAATACAGACCACGCGCTCGTTGCGCGCGAACAGACCCGGCACCGCGCGGGCCGTGGTCGGATTCACCGAGAACAACTCACCCGGCACATAAATCATGCGTTGCAAGCGTCCGTTGCAGGGCATGTGAATGCGGTGGTAGTCCTTTGGGCTCAGGTACAAGGTGGCAAAGCTGCCGTCGTCAAAACACTCGGCCAGAGCCGCGTCGCCACCCAGCAGCGCCGTGCTGGAATAGTCGTGACCCTTGGCCTGGAAGATCTGCTTGCCCTTGATGGCGCCGAACTGGCTGATGGCGCCATCGACCGGGCAGATCAGCTCGGCGCTGGCAAGTGGGCGCGCTCCGTCTTTCAGGGCCCGCGTGAAAAAATCGTTGAAGCTGACGTAGCTGGCGATGTCCGGGCTGGCTGCTTCGCTCATGTTGACCTGATAGCGCTGCACAAACCACTTGATCAGCTGCGTCGTCAGGCGGCCCGCCTGGGCGCCAGCGATGCGTCCGGCCAGGGCTGTCAGGGCCTGCTTGGGAAGCAGATACTGCGGCAGCACAGCAAGGCGGTCGGACATCAGGGGCTACCAGAGTGGAGAATGGGCGGGATTGTAGCGAGAGCGCCCTAGCATCCAAAGTGTGACAATGCGCGCACCGGGCGACCGCCCCTTTTCCGGATTCAATTCTTTCGTATGAATCTACCTGCTTATCAGGCCTTGACCGCCACCTTTACCCGTCTCTACCACTACCAGCATCTGGGGGCCATTGCGAGTTGGGACCAGGCCGCCAAGATGCCACCTGGCGGCAACGCCGCGCGCTCTGCGGCCCTGGCGGAGCTTGATGTGCTGATGCATCAGACACTGACCGACAAGTCGCTGCACGCCCTGGTGGCGACGGCCCAGAGTGAAGCGCTCGATCCGGTGCAGCGCGCCAATCTGCGCGAGATGCGCCGCGATTGGGAACAGGCCAATTTGTTGCCGGAGCGATTGATCGAAGCCAAGAGCCTGGCCGGCTCGCGCTGCGAGCATGCCTGGCGCACGCAACGCAAGGAGAATGACTGGAAGGGTTTTCTGGAAAATTTCTCCGACGTGGTCAAACTTTCGCGCGAAGAGGCTCAGACGCTCTCGCAGGCCAGGGGTGTCAGCCCCTATGACGCGCTGATGGACAAGTACGAGCCCGGTACCCGCAGTGCCGACATTGATGCTTTGTTTGGTGAGCTCAAGACCTGGTTGCCCGATTTGATTGGCAAGGTCAGCGTAAAGCAGGGCGGCGAGTCTGTCGTCCAGGCTCGCGGCCCGTTCCCGGTGGCGAGTCAGCGCGCGCTGGGGCTGGAGATCATGACCCTCCTGGGTTTTGATTTCTCTGCCGGCCGTCTGGATATCTCAACTCATCCCTTCTGCGGCGGTGTAGCCGAGGACGTGCGTATTACCACGCGTTATGCCGAGGATGACTTCATGCGTAGCATGATGGGCATCACCCACGAAACCGGCCACGCACGGTATGAACAGGGCCTGCCGCGCGATACCGCTGCACTGGCGCTGGGGCGGGCGCGTTCCATGGGTATCCATGAGAGTCAGAGCTTGTCGTTTGAGATGCAGATTGGTCGCAATCCGGCTTTCCTGCGACCGGTCTCGGCTTTGGTGAAAAAGCACCTCGGTGACCAAGCGGCGTTTGAAGCGGCGAACCTGGCGCGCTTGTTTACGCGGGTTGTGCCGGGGTTCATCCGCGTTGATGCCGACGAGTTGACCTATCCGGCGCACATCATTCTTCGCTACGAAATCGAAAGCGCCCTGATCAATGGCGAGATCGAAGCCCGCGACATCCCGGCGCTGTGGGATGAAAAGATGATGGCCTACCTTGGCCTTGATACCCGGGGCAATTTTGCGCAGGGCTGCCTGCAGGACATTCACTGGACCAGCGGCAGCTTTGGCTACTTTCCCAGTTACACCTTGGGCGCGATGTACGCAGCCCAGTATTTCGCGACGATTCGCCGCCTGCACCCGGCGCTCGACGCCAGCCTCGCTGCGGGCGACCTGAAGCCGATCTTCGACTGGTTGTCCAGCCACATCTGGAGTCAGGCAAGCCGATGGGAAACGAGTGAGCTGGTGCAGCGCGCAACCGGAGAAGCGCTCAATCCGGCTCATTTCAAGCGCCATCTGGAGCAGCGCTATTTGACTGCTTGAGAGACGGGGCCAAGTTCGCCGCGCGAGTTGCCGGGATCAGGGCGGCGCGGGCAAGGTCCGAATGTTGCGCAGCACCGGATGCCGCCAGGCCCACAGCGCCAGCGCAAGCGAACCCACACCACCGAGCGCCAGCGCATAGCGCAGCCCCAGATGCTCACCCAGGTAGCCGCCCAGCAGAGCGCCCGGACCGGCTGGCAACAGGATCAGCCAGCGCATGGTGCTGGTCATGCGCCCCAGCAGGGGTTCGGGTGTGACGGCCTGGCGCAGGGCCAGAAAGTTGATGAAGATGAGCACGGCGCCAGAGCTGAAACACAGCAGCATGAGCACGAAGGAAGTGATACCCCAGACCCCCACCGGCGCCAGCGCCAGTTGTAGCCAGCCGATGCCGCAGACCGCAAAACCAAGAATCAGGCAGGGCCCCGGCCCGACGTGGCGCGAAATCCGGTTGCCCAGGGTGCTGGCCACGATCGTACCCAGACCCAGACCCATGTAGCACAGGCCGACCTGGTGTTCGTTCAGACCGAGGGTCCGGGTGGCGATCAGAATCTGCACCACCATGGCACATTGGTGGCACATCTGCCAGACGCCGACGGCCGTCGCCAGCGACACCAGCAGGCGCTGGCTGGCGACGAAGCGCATGCCTTCCTTCAAATCGCGCCAGAAGTGGGTGTTGCCGCTAGCAACCCGGTTTTCATGCACATTCAGGCCACGCAGAATCCAGACGCTGCCCAGCAGCAGCACGGCGTCGGCCAGCAGGGCCAGCGGCGCCCCTACCAGTTTGATCAGGGCACCGGCGACGCCGGGACCCGCCACTTCAGCGCCAGAAGAGGCGAGTGCATTCTTGGCATGCGCCTCCACCAGTCGCTCGCGCGGCACCACCTGGGTCAAGACAATCTGGGCGGCGGTGCCGGCGGTCACAAAAACACAGCCGATGGCAAAGGCCACGCCGTACATAAAGGGCATACTGAGCCAGCCCAGATACCAGACCAGCGGCACGCTGGCCAGAATCAGGGCGATCAGGCCTTCACCGATAACATAGACCGGCAGCTTGCGCACCCGGTCCAGCCAGACGCCGGCAGGCAGCGACAGCAGCACGAAGGGCGCCAGTTCCATGGCGGTCAGGATGCCCATCTGGGAGGGCGTCGCGTGCAGCAAGACGGCCGCTGTCAGCGGCAGCGCCAGCATGGTGATCTGGCCGCCAAAGGAACTGATCAGAATCGAGGTCCACAGGCGCCGGTAAGTGGCGTCGCGCAGCAGGTCCCCGGCTGGCAGGGCCAGCCAGGGTGGCCGCCATTTCAGCCAGAGGCGGCGCAATGCGCTGTTGGCTGTGGGCGCCATGAAGTCTCCGGGTGCGTTGAGGGCGCGATTTTAGCCAGCCAGGCTGAAGACCGTTGTGCATCGACCCTCATTTGCCCCTATATTCGGGGCTTATGAACCTACCGAACTCTGCTGCGCCACAGGATTTGACGCAGCGCGCCCAGCGTCAGGCCGAGGTTGTCAAGGCACTGTCGACCTTGTTGCCGGCGCACGCCCTGCTTTGGCAAAGCGAGGACACCACCCCCTACGAATGCGACGGCTTGAGCGCGTACCGCCAGCGCCCGCTGGTGGTAGCCTTGCCTGAAACCCAGGAGCAGGTGGAGGCCGTGTTGCGCTGCTGTCATGCGCTGGATGTGCCGGTGGTCGCGCGCGGGGCTGGCACCGGGCTGTCGGGTGGCGCCATGCCGCACCGCATGGGGGTCACGCTGTCACTGGCCAAGTTCAACAGAATCCTGCGCGTCGATCCCATCAGCCGTACGGCCGTAGTGCAGTGCGGCGTGCGCAATCTGGCCATCAGCGAGGCCGCAGCACCGCATGGCCTGTACTACGCGCCAGACCCGTCGAGCCAGATCGCCTGCACCATTGGTGGCAACGTGGCAGAGAACGCGGGCGGCGTGCATTGTCTGAAGTACGGCTTGACGCTGCACAACATCGTGAAGCTGCGGGGCTTCACCATGCAAGGCGAGGCGGTGGAGTTTGGCGCCGACGCGCTGGACGCCGCCGGGTATGACTTGCTGAGCGTGGTGATCGGCTCCGAAGGCATGCTGGCGGTTGCGACCGAAATCACCGTCAAGTTGGTGCCCAAGCCGCAACTGGCGCGCTGCATCATGGCGAGTTTTGACGATATCCGCAAGGCCGGCGATGCGGTGGCGGCGGTGATTGCAGCCGGCATCATTCCGGCCGGTCTGGAGATGATGGACAAGCCGATGACCGCTGCTGTGGAAGACTATGTGCATGCCGGCTACGACCTGAGCGCCGCGGCGATTTTGCTGTGCGAAAGCGACGGCACACCAGAAGAAGTTGAAGAAGAAATCGGGCGCATGAGTGCCGTGCTGCGCCAGCATGGCGCCACCGCCATCGCCGTCAGCCGCGATGAAGCGGAACGGCTCAAGTTCTGGAGCGGCAGAAAGAATGCCTTCCCGGCGAGCGGTCGCATCAGCCCGGACTACATGTGCATGGACTCGACCATTCCGCGCAAGCGCCTGGCCGACATGCTGCTGGCAATCCAGCAGATGGAAAAGAAGTACGACCTGCGCTGCGCCAATGTCTTTCACGCTGGCGACGGCAACCTGCATCCGCTGATCCTGTTTGATGCCAGTGACGCCGATCAGCTGCACCGATGCGAACTGTTTGGTGCCGATATCCTGGAAACCAGCGTTGCCATGGGTGGCACCGTGACCGGCGAGCACGGTGTCGGTATTGAAAAGCTCAACTCCATGTGCGTGCAGTTTTCAGGCGAGGAAAACGAGCAGATGTTTGGCGTTAAACGTGCCTTCGATGGCAAGGGTCTGCTCAATCCCGGCAAGGTGATACCGACGCCGCAGCGCTGCGCCGAGTACGGCAAGATGCTGGTGCGTGGTGGCAAGCTCAGCTTCCCGGAGCTCGAGCGCTTCTAAAGCCCTGCGACTCCAGCCCGGCTTACCCGGGCAGCCGTCCGGCTAGCTCGGCGCGTATGCGGTTCTTGTCGATTTTTCCGACACCAGTTTTCGGCAGTTCTGACACCAGATCGACGGTCGCTGGCACCTTGTACTTCGCCAGGTTGGCGCGACAGTGTTCGGTGAGTTGCCCGACAGTGACGTCACCGGTACGCGGCACGACCAACGCTTTCACGACTTCACCACGATAGCTGTCCGCAACGGCCACGACTGCCGCTTCCTGCACGCCGGGGTGCAGATACAGCACTTCTTCAATTTCACGCGGAAACACATTGAAGCCTGAGACCTTGGCCATCTCCTTCTTGCGGTCTCGAATGTAGAGGTAACCATCGCTGTCAAACTCGCCGATGTCCCCTGTATAGAGCCAGCCCTCGCGCAGGGTGGTCAAGGTCTCGCCAGGGAGGTTGCGGTAGCTGGCCATGACCTGCGGTCCGCGCACACGGATTTCGCCCTTCTCCCCCACAGCGAGAACTTTCGTTCCCTCGTCCGTATCAACGATTTCGACCAGTGTGTCCGGTACCGGCACGCCAACGGAGCCGGGTTTTCGCAGTCCATTTTGGGGATTGAACGAGATGACGGGCCCGGCCTCCGACTGGCCGTAGCCCTCTATCACCGGCGCACCGGTAGCCGCTTCCCAGCGTCGGAGCAGTTCTTCCGGCAATGCTGCCGAACCGGAGTACGAAAGATGGATGCGGGAGAAATCGGTTTGGGAGAATTGCGCCTGGCTCATCAGTCCGACGAACAGGGTGGGACTTCCGGCGAAGATGGTGATGCGCTCGCCAGACAGAAGCTCAAAGACCGCCTCAGGCGTGTAGCGTGGCAGCACAATCATGGTGCCCCGCGCATAGACCATGTTGTGCAGACACATGGCTGTGGCATAAACATGGAACAGGGGCATCACGCAAAGCAGGCGCTCGCAGTCGGTGCGGGTAGGAACGAGTGCTTCGCGCTGGCTGATGTTCGTGGCAACTGAATAGTGGGTCAGGTTGACGCCTTTCGGGCGCCCCGTCGTTCCCCCGGTGTACTGGAGCGTGGCCAAATCCGTAGGGGAGGGCATTGGCTGAGGCAGTTCCCTGTCCGCAGCGTCGCGCCACGTGATCAGTCGCCTGCCTTTGGGCCCGATGCGAATACGGTTTGGAATCGCGAACTCATCGGCAAGAAGCGACAGCACATCATGCTTTTCATCCGCGTAGATGATGGCATGCAGATCTGCATCTTCGAAGATGGTTCGCAACTCCCGCTCGGTGTACATCGGGTTGCAGGGCACGACCTGGCTTGATGCCGCATGCGCAGCGAACATCGCCACGCAGATGTCGAGCGAATTGCCCAGAACGATGCCGACGCGTTTGCCGCTGGCACCCAGATCGACCAGTTCGTGGGAGAACCAGGCAATGCAACGAAAGTACTGGGCATAGCTCAGTCGCTCATCCTGACAGACGAGAGCCTCACGGTCTGGCGCCTGCGCCGCTGCGGCGGTGAGCATATGCACGACCGTCGGGTAGACATCCGGTATCTTGTTCATAGGTTCACCACTTAGAGTCCGATCTGGCGCGCCACCACCAGACGCATGATGTCACCGGTTCCGCCGCCAATCATCGGAAAGTAGGAATCCCTGAGGTAGCGCTGAACCGGATATTCGTTCATCAGTCCGTAGCCACCGAAGATTGACAGTGCGTCCTGGCAGAGCTGGTTGCAGTTCTCCGCCGCAATAATCTTTGCCAGCGCAGCCTCGGTGGTGATGGAAGCTCCCCGATCCGCCAAAGCGGATGCGAAGTAGGTGTAGACCTTTGCCTGCTCCAGTTTGGCCAGCATATCCACCAGCTTGAACTGCACCGCCTGAAACTTGCCTATCGGCTGTCCGAACTGGCTGCGCTCTCGCGCATACCGGACCGAAGCGTCATAAGCCGCCTGCGCGTTGCCGAGTGCCAGGGCAGCGGTAAATATCCGGTCGACGGTGAGTGACTTGTAGGCTTTCAGGAAGCCGCCACCCTTGCCGTCGCCCAGGCAGTGGTTGTCGGGAACAAACAGGTCTTCGAACGACAACTCGGCGGTGTCCGAACAGTGCACGGAAAACTTGTCGAGCTTGCGACCGACGTGGAAGCCTTTGGACTTCGTATCGACGACGAACAGTTCGAGCCCCTTGGCTGCGCTATTGGGCGCCATCGTGGCGACGACCGTGATGAAGTCCGCGACGGTTCCATTGGTCGTGAATATCTTGGAGCCGTTAAGGACGTATCCGCCGTCAACCCTGGTCGCCCTGGTCTTGAGCGATGCGGCGTCGGATCCGGCATTGGGCTCGGTGATCGCAAAAGCTCCCACCTTTTCCCCACGCAAGGCGGGCGCGAAGTAGAGTTCCTTGAGGGTGTCGTTGCCCCATTCATACAGCGTATTGGTGGCGGTTGACCCCTGCATGCACACGCCCGCCGCAAAACCCATCGAGCCCCTGGCCAGTTCCTCGCACAGGACCGTAAAGCAGGTAAAGGGATAGCTCACGCCACTGCCCCCGGCCGACTCCGGATACATGGTGCCAAGGTATCCGAGCTGACCCAACTCGCGAAAAAGATCGAAGGCAAACTCTCCCTCTTCGTCGAGCCGGCCGGCCTGCGGCAGCAGCCGCTCGTCGACCCAGCGCGCGATATGGCTGCGAAACTCCAGCACATCGCTCTGAAGATGATTCATCGATTGGCCTTTTCCTTGAGTGCCTTGAGAAGTTTTTCAGGCGTCACCGGTTGCGAGGTAAACCAGATGCCGGTGGCGTCATGAATCGCCGAAATGATGGACGGCGGAGAGCACACGATGGCGGCCTGGGATGCTTCCTTGGCGCCATGTGGCCCATCGGGATCATTGGTGATGATGTGCATGACCCGGATGTCGGGTGCCTCGGTCGCCAGCGGCATGCGGTAGTCCACAAAATCGGGATTCAGCGTCCTGCCCTGATCCATCTTGAATTCCTCGTAGAGTGCCTGCCCGAGGCCCTGAACGGCGGCGCCCTCAATTTGCGATTCCACGTTGACCGGATGCAGCGGCCGACCGCTGTCGAAGGCGATCAGGAAGTCTGTGGCCTTGACGATACCGGTTTCCAGATCAACGTCCACCTCGGTCAACTGGGCCGCGAAACTGTAGTTCACATCGGAGTTGCCGGAACCCTTCTCGAAGTTGTAGTCTTCCGCTCCGGCATCGGAATACCCGGTGCCCAGAATCACCCGGCCCGACTCGGAATAGCAGGCCGCCTGCGCCAGCTTGCGAAAAGACATGCTGAGCGACGGGTCCCTGCTTGAGAAGACCTGACCGCCTGCGAAGACGATCGCGTCCTCTGCTTCACCCCAGTTCGCGCTAGCGCATTGGGCCATTTGCCGCTTGACCTCGCGCGCCGCTTTTTGCGCTGCCTGCCCCGCAAGAATAGTGACGCGGCTACCGTAACTGCCCGGATCGCAGGGGGTCATCGCAGTGTCGACGCGACGGATCGAGACGTCATCCATGCCGATACCCAATTCTTCAGCGACGATTTGCACCAGCACCGTATCGGAGCCCTGACCGCAATCGGTCGCACCGGTCAGATAGTTGACGGTGCCGTCTTCACACAAACGCACCACGGCGGCGCAGGACTGGTGACCCCGCTGCTTGGAGCCGCCGCCCATGGTTCCGGTTGCAATACCAACGCCGTGGACGATCGACCCACGATCCTTGCCGCGGGCTTTGCGCTCGCGCCAGGCTGGACTCTCGCCCAGAGCCTCTAATGCCTGCTTGATTCCGCAGGTCTTGATGTGCACGCCGTTGACCGTGGTGTGAGGAGCAACAATCGCATTTTT
Organism: uncultured beta proteobacterium; assembly: GCA_903897005.1. Taxonomy (GTDB): domain Bacteria; phylum Pseudomonadota; class Gammaproteobacteria; order Burkholderiales; family Burkholderiaceae_C; genus Rhodoferax. The sequence continues at coordinate 6,586 of CAITZZ010000180.1, read as the reverse complement.
CAACCGCACCTCAAGGCAGTCGAGCCCCAATTCCTCCGACATCATGTCCATCAAAACTTCGGCGGCAAAGCGCGTGTGCGTGACGCCGTGCCCGCGCATCGCCGCTCCAGAAGGGTGGTTGGTGAAAATGCGGGCGGCGTCGTACTTGAAGTGGGGCACTTTGTAGGGCAGCGTGGTGTAGGCGCCGCTGAGATAAAGCGTGAGCGGGCCAATCACGGTGTAGGCACCGCCTTCGGCGTAGGCCGTGTTCTGCAGCGCGGTGATGGTGCCATCCTTCTTCATCCCCATCTTGGCCACGACGGTGAAGTTGTGGCGCCGGCGCGCGGTGGTAAACACCTCTTCCATCGAATACTGGTATTTCACCGGCTTGCCCAGGCGCTTGGAAAACAAAACGGCGCAAAAGTCAGCCGCCACCGAGTCGTTCTTGGTGCCGCCGAAGCCGCCCCCAATGAAGGGCTGAATGACCCGGATCTTTGACAGGGGCAGATCGAAACAGGCCGCGAGGTGCCGGTAGTGGAAGTAGGGGCTCTGCTTGGCGGACCAGACGGTGATTCCCTCCTCGGTCCACTGCGCCACGGCCGCCGGCGGCTCAAGAAAGCCGGTCAGTACGCGACCGGTCTTGAATTTGTGTTCGCGCACCAGGTCTGCTTCAGCAAACCCTGCTTCGACATCGCCGAAGTCCATGTGAAAGTCCCAGCTCAGGTTGCCAGGCCGGTCTTCATGCACCAGCGCAGCACCTTCCCTGATCGCCTCATCCACACTGAAGACGCCTGGCAGTTCCTCATACTGCACCCGTATCAGGTCGCAGGCTTCCTCCGCCGTCGCCTCATCGACCGCGCAAACAGCGGCCACTGCCTCACCATAGAAGCGCACCTTTTCAACAGCCAGGGGCGCTTCTTCGCGCGTCTTGGGCATCCAGCCCCAAGTCCAGCCATTGAAGTCCTTGCCGGTCAGTACGCCCTTGACGCCCTTGAGAGCCAGGGCCGCGCTCGCATCGATGCTCAGGATGCGAGCGTGCGCGTGCGGGCTGCGCAGGAGCTTCACCCACAACTGTCCGGGGAAATTGAAATCCGCTGCGTAGCGTGCGTCGCCTGTCACCTTTTCACGAGCATCCACGCGCGGCAGACGTTTGCCGATCAGGCTTGAATCCTCTTTCAGGCGGGTCTTCTCACGTGCGTTCATATGCTTGCGCCCTGGTGCTGTTGCATCAGTTGGGCGGCCGCCTCGACCGACTCGAATATCTTGGTGTAGCCAGTACAGCGGCAAAAGCTGCCTGCCATGCCATCGCGAATTTCAGCGGTAGTCGGGGCCGGGTTCTCTTCGAGCAGCGCCATGGCCGCAAGCACCTGACCCGAGGTGCAAAAGCCGCATTGCATGCCACTCTTGTCAACGAAGGCCTGCTGCACCGGATGCAGTTGATCCTCCTTCTTCAAGCCTTCGATGGTGACGATAGAGGCGCCCTCCATTTCTGCGGCCAGGATCAAACAGGAGTTGACCGTCTTGCCGTTGACGACCACCATGCAGGCGCCGCATTCGCCATGACCACAGCCTTCCTTGGCGCCTGTCAGTTGCAGATCCTCGCGCAGCATTTCGAGCAGGGTTCGGTTGGGTGGAATCGTCAGTTCTTCGATGCGACCATTGACGATCAATTTGAGTTCGATAGGGTTCACGGCTTGCCTTTGAGATTCAGGACTGCGAGGGGGGTGTTTGTGTCGCCTGGGTCAGAGTGCGGCGCACCAGCACTTCTATCATTTCACGGCGGTACTCGGCCGAGGCGCGGTGACTGCTGCGTGTGCGGGTGTTTGCAGCGGCGATCGCGGCGGCCTGGGCGATCAGTTCGGCGCTGACACGCTGCCCCTTGAGTGCCATCTCGGCCTGCGTGGCGCGCACCGGTATCGGTGCCGCCGATCCGAGCCCGATGCGAACCTGCTGGAAGACGCCGTTGCCGACCACCACCGTGACCGCCACGCCGACAACGGCCAGATCCATGCGACCCCGCGAGGCCAGCTTCAGATAGACACTGCGCTCGCCGCTGGGTGGCGGCGGCAGACGGATTTCCTTGACGATTTCTCCGGCTGCCAGTGCGGTGACGCCAGGCGCCACAAAGAAGTCGGCAATGGAGACGATGCGTTCGCCGTCGGCACTGACACAAACCACCTGGGCATCGTGCGCCAGCAGTGGTGGTGCCGAGTCTGCTGACGGTACGGCATTGCAGATATTGCCAACGATGGTGCCTCGGTGCTGCAACTGGTTCGAGGCGATGAGTCCTGCCCCTGTCGCCAGCGCCGGGTAGTGGGTGAGCACCGAACTGGATTGCGCGACTTCTCGGATCGTTGTGTTAGCACCCAAGCGCAATCCCTCGCCGGGCTTGAAGTCAATGTAGGCCAGGCCAGCGATGCCCTTGAGGTCAATCACCCGCGGCGGCGCTTTGATCGCGCGTGACTTCAGCTTCGGTATCAGGTCGGTGCCGCCGGAAAAGACCTGATTGCGCACGGGCGCGTCCGGGCTGAGAGCAGCCAGGGCTTCGGCTACGCTGCCGGGGCGAACGTAGTCGAACTTTGGCATTCTTCTGTAGAACAGCGTCATCGGTGTACTTTCCTTGTCAATTGGCGTAGTTCAGGCACTGTCCAGGCTAACCGCCGCCAATGGCGATCAGGCGTACCAGAACCTGGTCCCCGGATTGGAGTCTGGTTGCCAATCCGTCGGGAAAGAAGTTGATGTTCTTTCCGTTGAGCCTGACGTCGAGGAAGTCGATGAGATCGCCCTTGCTGTTGATCAGCTTGACCTTGGTGCGGCGACCCAATTCGAGAATCAGCGCTTGCATCGTGTCGATGGAGTCGCTCAGGGGGAAATCCTCGCTGTGCAATTCAGGGACCAGCATGCTTGTCTTGAGCTCAATGCTGGCAGAGCCGGACTGACTGTGGTCACCCGGGTGCATGTCTGCTGAGAGCGAACTGGTTCGGGCCATTGGATTTCCTGCTTTTGCCGAGACAAGGCTGTGACTAGTGAATAAAATACCTACCGGGCGGTCGGTAGGCTATTGTTTGGGCGTAATATATCGACTGGTGTGATGGGTGTCAACCGGTACGCAGGAGCTCCAAAGCTGTTTAAAGATGAAAAGAACCACCGGTGTTTCAGTCGGGCAGGCGTTGGCGAATGACCAGCCATCCAAGGTCGCGGAAGCGGCCCTGGGCCTGTTTCTGGAGCATGGATACGATGCCACGCCCATGTCACTGGTCGCCAAGCACACCGGACTGACCAAAGCCGGCGTTTATCACCACTTCGAGAGCAAGGAGCAGCTGCTCTATGTCGTACACAAGAGTCACATCGAGCGTCTCCTGTTGCCCATGATCGACGAGGCAGCCAGGGTGACGGATCCGCAGGAGCGGCTGCGCAAGTTTCTTGGCGATTACGCTTTGCTTCTGACCCAGCACCCCAGTCTGCAAGTCTTGATCAATGAGACCAAGAGCTTGTCAGCAGAGCATTCGCAAGAGATCCGAAATGCCTGGCGCCGAGGTCTGCATCTGGTGCGGGACGCCATCACCGATTTACAAAAGCAGAAGGGCTGCGACTCGCAACTCGATCCGACCTACGCCGCTTTCGCCGCCATCGGCATGTGCAGTTGGATCTGCAACTGGTTTGACCCCTCACGCCCGCAGAGCGGCCCCGAGGTGGCGCAAACCATGGTTGCGGTTTTCCTGCACGGGCTGATGCCGGGCAAGAATCCTCATTGACCGGCCATCAGTCGTGTAGCCGTTCGCTTACAAACTGCCGCAGCACTCGAATAGCGGGCGCCTCGGTTCTCCCGGCAAGTTGAACCAGACCAAAGCGCGCGGTCGCCACCAGTGGTGGTTCTATCTGCAGTTCCACCAGACGCCCGGCTGCTATGCCGGGCCGTCCGGCCGTCAAGATCCCAAGAAACACGGCGTCGGTGACTTCCACAGTGTCGAGCAGACTGGTCAGGTCTTCACATTCCAGTGTCACGGCCTGGGCGGGGTTGGCCTGTGGCCCGTAGTGGTCGGTCATGATGCGCGCCTGCTCTTCCGACATTGGTGTTGAGGCAAGAGGATAGGCCGCCAAGGCAGCAAAGGGCACGGGCCCCTGTCCCGCCAGCGGATGGCCCGTGCGGCAAAGGAAGCAGGCGCGCAAATCGCTCACGAGTTCGATGGCGAGATCCGGCGCCGGAGCGATGCCACGCAGGCTGGCGACAAGCACGTCTACCTGACGTGCTCGCAGATGGGCTAGTTGCAGGGCCTCGGGTCCGCGCGAGATGCTCAGGTGCAGGCCGGGGTGCCGGGTTCCCATGTATTGCAGCAGTGGTGTCATCAGCAAAGCACTGGGTCCGGAGCCGAGACCCACGCGCAAGGTGCCGCCAATATCCTGTTGGAGCAGTTCAACACTGCGGCGAAGCTCGGTCGCCTCGTGGGCGATACGCCGGGCTCGCTCCACCACGGCGATCCCCAGCGGCGTGAGTTCGTTGCGCTTGCCGACACGGTCAATCAGCTTGCCGCCCAGGTCATCTTCGAGCACCTGAATGCTGCGACTGAGCGCCGACTGGGTGATGTGCATGCGTTCAGCCGCCCGGCTGAACGAACCCAGTTGCGAGAGTGCCAGCAGGTGCTCAAGATGGCGCAAGTTCATACTGATCCGGCTGTATGTGAAAAATGAATGATAACCAGATAAATAATGCATTAGACGTATTGATTCGACCCTTCTAGCATTGTGGATTCACGCTTACAAATTACCAAGGAGACTTCCATGCGCGCTTCTCGACGTTCGACTCTCAAGCAACTGTGTGGTCTGGCCGCCGGCCTGACACTGGCAGGCGCTGCCCTGGCCCAGAGCTTTCCGAGCAAGCCCGTCATCATCATGGTGCCTTACCCTGCGGGGGGGCTGTCGGACGTCGTCGCACGCATGGTCAATGTCTCGCTGTCAAAACATCTTGGCCAACCGGTCATCATCGAAAACCTGGGTGGTGCAGGCGGTGCCATCGCGGCCCAGAAGGTGCTGAGTGCTCCGGCAGATGGCTACTACATTTTCCAGGGCTCTCCCAACGAATTGATCCTCTCGCCCATGGCCAATGCCGCCGTCAAGTTCAAGAGCGAGGATTTCCGAATGTTGCAGATGATTGCCAATGCTCCAATGGCAGTCCTTGCCCGCGGCGACCTGCCAGCCAGCAACGGCGACGAACTCATTGCCTACGCGACCAAGGCCGCCAAGGACGGCAAACCCATCACTTACGGTAGCGTGGGCAACGGATCCTTTTATCACCTCATGGGCGAGCACATGAGCAAACTGACGGGCGTGCCGATGCTGCATGTTCCCTACAAGGGCGGCGGCCCTCTGATGCAGGACATGATGGGCGGTGTCATCGACATCTTCATCAGCCCTTTTGGCAAACCTCAGATTGAACTGGCGGCGCAAGGCCGGCTCAAGTTTGTTGCCGCGCTTTCACCGGCACGGCTCGAGGCCATCAAGAATGTGCCCTCGGTGCAAGAGAGCAAGGCGCTGAAGAATTTCATTTTCAGCATCTGGACCGGCTATTTCGTCAAGAAGGATACGCCCGAGCCCATCGTTCAGGCGCTGCACAAGGCCCTGAGTGAAACACTGGGCGATCCGGCTCTGCGCAATTCGCTGGAGGCGCAAAGTCTGGAGGTCTCACGCGAGCTCTCACTGGCCGAAGCCAGCAAGGTCTACGCCGAAGGCACGGCACAGTTCCGCGCCATCGCCAAGTCCGTCAACCTGCAGCCGCAGTAAGCGCCTCAACGGAGACGCACGGATGAGCACAGCACTCGCGGATCTGCAGGCTCTGGCCGATGAATTCACCGCGGTGCGCCGCGACATCCATCGCCACCCCGAACTGGGATATCAGGAATTCCGTACCAGCGACCTGGTTGCCTTGAGCCTGGAGCAGTGGGGCTACCAGGTCACGCGCGGCCTCGGCGGGACGGGCGTGGTGGGGCAGTTGCGGCGCGGAAGCGCCAGCAAAGCGATCGGACTGCGTGCCGACATGGACGCGCTGCCGATCCAGGAAGCCACCGGTTTGGCCCACTCCAGCAGCCACGCCGGCGTGATGCACGCTTGTGGCCACGACGGTCACACCGCGATGCTGCTGGCCGCTGCCAAGCACCTGGCGCAGAAGGGCAGGTTCAATGGCACCCTGAATCTGATTTTCCAGCCCGCCGAGGAAGGACTGGGCGGTGCCAAGAAGATGATGGACGACGGCCTGTTTACGCAGTTTCCGTGCGACGCTGTCTTTGCCATGCACAACATGCCGGGGCACCCGCAGGGTCAACTGTTGCTGCGCGACGGGCCCACCATGGCCTCCTCCGACAGCATCCTCATCACCCTGCAGGGCGTGGGTGGCCACGGCGCCGTGCCGCAGCGCGCGGTCGATCCGGTGGTGGCAGGCGCCACCATCGTGCTGGGATTGCAATCCATCGTCGCGCGCAACATCGATCCCTTGCAAATGGCTGTGATCACCGTTGGCGCCTTCAATGCCGGCAGTGCGCATAACGTCATCCCTGAGTCCGCCACGCTCAAGCTCAGCGTGCGTGCGCTCGACCGGGAGGTACGCGAAACCCTG
>CAITZZ010000179.1 GCA_903897005.1 uncultured beta proteobacterium | reverse complement strand
CATCCCGGAGTCACTGCCTGTCATCCCGGACTCGATCCGGGATCCAGTCACTTCCCCGCCAATGGGTGGTTTGCAACACACTGGATTCCGGCATTCGCCGGAATGACAGTTGGTTTCCGGAATGACAGTTGATTTCCGCAATGACAGATTGCTAGATATTCCTATGAAAAAAGTCTCTCAAATTTGCGTTGGTGTCGCCGCGCTGGCATTGGCTGTCACGGGTGGCTATTTTCTGGGTCACAGAGGTGCTGGCACTGTGCCTGGCGCCCACGACGGCACACCTGCAACTGTGAAGCCTGCGAAAAAGCTTCTCTACTACCGCAATCCCATGGGGCTGCCCGATACCTCGCCCGTGCCCAAAAAGGACCCGATGGGCATGGATTACATCGCCGTGTTCGAGGGTGAGCAGGCACAGGACACTGGCACAGCCAACCAGATCCGGATCAGCGCCGACAAGGTGCAGAAAATGGGCGTGCGTACCGAGGCCGTGCAACTGCGCAGCATGGACAGAACCGTTCGCGCCGCCGGCCGGGTCGAGCCCGACGAGCGCCGCATTGTCATGGTGGCGCCCAAGTTTGAAGGCTATGTTGAACGCCTGCACGTCAACGTGACCGGGCAGCCTGTGGCCAAGGGACAGCCTCTGTTTGAGGTCTACAGCCCGGAGTTGGTGTCGGTGCAGCGCGAGTACGCGATTGCGGCGCAGGGTGTGCAGTCATTGCAGGGCGCAGACAGTCCGGCCCAGCTGGGCATGGCGCGGCTGGTCGAATCGAGCCTGCAGCGGCTCAAGAACTGGGACATCTCGGAAGAGCAGGTCAAGGCTCTGGTCGCGTCCGGCGAGACCAAGCGCAGCATGACTTACCGCTCGCCGGTCTCTGGCGTCGTGACCGAGAAAAAGGCAGTGCAGGGCATGCGCTTCATGCCCGGCGAAGTGCTGTACCAGGTGTCAGACCTGTCCTCGGTCTGGGTGGTGGCCGATGTGTTCGAGCAGGACATTGGCGCCGTCAAAACAGGCGCCAAAGCCAGGATCAGGATCAACGCCTATCCCGACAAGGAGTTCACAGGTACCGTCAGTTACGTCTATCCGACGCTCAAACCCGAGACCCGTACCGTGCCAGTGCGCGTGGAACTGGCGAATCCGGGCCTGCTGCTCAAACCCGCCATGTTTGCCCAGATCGAAGTGGCAGTGTCTGCCAAAGCCAGGGTACTCACCGTGCCGCTTTCTGCCGTGATCGACAGCGGTACACGCCAGATCGTCTTGATCGGCCTGGGCGAGGGCCGTTTCGAGCCACGTGAAGTCAGTCTGGGCGAGCGCAGCGACAACCATGTGCAGGTGCTCAGCGGCGTCAAAGAGGGCGAACAGGTGGTGGTGGCAGCCAACTTCCTGATCGATGCCGAGAGCAACCTGAAGGCGGCGCTGGGGGGGCTTGGCGAGGCCGCCAAAGCTGCAGTCCCGGCTGCCAGTGCAACTGCGCCCAAAGCAGCCGGGCACCAGGCCGAAGGAACCGTTGACAGCATCGATGCGAAGGATGGCAGTATCACCCTCAGCCATGGCCCGGTGGCCAGCCTCAAGTGGCCGGCCATGACCATGGAGTTCAAGGCCGCCAATGCTTCGTTGCTGAAAGACCTGAAGCCCGGTGCCAAAGTCGCCTTCGAGTTTGTCGAGCGCGCGCCGGGTGAGTGGGTCATCACCAGCGTCAAGAAGTAAGCATGTTGTCCAACATCATTGACTGGTCGGGGCGCAACCGCTTTCTGGTTCTGCTCTCAACCCTGTTCATCACGCTGTGGGGCGTCTTTGCCGTGCTGCGCACGCCGATCGACGCGCTACCCGATCTGTCGGACGTGCAGGTCATTGTTTACACCGAATACCCGGGACAGGCGCCGCAGGTGGTGGAGGATCAGGTCACCTACCCGCTGACCACTGCCATGCTGTCGGTGCCCAAATCCAAAGTGGTGCGCGGCTTTTCCTTCTTCGGCGCGTCTTTCGTCTACATCATTTTCGAAGACGGCACCGACATTTACTGGGCGCGCTCGCGCGTGCTGGAGTACCTGAACTTTGCCTCGGGGCGCATGCCCAAAGGCATTACGCCTGGAATCGGCCCGGATGCCACCGGCGTCGGCTGGGTCTACCAGTACGCGCTGGTGGCCAAGGACAAGACACTGGCCGAGCTGCGCTCGATCCAGGACTGGTATCTGCGCTACCAGCTGACCAAGGCGCACGGCGTGGCTGAAGTGGCCTCGGTCGGCGGTTTTGTGCAGACCTACCAGGTGACGGTCGACCCGGTGAAGCTGCGCGCCTACGGCATCCCCTTGATGAAAGTGGCGCAAGTCATTCGCGACTCGAACCGCGATGTCGGCGGTCGTGCGGTCGAGATGGCCGAGACCGAGTACATGGTGCGTGGCAAAGGCTATCTGCGCGGCAAGGCCGACATCGAGATGCTGGTGGTCAAAGCCGACAAGGGCACGCCGGTGCTGATCCGCGATATTGCGCGCGTGGAACTGACACCCGACGAGCGCCGCGGTGTGACCGAACTCAACGGCGAGGGCGAAGTGGTCTCGGGCATCGCGATGGCGCGCTACGGCCAGAACGCGCTGGAAGTGATCGCCAACCTGAAAGAAAAGATTGCCGAGATCGGCCCCGGCCTGCCCGCTGGCGTGAGCGTGCAGACGGTGTACGACCGCTCGGAACTCATCAATCGCGCGATCGAAACCCTCAAGCGCACGCTGCTGGAAGAGTCGCTCATCGT
>CAITZZ010000178.1 GCA_903897005.1 uncultured beta proteobacterium | reverse complement strand
AGCTGCGGTCGCGCACCAAACAGGCCGCGTGTGTAGGGGTGGGCCATCTGGCCAAAGACGGCTTGGGTCGGGCCACTCTCGACCACCGTGCCGCCGTACATCACCAGCATGCGTGAAACGTTTTCGGCAATCACGCCCAGATCGTGCGAAATCAGGATCAGGGCCATGCCGCGCTCTTCTACCAACTCGCTGATGAGGTCCAGAATCTGTCCCTGAATGGTCACGTCCAGCGCGGTGGTGGGCTCGTCGGCGATCAGCAGATCCGGCTCACACGCAAGCGCCATGGCAATCGTGATGCGCTGGCGCTGGCCGCCCGAGAACTGATGCGGATAGGCATCAAAGCGCCGCGCCGCGTCAGCAATGCCGACCCGCTCCAGCAGCGCAATGGCCTGTCGTTTGGCCGCCTCGCGCGATGCGCCGCGGTGCAGCCGCAGCGGCTCGGTCACCTGGTCCCCAATGCTGTGCACCGGGTTCAGCGCCGTCATCGGTTCCTGAAAAATCATGCCGATACGGTTGCCGCGCAAATGACGCAAAGTGATGTCAGCCTGGCCCACCAGTTGCTGCTGGTCAAAGCGGATGCTGCCTGAGACCACCGCGTTGTCCGGCAGCAAACCCATCAGCGCCATGGCGGTGATCGACTTGCCACAGCCCGATTCACCGATCAGGCCCAGCGTTTCGCCGCGCTCCAAGTGGAAATTGACGCCGCGCACCGCCATCGCCGGCCCGCGCTGGGTCTGCAGTTGTACGCTTAGATTTTCGACTTCGAGCAGTGCCATATCGGTGTCAGCGTTTGCGGGCCAGGCGCGGGTCGAGCAGGTCACGCAGACCGTCACCCGCGAGGTTCAGACCCAGCACCGCCAGGGCAATCGCGATGCCGGGAAACACGGCCAGCAGGGGCGCCTGAAACAGCAGGGTTTGCGCTTCCGCCAGCATGCGGCCCCAGGACGGCTGTGGTGGCTGTGTCCCCAGGCCCAGATAGGACAGCGCGGCCTCGGCCAGAATGGCCAGCGCGAACTGGATCGTCGCTTGCACGATCAGGGCTGATGAAATATTGGGCAGAACGTGCTCGATGGTGATGCGCCACGGGCCTTTGCCGCAGGCGCGGGCGGCCAGCACGAATTCACGCGACCAGATGGCGTTGGCGCTGGCCCGCGTGATGCGGGCAAAGGTCGGGATATTGAAGATGCCGATGGCGGTGATCGAGTTGACGATGCCCGCGCCAAAGACAGCGGTCATCATGATGGCGCTCAGGATGGCGGGAAAGGCGAAGGTGAAATCGGCCAGCCGCATGATCAGTTCTTCCACCCAGCCGCGTCGCGCCGCTGCCAGCAGACCCAGCGCCGTGCCAACCGTCAAGCCGATGCCCACCGCAATCACACCGACCAGAATCGAGTTGCGCGCACCGACCAGCAGCAGCGATGTGACGTCCCGACCGAAGGGGTCGGTGCCCAGCCAGTGCTCGGCGCCGGGCATCTGGAGCTTGGCCGCCATGTCAATTTCATACGGCGACCAGGGCGTCCACACCAGCGACAGCGCGGCTGCGCCCAGCAGCAGCAGGGTCAGCACGGCGCCAATCACAAAACTGCGGTGACCGAGAGCGCGCGCCCAGAAGCTTGGGGGCTGGCTCATATGTCGCTGGCTTTCACGCGCGGATCGATCACTGCGTACAGCACGTCAACCACGAAGTTGACGACGATCACCATGGCTGCTAGCAGCATGACGCAGTTGCGCACCACGATCAGGTCCCGGTTCGATATCGCCTGGAAGATGAGGCGCCCCAGCCCCGGCAGGTAGAAGACGTTTTCGACAACGATGGTGCCGGCCAGCAAGTTGGCAAACTGCAAACCCATCACGGTGATGACCGGAATCAGGGCGTTGCGCAGCACGTGACCCCACAGCGTGGCGCGGCGCGACAGGCCCTTGGCGCGTGCAGTGCGCACAAAGTCTTCGCGCAGCACTTCGAGCACGGCCGAGCGCGTGATGCGCGCCAGAATGGCCGCCTGCACCACTGCCAGTGAGATGGCGGGCAGCAGCAGCGATTTGAAGCCCTGCAAAATGCCCTCGTCCCAGCCGGCAAAGCCGCCAGCCGAAAACCACTGGAGCTGGACAGAGAAAAACAGGATGAGCAGGATGGCGAACCAGAAGTTGGGCACGGCGATGCCAATCTGTGCCAGTGCCATGGTGCCGACGTCGCCAGCACGGTTGTGCTGCGAGGCCGCATAAATGCCCGTCACCAGCGCCAGCACGGTGGTCAGGGCCATTGCCATCAGTGCCAGCGGCACCGTCAGCGAGAGTCGCTCCAGCACCAGTTCAAGCACCGGTGTGCTGTAGCTGTAGCTGATGCCAAGATCACCCACCAGCAAGCCGCCGAGCCACTGCCAGTAACGCGTCATGGGTGGCAGATCGAGCCCCAGTTTGACGGCCAGCGCCTGCACCGCCTCGGGCGAAGCATCCGGCCCCATCAGGATTTGTGCCGCGTTGCCCGGAAGTATCTCCAGCACCAGGAAAATGACAACCGACGCACCCAGTAAAGTGGCGAGCAGGGTGCCCAGACGTTTGAAAAGAAATAAGCCCACAGGATGGTCAGAATGCGGCGTGGCCGATAATTTGCTGCATGTTACGGGGTCGAACCATGATTCACGATGTTATGAATGTTAAGCGATGGCACTGACCATTACGGACGAGTGCATTAATTGCGACGTCTGCGAGCCCGAATGCCCGAACGGCGCCATCTTCATGGGCGTTGAAATCTACCAGATTGATCCTGACAAATGTACCGAATGTGTCGGTCATTTTGAGACGCCACAGTGCGTAGAGGTCTGTCCGGTGGCCTGCATACCGGTAGACCCGCAACATGTCGAAAGCCGCGAAACCCTGTGGGAAAAGTACCGGTCTTTGACGCGCTAGGAACTCGGGCTCAGGTTGGTGTGGCCGAGGGCGCCGCAGTGGATGGCTCCGCGAATGTCCCCCGCCCTTCGGGCTCCTCCTAATATTTCGCTGCGCCACCCACCGCAGCACCCTCGGCAAGGAACGGTAGCAGCTATTGGGCGTACACACCAATTGCGTTGTCAAACGAGATGCACTGCGATGCTTTCGCACGCGGCCAAATAGGGCTGTTGGCTCCTCTCTTCCGCCCGGCGGGGCGGGAGAGAGGCGGGGGTGAGTGAGTGGGGGAAAAGTAGCCGCGGAGCTGAGTGCGCCGTCAGCCTGATCCACCCGACATGCTTAGGGCCATCATGGCTTGGCCGCAGCCTCTTTTTTGACAACGGGTGGCACCGCTTTTTTCACCCGGACTTTCTTGGCCTTGTCGGCGCTGTGCTTGCTGGCTGAAGCTGGCCGGCTGGCTTTGGTGGCGGGCGTGTTGGCTGCCAGATCCTTGGCTTCCTGCTGCAGACGGGCTTTTTCCATGGTGTTGGCGAGGCGGGCGTCGCGCTGGGTGGCCAGGTCGGCCTGCGCTTTTTGCGCGCTCGTGCGTTGGTCGGTCTTGTCCAGTACGACGGCGTCAGGGCAGGGGGTCTGGCTGTAGTTGTTGCCGCACTTGTAGGTAAGCTGGGCGCTGGCTGCGCAGGGCAGGGCGACAAGCGCGATGAGCAGCGCGGCGGTCAAAGGCAGACGTGGCATCGATAACTCCCTGTTGAAGAGTGTGCTTCGAGCCCGAGTTTACTGCGCGGCGGGCTCCGGTCGGGGCGGCTTGGGACGCACTGGCTTGCTGGTGTGAATCAGCAGGGTGGCTTTGTCCATTTCGCCTGCCAGCAAGTGCGGCAGTGCTGTCAGGGCACGGGCGATGCTCTGGTCGATCGCTATGCGATGGTCTGGCGAAGGCTTCTTCAATACCCAGTTGATGACCTCGGCCTTGACGCCCGGGTGACCGACACCCAGGCGCAGGCGCCAGTAATCGTCGGTGCCAAGCTGGGCGTGAATGTCGCGCAGTCCGTTGTGACCGGCATGGCTGCCGGCGAGTTTGAGTTTGGCTTCGCCCGGAACGATGTCGAGCTCGTCGTGCGCCACCAGTATTTCGTGCGGTTCAATCTTGTAAAAACGTGCCAGTGCGGCGACCGACTTGCCACACAGGTTCATGAAGGTTTGGGGCTTGAGCAGCCAGACGGTTTGGCCGTTGACGTTGCATCGCCCCACCAGACCGTGGTAGGCCCGGTCCATCATCAGACTTGTCTTCAGGGTACGGGCGACTTCGTCCAGCCACCAGAAGCCCGCGTTGTGGCGGGTTGACTCGTACTCTGGGCCGGGGTTGCCAAGGCCAACAAACAGCCTGATCATGAAGTTTGGAGTGGCCCACCGAAGTGGGCCCTCTCAGACTACTTCTTCTTGGCGGCAGGTGCTTTGGCGGCTGGCGCCTTGGCCGCTGGTGCGGCCTTGCCTGCGGCAGGTGCGGCGGCAGCAGCCGGTGCGCCCGCAGCGGCGGCAGGATCGACCTCGGCCACGGGTGCTTCGGCCGCGCCAATCACCACAACCGAAACAACGACCGGGTTGGTCTTGCCGTGCGTGACAGCCGAGACGCCCTTGGGCAGCACGATGTCCGACAGGTGCAGCGATACACCCTTCTTCAGTCCACTCAGATCGACCGAGATGAACTCAGGCAGGTCGGCCGGCAAGCACATGACATCGATTTCGGTCAGGACGTGGTTGGCCATGCAGCCCTCGGCCTTGACAGCCACCGAGTTCTCGTCGCCGCTGAAGTGCAGCGGCACCTTCATGTGCAGCTTGGTGTTGGCGTCAACACGCTGGAAGTCAATGTGCAGGATCAACTGCTTGTACGGGTGCATTTGCACGTCACGCAGCAGGACCTTGTGCTCTTTGCCGTCAATTTCCATGTCCAGAATGGTCGAATGGAAAGTTTCCTTTTTCAGGGCATGCCACAAGGCGTTGTGATCGATTTCGATCTGTTGTGGCTCCAGCCCGGCACCGTAGACGATGCCCGGCGTACGACCGGAAATGCGCAGACGGCGGCTCGCACCCGTACCTTGCTTGGCGCGCTCAAAAGCGACGAATTTCATAGTTTCACTCCTGTAGGAGCCCACCGCGACCAGTGTGACTCCGGCTTAAAAAAGGCTCGACAGCACGCCCTTGGGCGTACTGCGAACCCACGCTTGTCCGAATCAGCAATCTCTAAAAGAGGTTGTCCTGATCCGAAAACAATCTCATGACCGATTCACCCTTGGCAATGCGCTGAATCGTTTCGGCGATCAGCGGTGCCACGCTGAGTTGGCGAATCTTGCGGCAGGCGGTGGCGGACTGGCTCAGCGGAATGGTGTTGGTAACAACCACTTCATCAAGCGCTGTGCCATTGGTGATGCGTTCAATCGCCGGGCCGGAAAATATCGGGTGGGTGCAATAGGCGTAAACCTTTTTGGCACCACGTGTCTTCAACACTTCGGCGGCTTTCACCAGGGTGCCTGCGGTGTCGATCATGTCGTCCATGATGACGCAGTTGCGGCCATCAATTTCGCCAATCACGTGCATCACTTCGCTTACATTGGCGCGTGGCCGACGCTTGTCGATGATGGCCAGATCGCAATCGAGCTGCTTGGCCAGGGCGCGCGCGCGCACGACACCGCCCACGTCAGGCGAGACCACGATCAGGTCTTCATAGTTCTTTTGCCGCAAGTCCCCGAGCAGCACCGGCGAGGCGTAGATATTGTCCACCGGGATGTCAAAAAAGCCCTGAATCTGGTCGGCATGCAAATCCATGGTCAGGACGCGCGCCACCCCCACGGCCTGCAGCATGTTGGCAACCACCTTGGCGGTAATGGGCACCCGGCTGGAGCGCGGGCGCCGATCCTGCCGGGCGTAACCAAAATAGGGGATGACGGCGCTGATGCGCTCGGCCGATGCGCGCTTGAGGGCATCGACCATGATCAGCAGTTCCATCAGGTTTTCGTTGGTCGGGGAACAGGTTGACTGCACCACGAAAACGTCGCGTGCCCGAACGTTCTGGTTGATTTCGACCGACACTTCGCCGTCGGAGAAGCGACCGACGGCTGCTGCACCCAGAGAAATATTCAGATGGCTTGCGATCTGCGCGGCCATGCCGGGATTGGCATTACCGGTAAAAACCATGAAATCAGGGGGTTCAGGAGCCTGCATGAATAGTCCAGCGGTTGAGTGATGTTTGCGCCTGTGCGTTCTGCTTACGGTACCTGCCGTGCGAGCGCGCAGCAGCGACAACGAATTGTTTGGCAGGGGAAGAAGGATTCGAACCTTCGCATGCTGGAATCAAAATCCAGTGCCTTAACCAACTTGGCGACTCCCCTACACGGGTTGAGGGTCAAAGACCACCAACCGATAAACTGTTACTGCTTGCCCAGCCCACCAGGGGATGAACAGCCAGACTCCGACACAACCTGACCTGAAACGTGTCTGGCACGACGCCCTGCTCAGGTTCCCGCACTACATGGGCAAATACCGCGCTTCCAGAACCCGTCATGCGGCCCTTCAGGCCCTGTGAGGCAAGCCATTCAAGGGCCTGCGTTACACCCGGACAAATTCTCTCGGCAACGCTCTGCAGATCATTGCGGCCAAAACCGAAAGCATCTGCTGAGAAGCCGGAAATTATAGCAGTCTGGCTGTCTCGTTTCAGAGATGGGTCCGAGAAAATCAGGCGCGTCTCCAGCCCCTGCTCAGGTTTGACCACCAGGAAACGGCCCTCTGGCAGCGTGATGGGGGTGATTTTTTCACCCACACCTTCGACCCAGGCGTTTTGCCCGGCCAGAAAGAAGGGCAGGTCGGCGCCCAGCGCCAGCCCGATCTGGCTGAGTTTCTCCAGCGAATAGTTGAGCTTCCACAGGCGGTTCAGGGCCAGCAGCGTCGACGCGGCGTCGCTGGATCCGCCGCCCATGCCGGCCTGCGCCGGAATGCGCTTTTCAATGCCGATGTGAGCACCCAGGCTGCTGGCACTGCTGGTCTGCAGGGCGCGTGCGGCGCGCACGACCAGATCGTCCGCTGGCAGCGGCGTGCTCAGGTCTTCACGGCTTATTTTTCCGTCCGCACGCAGTTCAAAATGCAGGGTGTCGTGCCAGTCAATCAGCATGAAGACCGACTGCAACAGGTGATAGCCGTCACTGCGGCGCCCCGTGACGTGCAGGAACAGGTTGAGCTTGGCCGGTGCTGCAATGTCGTAGAGCGACTTCATTTTTCGAGTATCAGTCTGATTTGTGCCTCGGATCCCGCTT
>CAITZZ010000177.1 GCA_903897005.1 uncultured beta proteobacterium | reverse complement strand
TCGTCCTTCAGCGGATTCGACAAGCGCAGCGCAAACCAGGACAGGCCGGCAACGACGATCAGCAGCAGCACTGAAATGGCGGCCGCGCCGCCCAGGCGCTGCCCCACGAACGCGGTCTTGTAGATGTGCAGCGACAGGATTTCGGTGCTGTCACCGGGCCCGCCAAACGTCAGGATGTAGATCACCTCCAGCACCCTAAAGGCGTCGATCAGGCGCATCAGCAAGGTAATCGCAATCACGTTCATCACCATCGGCAGCTTGACCCGGAACGTGGTTTGCCACCAGTTGGCGCCATCGACCCGCGCTGCTTCCAGCACGGCACCGTCGACATTGGCCAGCGCCGCAATCATCATGATGAAAACAAAGGGTGTCCACTGCCAGATGTCGGCAATGATGATGGCCATGAAGGCCGTGTTCTCCTGCGCCAGCCACCCCACGGGCGCATGGCCGAAGACCGCCAGGATGGCGTTGATCAGGCCGAATTGCGCATCGAACAGATAGCGCCAGGTCAAGCCCACCGCGATCGGCGCAATCATCATCGGCAGAATAAACAGTGTGCGAAAGAAAGCCATGGCACGCACCTGACCTTCCAGTGCCAGCGCCAGCGCAATGCCCAGCACCATCTCCGCAGTGACGCAGACAAAGGCGAACAGCAGGGTGGTGCGCAAGGAGCGCCACACCGACGGATCCTGAAAGGCGCGACTGAAGGCGTCCAGCCCGACCCATTTGGCTTCACCCCAGGGCGTTCCCATGCTCCAGTCGTAGAACCCGAGCTGCAAGGCAGACAGCAGCGGGTACAGACAGGCCGCAGCCATCACGGCCACGGCCGGGCCCAGATAGACCCAGGGAACCCACGCCGGGGTGCGCACCGGTCAGGCCTTCAGGTAGCCGCCACGTTTCATGATGTCGGTCACCTTGGGCACGATGCCGTCCAGCGCTTCCTTTGCCTTCTTCTTGCCGGTGAGCGCCTCGGAGACGGCAACACCCAGTGCCTGAATGTTGATCTCGTCCCACTCGGCGATGATCGGGCGCCAGTCCGGGTCCGAATACTCGAGTTGCTGACGCAGCGTGATGTACTCGGGGTACTGACGCACCATGTCCTGATCCATCATGGTCGAATTGCGGCTGGGTACGCCACCGATGCGGCAGACCGCCTTGTCCTGCTCCTTGGAAGTCAGCCACTGCATCAGGAGGAAAGCGGCGTCGGCGTTCTTCGCGTTCTTCGGAATCGCCAGCCCCAGGCCGCCCGATTGCGAGGAATGACGCACGCCCTTGGGGTGCACCACGTAACTCACCTGACCGGCGATCTTGGATTTGGCAGGGTCATTGACCTGACCAAAGATCAGCGACGAATCAAGGTACATCGCGGCCTGCCCTTGAAGGAAGGAGGTGATCATTTCGCCCTGACCGTAGCCCGGAATTCCGACGGGCCCGGTGTCGGACACCAGCTTCAGGAAGTTGAGCGCCTTGACGCCGGTCTCGTTGTTGAAGATCGGCTTCCACTTGTCGTCAAACACCTTGCCACCGAGCGGGTTCAGATGCAGCAACCAGGCGTGAACGCACTGGTGGCCGGCCTGGCCGCGCGAGGTCAGGGCGCCGATGCCGGCTTTGTCTTTCAGGATCGGCAGCAGCTTTTCGAACTCGGTGTAGTTATCGGG
>CAITZZ010000176.1 GCA_903897005.1 uncultured beta proteobacterium | reverse complement strand
GTTACAACGGGGATGGTGATCAGGAAGATGATCAGGAGCACCAGCATCACGTCCACCAGGGGCGTGGTGTTGATGGCCGACATGACGGTGTCTTCACCGTCACTGGAGGAGCCAACATTCATTGACATGGGTTTTTCCCGTCAGCTGCAGGTTGAGTGTCTGTCAGGCCTTCTTGACCGAGCCCAGGATGACGGCGTGCAGATCCGCACCAAAGGCGCGCACATCGCTCATGGCGTTCTTGTTGCGCCCAACCAGCCAGTTGTAGGCCAGGACAGCCGGAACGGCTACGGCCAGACCGATGGCGGTCATGATCAGGGCTTCGCCCACCGGGCCGGCGACTTTGTCGATGGAGGCCTGGCCGGAGATGCCGATGGCGGTGAGGGCGTGGTAAATACCCCAGACGGTGCCGAACAATCCGACGAAGGGAGAAATCGAACCCACGGTGGCCAGAACCGACAGGCCGCCTTGCATGCTGCTTTGGATGCGCTCGACGGCGCGTCCGACGCTCATGGAGACCCAGTCGTTCAGATCCACATGGCCCATCAGGCCGTCATGCTTCTTGGTGGCTTGCAGGCCGGCTTCAGCAATGAAGCGAAACGGGCTGTTCTTGTCTAACTTGGCGCAGCCTTGTTCAACGCTGCCGGCGGTCCAGAACTGCTCGGCCGCTACTTTGGCCTGGCGGCCTACTTTGGCTTGTTCCAGCAGTTTGACGATCAGGACGTACCAGCTTGAGATGCTCATGACCAAGAGCAGGAGCAGAACGGTCTTGGCCACACCATCAGAGGTCTTCCACAAAGACTCGAGGCCGTAGGGGTTGTCGACGGCGGCGTCTGCTTTCTTGGCCGAGGCGTCTGCCGGGGCTGCTGCCGAAGCTGCAACAGCTTCAGCCGGGGCTGCCTGCACCGCTGCCGGCACGGCTGCAGCGGTCTGCGCTACTGCAGGCACCAGGGTGAGGACCAGTCCCAGTGCGCATGCGCAGGACGCCATGATTCGAGCTAGCTTTGTTTGCACTGTGTTTCCTTTGACAGAAGAATGGAGGGGCAAACCGAAGTTGGGGTTTGCCGTTGCCAGAAAAAATAGTGACGCAAGTATAGAGGACTATTTGCCACTCAAAGGGCGCCCTCAAACATCATCACATCGACTTCATCGCCTGCGTCAACATGGCTCTGGCTGTGATGCAGCACGATGAGACCGTTGGCTTGCACCATGGAACTGAGCACCCCCGAGCCCTGGTTGCCGATCGCGCTGACCTGCAAACCTCCGGCGCTGGTTTGGCTGACGATGCCGCGCTGGTATTCGGTGCGCCCGGGTTTCTTTCGCAGCGGCGAGAGGCTGCGTGCCCTGAGCAGCGGTGCGGCGGTCTGGCTGCTGCCCATCATTTGGAGCAGCGCCGGGCGCACAAAGGCAAGAAAGGTCACCATCACAGCGACCGGATTACCTGGCAGGCCAAACAGGATGGCCTGGCCGATGCGGCCCACCGCCATCGGGCGACCTGGCCGCATGGCGATCTTCCAGAAAGCAACGTCACCCAGTTTTTTCATCATGAGCTTGGTGTAGTCGGCTTCGCCGACACTGACACCGCCGCTGGTGATGATGGCATCGGCTTGCAGGGCAGCGCCCCGGAAGGCGGCTTCGAGTTGCGCCGGGTCGTCGCGTACCACGCCCAGGTCGATGACCTCGCAACCCAGGCGTGTCAGCAGACCAAACACGGTGTAGCGATTGCTGTCATAAACCGCTCCTTCGCGCGGCGCCTCACCCAAACTCAGGATTTCGTCGCCTGTGGAGAAGTAAGCGACCCGCAATCTGCGTCTGACCGCGACCCGTTCGATGCCCAAACTCGCCAGCAAGCCCAAGGCCGCCGGTGTCAGCAAAGCGCCTTGCTGGAGTGCCGGCTGGCCCTGCATCAGATCCTCACCGAGCCTGCGGCGGTTGTCACCGGCTTGCAGCAGTCCGTGCGCCATCGTGATGGAATCCAGGTTCCCTTCGACAAGCGCAGGGCGAACGGTGACAAATTCCTGTGGCACGACCGTGTCGAGGTTCGGTGGCAGCACCGCGCCCGTCATGATCTTCAGACACTGGCCCGGCTCGACCTTGCCCTGCCAGGCCTTGCCCGCCAATGCGGTGCCGACCACCTGCAGGACCAGTGCAGTGGCGTCTGAGCTGGCCGCTTGCAGTTGCCGACCATCGAAGGCGTAGCCGTCCATGGCCGAGTTGTCATGCGGCGGTACGCTGATAGGCGAGATGACATCGGCTGCCAGCACACGCCCGAGGGCCTGAAAAATACCTACCGACTCCTGCTCCAGCACCGGCTCCACCAGTCGTGCCAGGAATTCGCTCACACGGTCGGCGCGCAAGGCTTGCGGGTCGTAGCCTTCCAATTCGGCAGCGATGGCAGAGAGGGTTTTCATGAAGGCGCGTTCTCAAGTTGACGCAATTCAGAGAGTGAATTCGCGTTGCAGAAGGCACGGGCGTCATCGGTGGGAAGGTCAAACGGCACCAGCACCGTCTTGTGCAGCGCAGTCCAGGCGCCAATCTTGCGGCCACCCGCCTGCGTGAAGCTTTGCAAGCTCTCCAGCAGGCTCACGCGCAGCAAACAAAATACCGGCTGGCTGAAAAGCTGTCGTTGACCCTGGCTGTTGATTTCAGGCGCGCTGACCATGGCAATGTCGGCGTCATGCGCCAGCAAGGCCTGCGCCAGCCGCGCTACCAGATCGAGCGGCAGCAGCGGCGTGTCGCAGGGCACAGTCACCATGAAAGGCGTTGCGCAACGCTCCAGTCCGGTCAGAAAGCCGGCCAGCGGTCCGGCGTAGTCGCCGAGCACATCGGGCCAGACGGGCACACCAAAAGATTCATACGCGGCGAGATTGCGGTTGGCATTGATCATGATCTCAGCTACAGAACCACTCATCTGCAAACGCTTCAAGGTGTGCAGCGCCAGTGGCAGGCCGTTGAAGGTCTGCAATCCCTTGTCCGCCCCACCCATGCGCGAACCTTTTCCTCCCGCCAGAATGAGTGCCGTGATTTCTTGCGGATCAATCATGATTCGGATCTTCGCAATTTGCACAGTTGCCTGGCATTGTCGTCCCGGACCCGGCAGCTGTCATCCCGGACCCGGCAGTTGTCATCCCGGACCCGGCAGTTGTCATCCCGGACTTGATCCGGGATCCAGTTGTACGCACGCACTGGATTGCGGGTCGGGGCCCGCAATGACAAACCAAGGGACCGCAATGGCGAATAAAAGGTCCGCAATGACAAACCAAGGGACCGCAATGGCGAATGAAGGATCCGCGATGGCAAGCGAAGGTCTCGCGGTGACGATGGTTATCCACCGATATAGCTCATTTCAACGCGACGAATAACGGCACCGTTGTCGGCCGGTAGCGCGCCGCGAACTTCAGAGTAGTTGTCGTTGCGCGCCTGCCAGATTCTTGCAATGGCGCTGGCTAATTCGGCGTCGCTGCCGCCACTGCGGATGAGGGTGCGCAGGTCATGACCGCCAAAGGCAAACAGGCAAAGATAAAGCTGACCTTCAGTGGACAGGCGGGCGCGGTTGCAGTCACCGCAAAACGCCTGGGTGACGCTGCTGATGACACCGATTTCTCCGAGCGCCGGATCGGGTTGACCGAGGGCGTTCGCATAGGCCCAGCGCTGCGCTGTCTCACCCCGATTCGATGGTTCGAGCGGTACCAGAGGCAACTCGGTTTGAATCAGTTTGATCACTTCGCTTGAGGGCAGCACTTCGTTCATGCGCCAGCCGTTGGTGTGGCCCACATCCATGTACTCGATGAAGCGCAGCACCATGCCAGTGCCTCTGAAGTGCCGCGCCATGGGCAGAATTTCATGTGCATTGGTACTGCGTTTGACGACCATGTTGATCTTGATCGGGCCCAGTCCGGCGGCGTGCGCTGCCTCTATGCCCTGCAGCACATCGGCCACCGGAAAATCGACATCGTTCATGCGGCGAAACACCGCATCGTCAAGTCCGTCCAGGCTGACTGTCACGCGTTGCAGGCCCGCCGCCTTGAGTGACTGTGCCTTGCGCGCCAGCAGCGAGCCATTGGTCGTCAGCGTCAGGTCCAGCTTCTTGCCGTCGGGCGTGCGCAGCGCCGCCAACTGCTCGATCAGACCTTCCACGTCCTTGCGCAGCAGTGGCTCGCCGCCGGTCAGGCGAATCTTCTGCACACCCTGGGCGACAAAGACCTTGGCGATTCGCGTGATCTCCTCGAAGGACAACAAGGCCTTGTGCGGCAGATACTGGTAGTCCTTGTCAAAGACTTCCTTGGGCATGCAATAGTTGCAGCGAAAGTTGCAACGGTCGGTGACGCTGATGCGCAGATCGCGCAGCGGCCGACCGCGTTGGTCAAACACAGCGGGCGCCATCCACTTCGATGCAGACGCCGCTGATAAAAGCGGCTTCGTCACTGGCCAGGTAGAGTGCCGCATTGGCAACATCCAGCGCTGTGGAAAAACGGCCCAGTGGAATGGTGGCACGAAACTTGGCTTTGCGCTCCTCCGTTAGTGGCCCGCCGGCAAACTCTGTGGCCAGCCCGGTGTCGGGGTTGAAGACCGGGTTGATACAGTTGACTCGGATGTTGTCCGGACCGAGCTCTGCCGCGAGCGACTTGGAGGTGGTGATGACCGCACCCTTGGAGCCGTTGTACCAGGTCAGACCCGGGCGCGGACGCACACCGGCGGTGGAGGCAATGTTGATGAAACTGCCGCCACCGTGCGCGCGAAACACCGGGGTGGCGTGAACGGTCGAGAGGTAAATGCTCTTCATGTTGACGGCGTAGCACTTGTCAAATTCGTCTTCGCTCACCTCCAGCGCCGGGCGATTGCGGTGCGTCCAGCCGGCGTTGTTGACCATCACGTCCAGCGTGCCGTGACGCTCGACAGCAGCCGCCACCAGGGCGCGCATCTGCTCGGATTTGGTGACGTCAGCAGCAAAGAACGATGCAGTGCCGCCGGCAGCCACAATCTCGGCTACCACGCGTTCACCGGCCGCAGCCGAGATGTCGTTGACGATAACTTTGGCACCCTCGGCGGCCAGCCGCTTGGCGATGCCCTCGCCAATGCCCCCGCCCGAGCCTGTGACGATGATGGACTTGTTTTTGACGCGCATGGCTTTCTACCTCGATAGGTTGGGATGATGTTGCGGTACGGCGAGACTCAGCCGTGCTTGATGGCGACCGTCTTGAGGGTGGTGAAACCGTACAGGGCCTCGAAGCCTTTTTCGCGGCCATGGCCGCTGGACTTGACGCCGCCAAAGGGCAGCTCGACACCACCGCCGGCGCCGTAGTTGTTGATGAACACCTGGCCACTGCGCAAGCGCCGTGCCATGCGAAACTGACGACTGCCGTCGGTCGTCCAGACCCCCGCGACCAGGCCGAACTGCGTGGCGTTGGCCAACTCCACGGCGTGCGCCTCGTCGCGAAACGCCATCGCACAGAGCACGGGGCCAAACACTTCCTCCTGCGCCACGCGGTGCGTTACCGGCACGTCGCGCAGCAGCGTGGGTGCCTGGTAAAAGCCCGACGCTGGCGCTGCATCAACCACCTGACCCTGCGCCACGGTGCCGATGTTGGCTTGTTCGGCCTCGCGCAGGAACTGCTGTACGCGTTGCTTCTGGCTCTGGCGAATCAAGGGGCCGACGTCCAGGTCCAGTGTGGCCGGGCCGACACGCAGCTTCTGGAAGGCTTCGCCCAGGCGTTTCAGCAGAGGCTCGTAAATTGCCTGCTCGATCAGGACGCGTGAACCTGCCGAGCAGGTCTGGCCTGCGTTTTGCACAATGGCATTGATGATGGCGGGAATCGCGGCGTCGAGATCAGCGTCGGCAAAAACAATCTGCGGGCTCTTGCCGCCGAGCTCCAGCGTAACCGGGCAATGGCGCTCGGCCGCCGCCTGCTGAATCAGCGTGCCCACGGTCGGGCTGCCAGTAAAACTGATGTGGTCGATGCCCGGGTGACGCGCCAGGGCGTCACCCACCTCATGACCGTAGCCCGTGACGATATTGATCACGCCGGCCGGAAAACCGACTTCGGCAGCCAGTTGTGCGACCCGGAGCAGCGACAGGCAGGCGTCTTCGGCCGGTTTGACCACGCAGACATTGCCGGCGGCCAGGGCGCCACCGACGCAGCGACCAAAGATCTGCATCGGGTAGTTCCACGGGACGATGTGGCCCGTGACGCCGTGCGGTTCACGCCAGGTCAGCACGCTGTAGCCGTCGAGGTAGGGAATGGTTTCACCGTGCAGCTTGTCGCAGGCACCGGCATAAAACTCGAAATAGCGCGCCAGCGCGCTGGCGTCGGCGTTGGCCTGCTTGGTTGGCTTGCCGCAATCGCGCTGTTCGATGGCGCTAAGTTCTTGCGCGTGTTCGGTGATTTTTTGCGACAGGCGCATCAGCAGGCGGCCGCGCTCGGCGGCGCCAAGTTTGCTCCAGGCTGAATCGAAACCCAGTCGTGCCGCGCGCACCGCCTGGTCAATGTCAGACGCATTGCTGCGCTGGATTTCGTCATAAACTTGCCCGTCGGAAGGGTCGACCACCGCGATGGTTTGACCGGACGAGGAGGGCACGGAGGTGTTGGCGATAAAGTTGAATTGCATGGGCGTGATTCTCGTCCAAAAATGATGCCCCCGCGCTGGGGCGATTTCAGTGGGTGGTCAGCAGCGAGGGGCCCATTTCCTGCAGCGGGCCCAGGGGATTGGTGTTGACCTCAACTTCATTGACTTTGGGCTGCCCGCCCCAGGCGCGGTAAACCACCCTGTCCCTGACGAGCAGAATCAGGGCGTTGAAGCGCCAGCCCGTCGTCTCCGAACGCCGTGAAAAGTTGGTGAAATCAGCAAGAAAATTGCCGGTACGCGCCTTGGTGATCTGTGCCGCCTGGATTTCCCAGCCGCGGCATTCGTCGCGTGCCTGAAGGCAGACCAGCACGCCAGGGTCGAGGTCTTCGCGCTGCAGCAGCGCGCTCGGTACAAACCGGCGCACCACGTCGGCCTGCGTCAGGATGGTGGTGTTGGCCTGCTTGGCCGGATCAATGCCCATCCGGGTCAGGGTCTCTACATCGCTCTTCATGGGCACCAGGGAATCGATGGCACGGCGCGCGTCATCAAAACTCGTGAAGGGAGAGGATTCGTTGTGCACCACAGGCAGCATGGACGAACAGGCTGCTGTCAGCAGTGACAGCAGGCCCAGCAGGCATCGAGTGCTGATCAGGCGCATGGCTTAGAGATGTGCGGTGCGGAAATGGTCACGCCCGATGCTAGCGGAAACCCTTGTTTTTCCATTTGACTTCCGTCAGAGTCGGCAAGAAAAAGCCCGCCAGAGGCGGGCTTTTTGCAAGAGGCGAGGGGGGAATCAGCCGCCGTGCATCTTCATCATGACGGGCACGATCAGCAGCGCCACGATGTTGATGATCTTGATCAGCGGATTGATCGCTGGGCCGGCCGTGTCCTTGTAGGGGTCGCCCACGGTGTCGCCGGTCACGGCAGCCTTGTGGGTTTCAGAGCCCTTGCCGCCGTGGTTGCCGTCTTCGATGTATTTCTTGGCATTGTCCCAGGCACCACCACCGGTGCACATGGAGATCGCCACAAACAGGCCGGTCACGATGGTACCCATCAAGAGGCCACCCAGCGCAGCCGGGCCGAGCAGCAGACCCACCAGAATCGGTACCACCACGGGCAGCAGCGACGGAATCATCATTTCCTTGATGGCGGCGGTGGTCAGCATGTCGACGGCGGTGTCGTACTCGGGCTTGGCCGTGCCTTCCATGATGCCCTTGATTTCGCGGAACTGACGGCGCACTTCAACCACCACCGAGCCGGCGGCGCGACCCACCGCTTCCATCGCCATGGCGCCGAAGAGGTAGGGAATCAGGCCGCCAATGAACAGGCCGATGATGACCATCGGGTTGCTCAGGTCAAACGTGATGTGTTTGCCGTAGGCTTCGAGCTTGTGTGTGTAATCGGCAAACAGCACCAGTGCTGCCAGACCGGCCGAGCCAATGGCGTAACCCTTGGTGACAGCCTTGGTGGTGTTACCCACAGCGTCCAGCGGGTCGGTGATGTCGCGCACGCTCTTGGGCATTTCGGCCATTTCAGCGATGCCGCCAGCGTTGTCGGTGATCGGGCCATAGGCGTCCAGTGCCACCACGATGCCGGCCATGCTCAGCATGGATGTGGCAGCAATGGCGATGCCGTACAGGCCACCCAGAGCGTAGGCGGTCCAGATCGCCATGCAAACAAAGATCACCGGCCAGGCGGTGGAGCGCATGGAAACGCCCAGACCGGCAATGATGTTGGTGCCGTGACCGGTGGTGGAGGCTTGCGCGATGTGTTGCACCGGAGCGTACTGGGTGCCGGTGTAGTACTCGGTAATCCAGACCAGGGCTGCGGTCAGGACCAAGCCGACGGCGCAGGCGCCAAACAGGCTGGTGCTGCCGACAACGCGGCCGTCGGTCAGAGTGATGGCGGAGGGGAACATGCTTGCGGTCACAAAGTAGAACGCAACCAGGGACAGCACGCCCGCCACCGCCAGACCCTTGTACAGGGCTGGCATCACGTTCTTCATGCCGGGCGATGCCTTGACGAAGAAGCAACCGATGATGGAAGCGACGATCGATACGGCACCCAGGGCCAGCGGATACAGCACGGCGCTGGTGTTGGCGCCGGACAGCAGCAGGGCGCCCAGCACCATGGTGGCGATCAGCGTCACCGCATAGGTTTCAAACAGGTCAGCCGCCATACCGGCGCAGTCGCCCACGTTGTCGCCCACGTTGTCGGCGATCACGGCCGGGTTGCGTGGGTCATCTTCCGGAATGCCCGCTTCCACCTTGCCAACCAGGTCGGCGCCGACGTCAGCACCCTTGGTGAAAATGCCACCGCCCAGACGGGCAAAGATGGAGATCAGGGAGGAGCCAAAGGCAAAACCGATCAGCGGATTGAGCTTGGCGACGGTGACGACACCATCGGGCACCAGGAACCAGTAGAAGCCCGTGACGCCCAGCAGGCCAAGACCGACCACCAGCATGCCGGTGGTGGCGCCGCCGCGGAAGGCAACGTCCAGCGCCGGGCCAATGCCCTTGGTGGCCGCTTGTGCGGTACGCACGTTGGCGCGTACCGAGACATTCATGCCGATGAAGCCGCAAGCACCCGAAAGCAGCGCGCCGATGATGAAGCCACCAGCGCTGAGCGGGTCAAGAAAGATGCCAATCAAGACGGCCAGTACCACGCCGACCATGGCGATGGTCTTGTATTGCCGCGCCAGATAAGCGGCAGCGCCGGTTTGAATGGCAGCTGAAATTTCCTGCATGCGGGCGTTGCCGGCATCCTGTGAAAGAATCCAGCCGCGGGCCCAAAAGCCGTAAGCCACGGCAATAAAGCCGCAAATGAGCGCCAGAATGAGCGCCGAGTTGCCTGTCATATAAAAACTCCTGTCGTTGGTTCGCTAAGTAGGGGTGCAGCGCAATCGGCACCCCCGCTGCGTTGCTTCCTCGCCGCGAATCATCAAACAACATGGTCCTGATGCAGGCGATTGGCCAACCGGGGGACTGTACCGTGAAAAATGCTGATTTCTCGCTGCAGCAAGGTGCTAGTCAGTAAAATCAGGGTTAATACCTAGCCAATCCTGAGTTGGCTCAATACGAATTTCTACCAAGGATCCGTCATGTCTCTAGACAATGTCACACCCGGCAAAAACGTTCCGGAATCTTTTAATGTGATCATCGAAATCCCGATGAACGCCGACCCCGTCAAGTACGAGGTGGACAAGGAGACCAGTGCGATTTTTGTGGACCGCTTCATGAGCACGGCCATGCACTACCCGACCAACTACGGTTATGTGCCCAAGACGATTTCCGGCGATGGCGACCCGGTGGACGTGCTGGTGATTACACCGGTGCCGCTGATTCCGGGTGTGGTGGTGACCTGCCGCGCCATCGGCATCCTGAAGATGGAAGACGAAGCCGGCATGGACGGCAAGGTGCTGGCAGTGCCGATTGACAAGATTCTGTCGCTTTACACGCGCTGGAAGAAACCCGAAGACCTGAGCCCGGTGCGCCTGAAGACGATTGCGCACTTCTTTGAGCACTACAAAGACCTAGAAGTCAACAAATGGGTGAAGATTCTGGGTTGGGAAGGGCCGCAGGCAGCCCACGCCGAGATCATGGACGGCATTGCCAACTACCAGAAGCTGCATCCCTGAAGATGGGTTACGGACTCCGGCGATTGGGTCAGCGCTTCGGGTCCGGGAAAATCATGCCGTGCAGGCCCCGCTTGCGTTCAAACGGCTTCCACTGGCCTTCGGGCTGTGACAGGCGGTCTGCCACGGCCCACCAGGTGCTGGGGTTCAGGCCCAGGCCGATGTGGCTGGCGATGACTTCGAGATTTTCTGTCAGCGGGTTGGTGCGGCTGGGCAACTGAAGGCTGGCCGGCCAGGCGACGATGCCATCGGTGCGCGAATAAATCGAGGTGGTGGGAACCGGTGGCGCGGCCGGTAGATCGAACTGGGCCACTTCGGCGTGGATATCGCGCCCGCTGGTGAGTTCGTACAGGCGCCAGGCGTTGGTGCTGTGGTGCGAGCCCGCAAACGGCGTACCCATGCTGATGACGCTGCGCACGCTATCGGGCAGTTCCTTGGCCAGTTCTCTGGCGTAAATGCCGCCCAGACTCCAGCCGATCAGGCTGACTTTCTTGCCCGTGACCTGACAGGTGTCTATCACTTGCTGCTTGGCGGCCTGCAGCACGCCGGCGCGCGGGCCAAAGTTGTAGCCCTGGTTCCAGCCCGACATGTCGTGACCCAGACTTTCCAGAAAGCCGCGCATCGGCAGGGTGGAACCGTCGCTGGCTGACAGACCGGGAAAGACGATGACGGGGTGGCCGTCGCCGGCGGGCGCATTGCGCAGAATAGGCCAGGCTGGCAGGACCGCGCCCAGCTCCCACAAAGCGCGAAACTCCATGGCGATCAGCCACGAGCTGGGCGCGGGGTGATGGCTCTCGATTTCGCCTTTTGTCTTTGCTTTGGTCGCCATGCTTTGTTGGTACCTTGGGCACTCTGCCAATTCGATTGTGTCGAACAGCAGTTTAACTTTACTCAGCCGCCACTTTGAAGGGGCTGCGTCGGCCCAGTTCTTCCAGGTACTGGCCGATGCCCCGATCTTCGCGCTCCAGAAAGCGCTCTACTGCAGCAGCGAATTCGGGCTGCGCCAGCCAGTGCGCACTGCTGGTCTTGACCGGCAGCAGTGCGCGCGCCATTTTGTGTTCGCCCTGGGCGCCGCCTTCGAAGCGCTGGTAGCCCTGCGCTATGCACCACTGCAGCGGCTGGTAGTAGCAGGCTTCAAAGTGCAGGCAGTCGACTCGTTCCAGCGCGCCCCAGTAGCGACCGTAGGCCGCTGGCGCTGCGCCGCTGGCGTCAATGGCAATCAGGCTGGCAGCGATGTCCTGACCTTGCCGCTGGCCGATGAAGAGCAACCAGTTCTCGGGCATGGTGCCGGCCATCATGCGAAAGAACTCCCGGCTCAGGTAGGGCGTGTTGCCGTGCTCCAGGTAGGTCCGCTCGTAGCAGCGATAGAAGAAGTCCCAGTCCTGCGGCGTGATGGCCGAGCCAGCGGCACAGCGAAAACTCACCCCCGCATCGGCCACTTTGCGCCGCTCCTGGCGGATCTTCTTGCGCTTTTCCTGCGACAGGGAAGTAAGAAAGTCTTCAAAATCCCCATAGGACTGGGTTTCGCCGCCGGGCCGCCCCAAGGCGAAATGCGCCCCCTCGGGGGGCAGCGCAGCACGCGTAGCGGCAAGCATGGGGGCTTGATTGTTCCAATGGAATTGCACGCTGTGGCGCAGCATCATCCCCGTTTGCTCGCAGGCTTGCTGGTCGTCTACACCGCAAAACAGCAGATGCAGGGACGACAGTTGCTCGGCCTTGCACCATTCGATCAGCGCCTGCAACAACAACAAGCGCTCGGCCGCACTGCGCGCCAGCAGACGTGAGCCTGGCACCGGTGTGAACGGCACCGCCACCAGTGCTTTGGGGTAGTAGTTCAGCCCGTGCTGCGCGTAGGCGTTGGCCCAGGCCTGATCGAACACGTACTCGCCATAGGAGTGGGTCTTGAGGTAGACAGGGCAAGCGGCCACCAGGGCGCCGTCTTGTTCCAGTGTGATGAAGCGTGCTGTCCAGCCGGACTCTGGCGTGGCGCTGGCGCTGGCGTGCAAGGCGTGCAGGTACTCGTGACGCATAAAGGGGCTGGGCTCGCTCTGCAAGCGCAGCAGCTCGTTCCAGTCTGCTGCGTTCACCTGGTCCGGTGAATCGAGCAC
The DNA here is from genome assembly GCA_903897005.1 of uncultured beta proteobacterium. Lineage (GTDB taxonomy): Bacteria > Pseudomonadota > Gammaproteobacteria > Burkholderiales > Burkholderiaceae_C > Rhodoferax. The sequence continues at coordinate 30,728 of CAITZZ010000176.1, read as the reverse complement.
CTGAATGACATAATCATTCGACTTGCATTTCACTGGCTCTCCATTTCATTCATCGCTGCGGTTCATGACACTCAAAATTTGCGTTGCCCAACTCAATCTGGTGGTTGGCGACTTGCCCGGAAATTCACAAAAAATTGTGGCTGCGGCGCGCTCAGCTTACGCCGAAGGCGCCCGCCTGGTGCTCACGCCCGAACTATCGATCTGCGGCTATGCGGCGGAGGACCTCTTCTTGCGGCCTGCCTTCATCGCTGCCTGCGATGATGCCGTGAAAGCAGTGGCCTGTGAACTGACCGGGTTAAAAGACCTGACGCTGGTGCTTGGGCACCCCAGCGGTGGCGACAGCCGAACCCGCTCCGTAGCCGTCCAGAATCGCCACAACGCTGCCAGTGTGTTGTGCGAAGGCGCGGTGCTGGCGACCTATGCCAAGCGTGAGCTGCCCAACTATCAGGTTTTTGACGAGCGCCGCTATTTCACGCCGGGGCAGGGGGTTTGCGTCTTTGAAGCAGGTGCGGCTGGCCACAAGGTCAAGGTCGGATTGCTGATTTGCGAGGATGCCTGGTTTGAGGCGCCGGCGCGACTGAGCAGGCAAGCGGGCGCGGAAATGCTGGCGGTCATCAATGCCTCGCCATTTCACCTGGGCAAGGGCAATGAGCGCGAGCTGATGATGCGCGAGCGGGTGCAGGCCTGTGGCTTGCCACTGGTCTATGCGCATCTGGTCGGCGGACAGGATGAGGTGGTGTTTGAGGGGCATTCGTTTGCCCTGAGCGCCGACGGCACGGTTGCGGCCCGTGCTCCGAGTTTTGTCGAAGACAGCTTTATGGTGCAGGTGACCCGGACGCACGCTGGTCTGCAACTGGCCGGGCCGGTGACGCCGGAGCGATCGACCGAGGCCGACCTGTGGGACGCGCTGGTGCTGGGTGTGCGCGATTACATCGGCAAAAATGGCTTTCCCAGTGTCATTCTGGGTCTCTCGGGTGGCATCGACTCGGCGCTGGTGCTGGCGCTGGCGGTCGATGCGCTGGGTAAAGACCGGGTGCGTTGCGTCATGATGCCCTCGCCCTACACGGCCGACATCAGCTGGATCGACGCGCGTGCGATGGCCGAGAGGCTCGGCGTACGCTACGACGAAATCTCCATCGTGCCCGAGTTTGAAGCCTTCAAGGCGTCGCTGGCGCTGGAGTTCAAAGGGCGCGCTGAAGACGCCACCGAAGAGAACATCCAGGCCCGCATCCGGGGCACGCTGCTGATGGCGCTGAGCAACAAGTTTGGCAGCATCGTTCTGACGACCGGCAACAAGTCTGAGATGGCGACCGGCTACTGCACCCTGTACGGCGACATGGCGGGGGGCTTTGCCGTGATCAAGGACCTGGCCAAGACGACGGTGTTCCGGCTGGCGCGCTGGCGCAACGCGAACGACCCCTATGGCACCGGGAGTGATCCGATTCCCGAGCGCATCATCACCCGGCCACCGAGCGCCGAACTGCGTCCCGATCAAAAAGACCAGGACAGTTTGCCGCCCTATGAGGTGCTGGATGCGATTCTGGAGCGCTACATGGAGAACGACCAGAGCATCGAGGACATCATTGCAGCCGGCTTTGAGCGCGCCGACGTGGAGCGGGTGACTCGCCTGATCAAGATCAACGAGTACAAGCGCCGCCAGGCACCGGTCGGTATTCGCGTCACGCACCGCAGTTTTGGCAAGGATTGGCGTTATCCTATAACCAACCGGTTTCGAGCGTGATAATTCGATCAGCTTTGCCGACAGACTAAAGGAACGCCGACATGAAACAGATTACCGCCATCGTCAAGCCCTTCAAACTCGAAGAGGTACGGGAAGCTCTGGCTGAATGCGGGGTGACCGGCTTGACGGTCACCGAGGTCAAGGGTTTTGGCCGCCAGAAAGGTCATACCGAGCTCTACCGTGGCGCCGAGTACGTGGTGGACTTCCTGCCCAAGGTCAAGGTCGAAGTGGTGGTCAAGACGCAGGATCTGGACCGTTGTGTTGACGCCATCGTCAAGGCGGCTCATACCGGCAAGATCGGTGACGGCAAGATCTTTGTCACCAGCGTGGAACGTGTCGTGCGTATACGCACGGGCGAACAGGACGAATCGGCGGTTTAAATCTGGTCCAGTCGGGGGGGCGGCGACATGCCAGCGGCCCCAACCAATTCCGCGAGCAGACCCGGCGCGTCTGTGGCCGAGCGCAGCAGACCCATTTGCCAGCTTCCCATGAAGTCCTGCGCCGTGGCGCTGTTCAAGAAATCAAGCAGTTTGTCGTAGTAGCCGGCCACATTAAGCAGGCCTATCGGTTTGTCGTGGTAGCCAAGCTGGCGCCAGGTCCAGACTTCAAACAGTTCCTCGAAGGTGCCGATGCCGCCGGGTAGCGCCAAAAAAGCGTCGGCACGCTCGGCCATCATGCGCTTGCGCTCGTGCATGGTGTCCACGATGTGCAGCTCGGTGCAAGCCAGGTGGGCGCACTCTTTGTCCACCAGCGCCTGGGGAATGACGCCGACCACCGAAGCGCCTGCTGCCAGTGCAGCGTCGGCCACCAGCCCCATCAAGCCGCTCTTGCCGCCGCCGTAAACCAGCTGTCCGCCATGGTGCCCGATCCAGTTGCCCACTTGCTGTGCAGCTGTGGCAAATTCTGGGTTCAATCCTGGACGGGAGCCGCAATAGACGCAGACAGTGAAAGCTGGGGGCATGGTTGTTAAGGAGTAGGGGGTCGCGTTGAAACCAGTTGCGTTCTGGCCAGGGCATCGTGCCAGAACTGCCGCTGCGGATGGAAGTAGCTGAGGATAGCCCAGATCGCTACCCAACCCAGGGCGATGACCACCGATTCGGATCCGGACAGCTGGAAAGGGGCCATGGCCGCCAGGGCTGGTACAAACCAGAGCCAGCAAAGCAGGTAGCGCAGCAGGGCGCGTCCCTGGGTGAGCGGTTTGCCCGCGAGGTCAAGCACCGTGATGTGCCAGGTTTTCATGGCCAGGGTTTGACCCCTGGCCCAGAACCAGACGAAGTAAATGCCGGCCACAACGAAGATGAAGGCCTGCAAGGCATGGCGCTTGTCCATCGGATTGCGGGTTTGGGTCAAAGTCACAAACAGATAGCCGGCAATGAAGACGACGCAGAACATCAACACACCTTCGTACAGCCAGCAGGCCATGCGGCGAGCCAGGCTGGGGGTCGGCAAAGCGGGTTTCATCTGGGCAGCGCGGGCACCGCTCAGTTTTTCTGGGGTGCGGCAGGCTCAAGCGCGGGCTGGGTCTGCGGCAGCAAGGTGTTGTGATTGATCTTGGGGTTCGAGGCTGCCATTTTGGGTGCTGTTTTCGGACTGTGCCGTGTGACGGGTACAACTGCCAGTTTCTGGGCTGGCACGGGCTTGGCGGCAGCGGCAGCACCCACCGGCTTGGTGACCGCTGAGGTGGCGAGCTTTTGCTTTTCCTCGGGGCTGAGTTCCTGGTAAGCCTTCCAGGTGGCGGCCTTTTCGTCAGGCGTGAGCTGTTTGGCCTGGGCAAAATTGAGCCTGGCCTGGGCGCGTTGTTGCTGACTCAGGGAGACCCACTCGGTCATGCGGCTGTGCAGTTTGACTTGTTCGGCTGGCGCAAGGCGGGGGTAATTCTGGGCCAGCGCGATCCATTTGCGCTTATGCGAGATTCCCAGGGAGTTCCAGTTTGCAGCCAGGGGCTTGAGTGAAACCTGCTGCACGGCCGTCAGGTCCTGCCATGCCGGCTTGGATGAACTCGCGGCGGCTACCTGACTTTTCGCCGCTGGTACAGAACTGCTGGCCCTGCTCGCTGCCACGGTCTGTGCCAAGGCGCACGAGGCTGGCATGCTCAGCGCTGTCATCAGGCAAAACGCGGCACCAGCCAGCAGCTTGCCGGCTTGCCATGGGACTCGATGCTGATCTATTGCGCGCATGAACATGCTGATGTCCAAACTCTCAATCTTGCCCGGCTCTGCTTTTGAGGAATTGTGTGAAACCCGGATCTGCATAGGCAGCCGGCGGCAGGTCATCGGTTAACAAAGCGGCGTCAATTTCGGCTATTTCGTTCGCACGTTTGTCGTTCTGGATCACATTGATCGCGACCAGACCCAGCACCAAGGCCAGCAGGGGCGCGGCGGCTGCCACGCGGTCCCACCAGTTGAGGTGCTCGGTGCCAAAAGTCAGCGTGGCCGCAGCCCCAGATCGGGTCACGTTGCTGGCGGTCTGCGCCGCACTCCTGCGCTGGCTCAGAGCCCGTGTCCTGGCGGCGCGCAGTCGTTCGGAAATGTCGTAAGGCAGTTCGTCCGCAGCATCGGACAGGCGTGCTGCCACCTGCAATCCGAAACGATCCTGCGCCACGAGGTTTTGGTAGAGATGTGAATTGGTCATAGTGTTATTCCCTTCGCCCTCAATGCCTTGCCGAGAGCCTGGACGGCTCGTGAGCAGTGCGTCTTGACACTGCCTTCCGAACAACCCATGGCCGCAGCAGTCTCTGCCACGTCCAGTTCCTCCCAGTAACGCATCAGGAAGGCTTCCCGTTGACGCCCAGGGAGTTCCTGGATCTCGTTCTCGATCGCACGCAAGGTTTGTGCCCGTTGTGCTGATGTTTCTGGGTTTTCCGCTTGTTCCGACTCGGTTTGCGCATTCAAAGTACCCAGCAGATCAAATTCCCCGTCCTCCCCCTCGGATTCGAAATCGCTGAGGTTGGAGAACAGGGTGTTCCTCGTCTTTTGGCGTCGAAACCAGTCCAGCGTGCAATTCGACAGAATTCGCTGGAACAGCATGGGCAACTCAGCCGCTGGTTTGTGCCCGTAGTGCTCGGCAAGCTTCATCATGCTGTCTTGCACGATGTCCAGCGCCGATTCCTCGTTGCGCACGTGGTACACCGATCGCTTGAAAGCGCGCTTTTCGACGCTCTTCAAAAAATCAGAAAGTTCCTGTTCAGTTGCCAAGAGGTGCTTGCCTTGCAAGATGGTGGGCTAAGTGGCGCAGATTATGGCATTTGGATTGAACGTTCCCGCCCATTTTTGGCATTCTTAGCGGCAGTGCCATAATGCTGCCTGCAAATCAAAAGGCAAACGGGTCATGGTCCGGCGCAAGAATCAGTGCGCTTATGGCTTTGGCTCTAAGTCCCAACGCGACACCACAAATGTTTGCGAAGGGGCACCCAAGGTTTTTCGTCAGAGAAATTCACAAAGGTTGATCATGAAAATATCAAAGGCTGAAATCACTTCCGCTGCGAGCGCAGCCGGCACCAGCAAAGTGCCCGCCACTTCATCGGGCGAGCAGGAACTGCGTGGCGCCGAGATCCTCGTCAAGGCCCTGCAGGCCGAAGGCGTCAAGTTCATCTGGGGCTACCCGGGTGGAGCAGTGCTCCATATCTACGACGCCTTCTACAAACAGAGCACGATCAAGCATATTTTGGTGCGGCATGAGCAGGCGGCGGTGCACGCAGCTGACGGCTACGCGCGCGCCACCGGTGACGTGGGGGTGGCGTTGGTCACCTCCGGGCCTGGTGTCACCAATGCAGTGACCGGCATTGCCACCGCCTATATGGACAGTATTCCGATGGTGATCGTGACCGGGCAGGTGCCAACCCACGCCATCGGGCTGGATGCTTTTCAGGAGTGCGACGCGGTAGGTATCACGCGCCCGGTGGTCAAACACAATTTTCTGGTCAAGGATGCCCGTGATCTGGCCGCGACCATGAAGAAGGCATTCCATATTGCCCGTAGCGGTCGTCCGGGTCCGGTGGTGGTGGATATTCCGAAAGATGTTTCCTTCAAACGGGTGCCTTACGCCGGGTATCCGGACAGTGTGGAAATGCGGTCCTACAACCCGGTTCGAAAAGGCCATGGCGGACAGATCCGCAAAGCGCTGCAATTGTTGCTGGCTGCCAAACGGCCCTATATCTACACCGGTGGCGGCGTCATCCTGAGCAACGCTTCGGCCGAGTTGCGCACGCTGGTAGACATGCTGGGCTATCCCTGCACCAATACATTGATGGGCCTGGGCGCCTACCCGGCGAGCGACCGCAAGTTTCTGGGCATGCTCGGCATGCACGGTACCGTGGAAGCGAATAACGCGATGCAGCACTGCGATGTCCTGCTGGCGGTCGGCGCACGCTTTGATGACCGTGTGATCGGCAATCCCAAGCACTTTGCCCAAAATGAACGCAAGATCATCCATATTGACATCGATCCCTCGAGTATTTCCAAGCGCGTCAAGGTCGATATTCCGATTGTTGGTGATGTCAAGGAAGTGTTGTCCGAGATGATCGCGATGATTCGGGAGGGCGCCACCAAGCCCGACAGTCAGGCCCTGGGCGCCTGGTGGGAGACCATCGAGGTCTGGCGCAAGCGCGACTGTCTGAAGTACGATCCTGGCCAGAATGAGGTGATCAAACCGCAGTACGTCATCGAGACGCTCTGGAACATGACCAAGGACACCGACACCTACATTACGTCGGATGTGGGTCAGCATCAAATGTGGGCTGCCCAGTACTATCGCTTCGATGAGCCACGGCGCTGGATCAACTCCGGTGGTCTGGGAACCATGGGCGTGGGTATCCCTTATGCAATGGGCATCAAGACGGCCAAACCCGACAGCGAGGTGTTTTGCATCACCGGCGATGGCTCGGTGCAGATGTGCATCCAGGAACTCTCGACCTGTTTGCAGTACGACACGCCGATCAAGATCGTGTCACTCAACAACCGGTATCTGGGCATGGTTCGCCAGTGGCAGGAAGTCGAGTACGAAGGCCGTTACAGCCACAGTTACATGGATGCGCTACCGAATTTTGTCAAGCTCGCCGAGGCTTATGGCCATGTCGGTATGTTGATCGAACGTGTGCAGGACGTGGAGCCAGCCTTGCGTGAGGCGCGAAAATTGAAGGACCGGACCGTTTTCATGGACTTCCGCACCGACCCTACGGAAAACGTCTTCCCCATGGTGCGCGCTGGCAGCGGCATTACTGAAATGTTGCTCGGTTCGGAAGATCTTTAATCATGAAACATATCATTGCAGTATTGCTGGAAAACGAGCCCGGTGCCCTGTCGCGCGTGGTCGGATTGTTCTCGGCGCGTGGCTACAACATCGAGTCGCTTACCGTGGCGCCGACCGAGGACTCCAGTCTGTCGCGCATGACGATTCAGACGACAGGGTCCGATGAGGTGATTGAGCAGATTACCAAACACCTGAACCGTCTGATCGAGGTGGTCAAGGTGGTCGATCTGACCGAGGGCGCTTACACCGAGCGTGAACTGATGATGGTCAAGGTGCGTGCGGTGGGCAAGGAGCGCGAAGAAATGAAGCGGATGGCCGATATTTTTCGTGGTCGCATCATCGATGTGACAGAGAAAAGTTACACCATTGAATTGACTGGAAATCAGGAAAAGAATGACGCGTTTTTGGTGGCCATCGAGCGTGGCGCCATACTGGAAACAGTGCGTACCGGCCCCAGTGGCATTGGTCGCGGTGAACGTATTTTGCGGGTTTGATTTTTTTACAACGGAGAACAAAGATGAAGGTTTTTTACGACAAGGACTGTGACCTCAGTCTGATCAAGGGCAAGACGGTCGCCATCATTGGCTACGGTAGCCAGGGCCACGCCCATGCGCAGAATCTGAACGACAGCGGCGTCAAGGTCGTGGTGGGCTTGCGCAAGGGCGGTGCTTCATGGTCCAAGGTTGAAAAGGCCGGACTGCAAGTAGCCGAAGTGGGCGCGGCAGTCAAGGCTGCCGACGTGGTCATGATCCTGTTGCCCGACGAGCAGATTGGCACTGTCTACAGCAACGACATCGAACCCAACATCAAGCAGGGCGCGTCCCTGGTGTTTGCCCACGGCTTCAATATTCACTATGGCCTGGTCACGCCACGTGCTGATCTGGATGTCTGGATGGTGGCGCCCAAGGCTCCGGGACATACGGTGCGAGGCACCTACGTGCAAGGTGGCGGTGTGCCGCAGCTGATTGCCATTCATCAGGACAAGTCGGGCCGCACACGCGACCTGGCATTGAGCTACGCCATGGCCAACGGCGGCGGCAAGGCAGGCATCATTGAAACCAGTTTCCGCGAAGAAACCGAGACCGACCTGTTTGGCGAACAGGCTGTCCTGTGCGGCGGTACGGTGGAGTTGATCAAGGCCGGTTTTGAGACTTTGACCGAAGCCGGCTATGCGCCTGAGATGGCCTACTTTGAATGTCTGCATGAACTTAAGCTGATTGTCGACATGATTTACGAAGGCGGTATCGCCAACATGAATTACTCGATCTCCAACAACGCCGAGTACGGCGAGTATGTGACCGGACCGAAGATCATCACGGCGGCCACCAAAGACGCAATGCGTCTGTGCCTGAAGGACATCCAGAGCGGGGAGTACGCCAAGAGTTTCATTCTGGAAAACAAGGCCGGCGCACCGACCTTGCTGAGTCGGCGTCGTTTGACGTCCGAGCATCAGATCGAGCAGGTGGGTGAAAAACTGCGCGCCATGATGCCCTGGATCAAGAAAAACAAGCTGGTTGACCAGACCCGTAACTAGGGCAGCCAAGCCCCGAGACAAAGGCCACTTTGGTGGCCTTTGTTACTATGTGACGTTGGAGGCCAATTCTATGCAAGACGGGAAAGAAGCAGACTTTGCAGACGGCAGCGATGTGCTGGTCAGGAAGCGCCGCAAGGGCATCTATGTGCTGCCCAATCTGTTCACGCTGGCGGCACTGTTTGGTGGCTTTTACGCCATCGTGATGGCCATCAACGGCCGCTTTGATCTGGCCGCCGTGGGGGTCTTCTGCGCCTTGGTGCTCGACAGCCTGGACGGCCGTGTGGCGCGTATGACCAATACGCAGAGTGCTTTTGGCGAGCAGATGGACTCGCTCTCCGACATGGTTTCGTTTGGCGCCGCACCAGCCATTATTTCCTACGTCTGGGCCTTGCAGGGCCTGGGGCGCTGGGGCTGGATTGCAGCTTTTGTCTATTGCGCATGCGCTGCCTTGCGTCTGGCGCGATTCAATGTCAACACGGCCGTGGTTGACAAGCGTTACTTTCAGGGTCTGCCGTCACCTGCCGCTGCTGCACTGGTGGCTGGTTTTATCTGGGTTGCGACCGATCTGGGCATCAAGGGGACCAGCGTTGCCTGGCCGACTTTTGCACTTGCTCTGTACGCTGGCTTGAGCATGGTGACCAATGTTCCGTTCTACAGTTTCAAGGACGTGCACATGAAGAAAAGTGTGCCCTTCGTGGTGATTGTCCTGATTGCGCTGGGCATCGCCGTCATCAACATTGACCCGCCGATTGTCATGTTCAGCCTGTTTATTGCGTACGGCGTCAGCGGCTACCTGATCTATGCATGGCGCAGGGCCAAAGGTCAGCAAACCAGTGTCATCAGCACCTCGACCGACGAACCTGATGAACGGGGTCTGCACAAGTGAGGCCGGGCCAGCAACTTGTGGTACATTGACAGCATGAAGAACATTTCGCTAGCGCTACTGCTAACGCCACACGGGCGGAGTTGGTAACGCACGCGCTTACCCAAACTACAGGCCCGCATGCAACCGCAGCGGGCTTTTTGTTTTTTTGGACTGCCCTGTTGACGATGACCGGAGAAACCAGATGAGCGACAAAGTAATTATTTTCGATACCACCTTGCGCGACGGAGAGCAGTCGCCCGGCGCCTCCATGAACAAAGATGAAAAGTTGCGTATCGCGCGCCAACTCGAGCGCCTGAAGGTGGATGTCATTGAAGCCGGCTTTGCTGCCAGTTCCAATGGCGACTTTGATGCAGTGCAGTGCATTGCCAAAGCGATCAAGGACTCCACCGTGTGCTCTTTGTCGCGCGCCAATGACCGGGATATTTCGCGCGCTGCTGAAGCGCTCAAGGGCGCCAATAGCTCGCGCATTCACACCTTCATTGCGACCTCTGCGCTGCACATGGAGAAGAAGCTGCGCATGACACCAGACCAGGTGTTTGAGCAGGCCAAGTTGGCGGTGCGCTTTGCGCGCAATCTGGTTGCCGATGTTGAGTTCAGCCCGGAAGATGGCTACCGCAGTGATGTCGACTTTCTGTGCCGCATCATCGAAGCCGTGATCAACGAAGGTGCCACCACGATCAACGTGCCCGACACCGTCGGTTACGCCATACCCGAGTTGTATGGCAACTTCATCAAGAATCTGCGCGAGCGTGTTCCCAACTCGGACAAGGCGATCTGGTCTGTGCACTGCCACAACGACCTGGGTATGGCGGTCGCCAATTCTCTGGCTGGTGTGAAGATTGGCGGTGCGCGTCAGATTGAATGCACCATCAACGGACTGGGCGAGAGGGCGGGAAATTGCAGTCTGGAAGAGGTGGTCATGGCGATCAGGACGCGCCGTGATTATTTCGGACTGGACTTGGGCATTGACACCAAACATATTCTGGCGGCCAGTCGCATGGTCAGTCAGACCACCGGCTTTGTGGTGCAGCCAAACAAGGCGGTGGTGGGTGCCAACGCCTTTGCGCATGCCTCCGGAATTCATCAGGACGGTGTTTTGAAGGCGCGTGACACTTACGAAATCATGCGGGCCGAGGATGTGGGCTGGAGCAACAACAAGATCATTCTTGGCAAACTCAGCGGTCGCAATGCGTTCAAGCAGCGCTTGCAGGAGTTGGGAGTTCAGATGGAAGCGGAAGCCGACATCAACACCGCTTTCGCCAGATTCAAGGAACTTGCCGACCGCAAGAGTGAGATTTTTGATGAGGACATTCTGGCGTTGGTCAATGACGAAGCCGTTACCAATGAGAACGAACAGTACCGCTTCGTTTCGCTTTCGCAGCACAGCGAAACCGGTGAGCGCCCACAGGCCAGCATTGTGTTCACGGTCGCCGGCAAAGAGGTGAAGAGCGCTTCCGATGGCGATGGCCCGGTCGATGCGTCCCTGAAGGCGATCGAAGCCCAGGTCAAGAGTGGTGCCGAGATGGTGCTCTATTCGGTCAATGCGATCAGCGGTTCGACCGAAAGCCAGGGGGAGGTGACGGTGCGACTGCAAAACAGTGGTCGCGTAGTCAATGGCGTGGGCTCTGATCCCGACATTATTGTGGCTTCCGCCAAGGCCTACCTGAGCGCACTCAACAAGCTGCAAAGCAAAGCGGATCGGGTGGCCGCGCAAGGGTAATCCTGCGGTCGATTCGGCTTCTTCGTGAAGAAAGTGTTGCAACCAATTGATCTTGCGAGGGTTTTTGTATAAACTCGCCGCAGTGAAAAGTCAAACCAATTGCTTTTAGGAATATTTTGCGGCTGTCCTCTTCATTCTGCGCCCTGACCGTACTTGCGCTGGCGTTTTCTTTGCCACAGGCGGGGGCGACGGAAACCCGACGTGACATCGTCAAACCTGCGGTCAAGGCGACCAGCACCAAGCACCAGGTAAGCAAAAAGGCTGTCGCCCGCAAGCGCAAGCCGGCGGTGCGCGTCGTGGCGGTGCCACTCAAGCCATCCTTCGGACAAATCGCTGGATTGCACCAGTCGCATGACACCCTCGCCTTGAAATCCAGTGTGGCTCTGGTGATAGACCAGGATACCAACGAAGTTTTGTTCAGCAAGAACGACAGGGCCGTGCTGCCGATTGCATCGCTCACCAAATTGATGACCGGCCTGGTGGTGAGTGAAGCTCGCCTGCCGATGGACGAGGTCATCACCATTTCACAGTCCGACGTGGATACCGAAAAAGGCAGCACATCCCGCCTGAAGGTGGGTACCGTTCTGAGCCGGGGTGAACTGCTGCATCTGGCTTTGATGTCAAGCGAGAACCGCGCCGCCCATGCGCTCGGGCGCAGCTATCCGGGTGGCTTGCCGGTCTTTGTTGGTCTGATGAATGCGAAGGCCCGCTTGCTTGGCATGAACGACACCAACTACGAGGAACCGACCGGGCTCTCCAGCAAGAATCAGTCGAGTGCGCGTGATCTGGTCAAACTGGTCAATGTCGCCTACGGCGATCCGACGCTACGCGAACTATCGACCTCGCCGGAGCACCAGGTCGCCGTTGGCAACAGAACACTGCAGTACAGAAATACCAATCGCCTGGTCAAGAACCCGTCATGGGACATCGGGCTGCAAAAGACAGGCTATATTTCTGAGGCGGGTCAGTGTCTGGTGATGCAGGCCAAAGTGGCCGGACGCAAACTGATCATGGTCTTTCTGGACTCGGCTGGCAAGCTTAGCCGTATCGGTGATGCAGAGCGCGTCAGGCGCTGGGTGGAATCGACCCCCTCGGCGCTGCCACACGCCGTGCCAGTAGCTGCCCTCTTAAGCCAACCCTTTCCCGGCATCGCCAAAGGCTAGGCTCAGCGCAGCTTGTCAGCCTTGTAGCCCAGGGTTGCCGAAATTTCACGCGCGGTCGCTTGCAGCTTGGGCAGCCATGCCTCTTCCAGTCGTCCGGCCGGCGCAGAAATAGACAGACCTGCCACCAGTATGCCCTGGTCATCGTAGATACCCGCAGCCATGCAACGCACGCCGAGTTCCAGTTCTTCGTTGTCATGGGCGTTGCCGTGCTGGCGTACCTTTGATAATTCTCGTTCCAGCGCAGGCAGTTGCGTCAGGCTGTTCTTGGTGTGCCCGCTCAAGCCAGTTCGCGTCGCGTAAGCGCGAACCCGTTGCGGATCGTCCGCAGCCAGAAACAGCTTGCCGACCGAAGTCAGATGCAGCGGCGCGCGACCACCAATGGCGCGCACTACCTGCATGCCGGAGCGCTCGCTGTAAGTGCGTTCAATGTAGACAATCTCATCGCCCTGGCGCATGCTGAGATTGACCGGTTGCTGAATCAGCTTGTGCAGTTCACGCATTGGCGCGAGCGCTGCATCGCGCACGTTGAGCCGGCCCTTGACCAGGTTGCCCAGTTCCAGCAAGCGCATGCCAAGCCGATAGCTTCCAGGCTGCGGATGTTCGACAAAGCGTCCGGTTGCCAGGTCGTTCAGCAGGCGGTGCGTGGTCGACAAATGCAGACCGGATTTTTCGCTGATTTCCTTGAGCGAAATCGCCTCTTCCCGCGACGCCAGCACATCAATCAAGGTGAACATGCGCTCAATCACCTGAACGGTCGGCGTGCCGCCACTGCTGGAATCTTCTTTTCTCATGGATGCTCCTGATCTGCTGATCTCCCATTTTATCTGGTGAAAATTCCACTTCGGGTTTGTGCGGATCAAGCAGGGGAATCAGCTGCCCATTGGCCGTCGACCAGGAACTCTGCCGGGCGAAACTTCGCTTTGTAGTTCATCTTGCGACTGTCGGCGACCCAATAACCGAGATAGACGTACGGTAGTTGCAGGCTCTTTGCCTGCGCCATCTGCCAAAGGACGCCGTAAGTGCCAAAACTGCTGTTCGGGTCGGGTTCGAAAAAGGTATAGACGCAGGAGATTCCGTCATCCAGCAGATCGAGTATCGAAACCATTTTCAAAGCGCCTGCGCTGCCGTCAGCGCAGGTCTCCCGAAACTCAACCAGGCGCGAGTTCACACGACTCTGCAGCAGGAACTGGGTGTACTGGTTGACACTGTCCTGGTCCATGCCGCCCCCGGCGTGCCGCGCGTTTTGATAGCGCAGGTACAACTCATAGTGCTCTTGCAGAAAACAAAGCTTCATGACCCGCGCCTGCAAACTGCCATGCGCGGTCCTGGCGCGGCGTTGACTGCGATCGGGTCGAAACGCGTTAACAAGAACCCGGATCGGCACGCAACTTCGGCAGGCATCGCAGTAGGGGCGGTAAGTGAACATGCCGCTGCGCCTGAACCCGGCGCTGACCAGTTCGGAGTAAGTGCTGGAGTTGATCAAGTGGCTCGGTGTTGCCACTTGCGATCGTGCCAGTTTTTCCGGCATATAGCTGCAGGAGTAGGGCGCGGTGCTGTAAAACTGAAGTGTTTGCAGCGGGAGGTCGTTGAGATCAGTCACGTGGTTGGCGAATCAGGATGAAACAACTCGTTCCAGTATAGGGTCTCGAATTTCCAAATGGGTGCTTGGCGACTCTGCTCCGGGGTCATCTTCTCGATGAATGCCGCACGCGACACTTCGCGGGCACCCAGCGAGGCCAGGTGGGGGGTGTTTTGCTGGCAATCAATTTGCGTGATGCCTTGGTGGCGACAAAAGCAGACCAGGGCGGCCAGCGCAATTTTGGAGGCTTCACTGGCTCTGCTGAACATGGATTCACCAAACACCGCCTTGCCCAAGGCAACACAGTAGAGTCCGCCAAGGAGATGGCCGTGAACCCAGGTCTCCACGCTGTGGGCATAGCCGGCGCGATGCAGCGCGCGGTAGGCGGCAATCATGTCGGGGACGATCCATGTGCCACTTTGTCCGGCGCGCGGGCTGGTGGCGCAGGCGCTGATCACCTGTTCAAAGGCAGAGTCCATCCGGATTTCACAACCATCGGTGCTGGCAAACTTGGACAACGATTTCCTGAAAGACCGCTGCAGGCGGAATTCTTCGACCTGCAGCACCATGCGCGGGTCCGGGCTCCACCACAGAATAGGCTGGCCCTCGCTGAACCAGGGAAACACGCCCTGCCCGTAGGCTCGGCACAAGGTCTCCATGTCGAGCGCACCGCCGGCCGCCAGCAAACCCGGTGCCGGCGAGTCTGCGCCCCAGCTCTGCGTGACTGGCGGAAAATCCTCACCCGGCGCGAGCCAGGCCAGCGGTGGGGGCGCAGGCGGCATGCCCAGAATGTAATCGATGGTGTCAGCCGCTACAATACCGGCACGTCGGGGCGTAGCGCAGCCTGGTAGCGCATCTGGTTTGGGACCAGAGGGTCGAAGGTTCGAATCCTTTCGCCCCGACCATGTCTTTTTCTCTCGATCTCTGCCCGTAGCTCAGTTGGATAGAGCAACAGCCTTCTAAGCTGTGGGTCGGGGGTTCGATCCCCTCCGGGCAGACCATGTGGACAAAGGTTTTGCTGTGAAACGACTGATCTCCAGACGGCACATGATGGCACCCTTGCTCGGTCTGAGCTTGGCGCTAGCGGCCGCGCCGGCGCTGGCTGCGCTTGGGCAGGCAGCTTCAGTTGCGCGGTCATCTTCTGCGCTGGCTTCCGCGCCGGCGGCCAGAGCGCTCGCAGCGGGTCCCGTGGCTGGCAGCAGCCTTTACACCTCGCATCCGCAGCAACTTGAGAATGGCACGGTAGTTCAGGAATATGCAACGCCGGCGGGTCTGGTCTTTGCAGTCACTTGGCGCGGTCCGGTATTGCCGGATCTGAGTCTGCTGCTGGGTGAATTCTTTAGCGGCTACAAACTGGAAACGGACCAGGCGCGCGCGCTGGGCAAGCGTGGCTCGCCCGTCAATGTGATGAGCCAGAAACTGATTGTCAGATCGAGCGGAAGGATGCGCAGCTTTGCCGGCTACGCCTATGCCCCTGAACTGATTCCTGCCGGGGTGAATATCCATGATGTGCTGCAGTAAGCAATTCTGGCTTGGCGGCGGGATGGCGCTGCTTGCTGTCCTGCTCAGCGCTTGCGGCGGCGGGGGTGGCGCAGCGACCACACCAACGCCGCCAGTGCTTGTGGCTCAGGGCAACGTGGTTCCCGTCGTCGTTGATACCGGTCCCGCTGACGCTGGCTACAACGTCAACCGCCTGTATGTGGACGTAACCATTTGCCGCCCGGCCAGCACCGAATGTCAGACCATTGATCATGTTCTGGTTGACACCGGCTCCATCGGCCTGCGGCTGCTGTCGTCGGTTGTCAGGTCGACCCTGAATCTGAGCCGGGTGACGGCTAGCACGGGATTGCCGCTGCTCAGTTGCGTTCAGTTTGTCGACAATACCTTCGCCTGGGGGCCCGCGGTGCTCGCAGACGTGATGCTGGGGGGCAAGACCGCATCGAACATGCCGATTCAGCTTGTGGCGGATCCGACTATCGGCAATGCACCGGCCAGTTGTGCGATTGGCGGCACCGCCATGAGCACAGCGGCCAATCTGGGCGCCAACGGCATTCTGGGGCTGGGCCTGTTCAAGGAAGACTGCGGCACCGACTGCGCAGGCAGCACCCACAATGGTTCCTACTACAGCTGCAGCAACGCAAGCTGCGCCAGCAGCGTCGGCGTCAAGGCAAGCCTGGCGCAGCAACTGAAGAACCCGGTGCCCCTGTTTGCCACAGACAACAATGGTGTCGTGATCGATCTGCCCGCGCCTGTGTCGAGCAGTGCGACTGCGCTGGCTGGCTCGCTCATTTTTGGCATTGGAACGCAGGCCAATAATCAGCCGGGCACGGCGATGGTCTTGACTACCAGTGCCACAGGTTACTTCACTACGCTGCTCGGTACGCAAAGCATGAGCAACAGCTTTCTTGACACCGGTTCCAACGGGTTCTTTTTTGATTCGCGCTCGATTCCGGCGTGCCTTGACAGCTCACTTGGCTTCTACTGCCCAAGCACGCTCACCCCGGTGTCCGCGACCCTGGTCGGTGCCAATGGCGTGCGTCGGGCAGTTTCATTTTCAGTGGCTGACGCCTCGACCATGTTTGGCGATTCCAGCAAGACCGTCTTTCCGAACCTGGCCGGGCCCATGGGTGATGCCAGCAGCTTTGATTGGGGACTGCCCTTTTATTACGGGCGGCGCGTGTTGATGGGAATCGAGGGGCAGGCTTCAAGCCTGGGTCCCGGTCCGTACTACGCTTTTTGAGGCCTATTAATTGGCCGCTTCGAGGCCGTTCCTGAAGTGTTCCTGCATGCGCTGCACAGCCAGTGCGGCGTCGCCAGCGCAGATGGCGGCGATCAGGGCGCGGTGCTCCTTCAATGATTCTTCAATCCGGCCGGACTTGAGCAACGAATTGTGGCGATTGAGCTTCATGACCTTGCGCAGGTCGGCCACCATCTGATCGCGCCAGCGATTGTTGGCAATTTCGAGCAGCAGCATGTGAAAGCGCTCGTTGACTTCAAAAAAGCGCCCCGTATCCTGTGACTCGGGCCGGGCAGCAACTTCCAATTCCTGGTGCAGCAGCTTCAGGGCTTCGAGCTGGGTCTCGCTCGCGCTACTGGCCACCACACCCGCAGCGTCGGATTCCAACAGGCTTAGCAGGTGGTAGACCTCGGTCAGGTCACGTTCCGATACCTCGGTCACGTAGGCGCCACGGCGCACTTTCATGGTCACCAGACCCTCGGCTGCCAGCACCTTGAGTGCTTCCCGCAGCGGCGTTCGGCTGATACCATAGGCCTCGGCAATTTTCAGCTCATCGATCCAACTGCCAGGTGCGAGTTCACGCTTGAAGATGCGCTGACGCAGGAGTTCAGCGACTTCTTCATAAAGCGCACGAGGTGAGAGCGAAGGCGCTGTCATGGTCGGGATTGTAAGCTTGAAATAATATTTTGAATCAATAATTATAAATAACGTAAACTAGTATCCCTTCCTCGCAGCCTGCATCGGGTTTGAACCGTCATGACATCAAAAAACACTGAATTTCAGCTTGCCAGCCTTGAGGCGTGGAACAAAGCTGCGGCCAAATCGGCACCGCTGGGCAATGTGGACGCTCTGAACTGGCAGACGCCGGATGGCATCACGGTCAAGCCCCTGTACACGGCGGCCGACACCCAGAATCTGCCTTACGCCAACACCTTACCCGGCTTCGAGCCCTATCTGCGTGGCCCCCAGGCCACCATGTACGCCGTGCGTCCCTGGACCATCAGGCAGTACGCCGGCTTCTCCACCGCCGAGGAATCCAATGCTTTCTATCGCAAGGCACTGGCGGCAGGGGGGCAGGGCGTCAGCGTCGCCTTTGACCTGGCAACGCACCGTGGTTACGACAGTGACCATCCGCGTGTGACGGGAGACGTCGGCAAGGCCGGTGTGGCCATTGACTCGGTCGAAGACATGAAGATCCTGTTTGACCAGATCCCGCTGGACTCTGTGTCAGTCTCCATGACCATGAACGGCGCCGTGCTGCCCGTGCTGGCGGGCTATGTGGTGGCAGCCGAAGAGCAGGGTGTCAGCCAGGACAGGCTCTCGGGAACGATCCAGAACGACATTCTCAAAGAGTTCATGGTGCGCAACACCTACATCTATCCGCCGGCGCCGAGCATGCGCATCATCGGCGACATCATCGAGTACACGGCGAAGTACATGCCGAAGTTCAACTCGATTTCGATCAGCGGCTACCACATGCAGGAAGCCGGTGCCAACCAGGCGCTGGAACTGGCATTCACCCTGGCCGACGGCAAGGAGTATGTGAAGACGGCGATTGCCAAGGGCATGGACGTCGATGCCTTTGCCGGGCGCCTTTCGTTCTTTTGGGCGATTGGCATGAATTTTTATCTTGAAGTCGCCAAAATGCGTGCTGCCCGCCTGCTGTGGTGCCGCATCATGAAGGATTTTGATGCAAAGAACCCGAAGTCGCTGATGTTGCGCACGCATTGCCAGACCAGTGGCTGGAGTCTGACCGAGCAGGATCCTTACAACAATGTGGTGCGCACCACGATCGAGGCCATGGCCGCTGTTTTTGGTGGCACGCAGAGTCTGCATACCAACAGCTTTGACGAGGCGATTGCCCTGCCGACCGAGTTCAGTTCGCGCGTTGCCCGCAACACCCAACTCATCATTCAGGAAGAGACCCATATCACGAGTGTGATTGACCCCTGGGCAGGCTCCTACATGATGGAAAAACTGACGCAGGACATGGCTGACGCGGCCTGGAAAATCATCGAGGAAGTCGAGGCCATGGGCGGCATGACCAAAGCGGTGGACAGTGGTTGGGCCAAGCTCAAGATTGAGGCTGCAGCGGCTCAGAAGCAGGCCCGCATCGACAGCGGCAAAGACGTCATCGTGGGCGTCAACAAGTACCGCCTGAAGACCGAGAGCGAGATCGATGCCCGGGATATCGACAACGTCGCTGTGCGCGACGGACAGATTGCGCGTTTGAATGTCATCAAGCAAAATCGCGATGACACCCTTGTCAAGGCGGCACTGGCAGCCATCACGGCAGCGGCGCAGGCCAATTCGGGCAATTTGCTCGACCTGGCGATCAAGGCAGTTCGCCTGCGCGCCACGGTGGGTGAGGTGAGCGATGCCCTGGAAAATGTCTACGGGCGCCACCGCGCCGACACACAAAAGGTGACCGGCGTGTATGCAGCAGCTTATGACTCGGCCGAGGGCTGGGATGCCCTGAAGACAGAAATCGATGCGTTCGCGCTGGAGTTCGGCCGACGTCCGCGTGTCATGATTGCCAAGCTGGGGCAGGACGGCCACGACCGGGGTGCCAAGGTGGTTGCCACGGCCTTCGCCGACCTCGGCTTTGATGTCGATATTGGCCCGCTGTTCCAGACGCCGGAAGAGTGCGCGCGCCAGGCCATTGAAAATGACGTGCATGCGGTGGGTGTCTCGACGCTGGCGGCGGGTCACAAGACGCTGGTACCGGCCATCATTGCCGAGTTGAAGAAGCAGGGCGGCGGCGACATCGTGGTGTTCGTGGGTGGTGTGATTCCAAGGCAGGACTACGAGATGCTCTATGAGGCCGGTGTCAAGGGCATTTACGGCCCCGGCACCCCGATCCCGGCCAGCGCCAAGGATGTTCTGGAACAGATCAAGGCCGCACTGGCTTAGACAAGCACAGCCAGACACCGATTCAGGAAAATCATGCTGCACGAGATCACTCAGTGCACCGGGGCGCCCCAGCGCCGTGCCATCGCCAAGGCGGTGACGCTGCTGGAGTCCACCCGCAGCGACCACCGCGCGCAAGCCGACGAGTTGCTGACAGCGCTGCTGCCGTACAGCGGCAAGTCCTTGCGGCTCGGTATCAGTGGTGTGCCGGGTGTCGGTAAGTCCACGTTCATCGAAACGCTGGGCATGTACCTGATTGATCAGGGACATCGCGTGGCGGTTCTGACCATTGATCCGTCCAGCACCGTTTCCGGAGGTTCCATTCTTGGCGACAAGACACGCATGGAAAAGCTCTCGGTGCACGAGCGTGCCTACATCCGACCCAGTCCCAGCAGTGGCGCGCTCGGTGGCGTGGCCGAAAAGACGCGCGAGGCCATGCTGGTGTGCGAGGCCGCCGGCTATGACATCGTGATTGTCGAAACCGTCGGCGTTGGCCAGAGCGAGACCGCCGTCGCTGGCATGACCGACATGTTTGTGCTGATGCAGCTTCCGAACGCCGGTGACGATCTGCAGGCGATCAAGAAGGGCGTGATGGAACTGGCGGACCTGGTGCTCATCAACAAGGCTGATATCGACGCCAATGCGGCGCAGCGTGCGCAACTGCAAATCACGTCGGCACTGCAGTTATTGGGCCTGTTTGGGAGTCATGCTGATACCGTGTGGCATCCCAGAGCGCTGCAACTCAGCGCGCTCCACGGTCAGGGAGTCGAGGCTTTCTGGAACGCAGTGACCGAGTTCAAGACCCTGCAATGCGCCAATGGCAAGTGGCTGGCTCGCAGGCAGCAACAAGCGCTGGCGTGGATGTGGGAACGCATTGACGCTGGACTGAAACTGGCATTTCAGCAGAACGCCGAGGTGAAAGTCTTGTTGCCGCAGCTTACCCAAGACGTATTGGCGGGACGGACGCCGCCCTCTACGGCGGCACGACAGATGTTGAATGCCTGTCATCCCGGACTCGATCCGGGATCCATGGCAGGAACGAAGATGGTTCCCGGGTCAAGCCCGGGATGACAAACCGCAGGTGCGGGATGAAAAACGGAGAAAACAATGCACGACATACTTGAACAACTGGAAGCCAAGCGCGAACTCGCGCGCCTGGGCGGCGGCGTCAAACGCATCGAGGCTCAGCACAAGAAGGGCAAACTGACGGCCCGAGAACGACTTGAGTTGCTGCTTGACGAAGGTACCTTCGAAGAGTGGGACATGTTCATGGAGCACCGCTGCGTTGACTTCGGCATGCAGGAGCAGAAAATTCCGGGCGATGGTGTCGTCACCGGCTACGGCATGATCAACGGTCGACTGGTGTTTGTCTTCAGTCAGGATTTCACCGTCTTTGGCGGCGCGCTGTCGGAAGCACATGCCGAGAAGATCTGCAAGGTGATGGACCAGGCCATGAAGGTGGGTGCACCCGTCATTGGCTTGAATGACTCGGGTGGTGCGCGCATTCAGGAGGGCGTGGCCTCGCTCGGGGGCTACGCCGATGTGTTCCAGCGCAACGTGATGGCCAGCGGCGTTGTGCCACAGATCAGCATGATCATGGGGCCCTGCGCTGGCGGCGCGGTTTACAGCCCGGCCATGACGGACTTCATCTTCATGGTGAAAGACAGTTCCTACATGTTTGTCACCGGCCCTGAAGTGGTGAAGACGGTAACGCACGAGGACGTAACGGCTGAGGAACTCGGCGGCGCCATCAGCCATACCACCAAGAGCGGCGTGGCAGATCTGGCTTTCGAGAGCGATGTGGAGGCCCTGCTCATGCTGCGCCGCCTGTACAACTATCTGCCGCTGAACAACCGCGAGAAAGCACCGGTGCGCCGCGGGGGGGACCCGGCTGACCGCATGGACATGAGTCTGGACACGCTGGTGCCCGACAACCCGAACAAGCCTTACGACATGAAGGAGCTGATCGTCAAGACCGTCGACGACGGCGACTTCTTTGAGCTGCAACCCGAGTACGCGAAGAACATCCTGATCGGCTTTGGTCGCATGGAGGGGCAAACGGTCGGCTTTGTCGCCAATCAACCGCTGGTGCTTGCGGGCTGCCTGGACATCAAGAGCTCGATCAAGGCGGCGCGCTTTGTGCGCTTTTGCGATGCCTTCAACATCCCTGTCATCACCTTCGTCGACGTGCCGGGCTTCATGCCTGGTACCAGCCAGGAGTACGGCGGCATCATCAAGCACGGTGCCAAGTTGCTCTATGCTTTTGCCGAGTGCACCGTGCCGAAAATCACCGTCATCACACGCAAGGCCTACGGTGGAGCGTACGACGTGATGAGTTCCAAGCACCTGCGCGGAGACGTCAACCTGGCCTGGCCGAATGCCGAGATTGCGGTGATGGGTGCCAAGGGTGCGGTGGAGATTATCTTTCGCGAAGACAAGGGCGACCCGGAGAAGCTCGCTGCGAAGGAAGCCGAGTACAAGGCACGCTTTGCCAATCCCTTTGTCGCCGGCGCGCGCGGCTTTATCGACGACGTGATCCTGCCGCACGAGACGCGCAAACGCATCTGCCGCTCACTGGTCATGCTGCGTGACAAGAAACTTGAAAACCCGTGGCGCAAGCACGGCAATATTCCGCTATGACTTGCCTGCACTTCACCATGACACTTTCGCGGGGCGGCTTGGGTGGCCTGGACGTTTTGCTCCGTGTCCCCCGCGCTGCGCGCTCCTCCTTTACCTGCGCAAAACACCCAGACCACCCCATCCTGAGGGTTTGGTATGCGGCCCGCTGCAAACCACAGAAACTGATTCCCGAATAGGAGACTGACATGTTTACCAAAATACTGATTGCAAACCGAGGCGAGATTGCTTGCCGGGTCATCAAGACAGCACGCAAGATGGGCATCAAGACGGTGGCGGTGTATTCCGACGCTGACAAGGAGGCGCGCCATGTGATGCTGGCCGACGAGGCCGTCAACATCGGTCCGGCGCCAAGCCGCGAGAGTTACCTGCTGGGCGACAGAATCATCGCCGCCTGCAAGCAGACCGGTGCCCAGGCGATCCACCCCGGCTACGGCTTTCTGAGCGAGAACGCCGCTTTTGCCAAACTGGTGGAGGAGCAGGGCATTGTCTTCATCGGCCCCAAGCACTATTCGATGGCGGCGATGGGCGACAAGATCGAGTCGAAAAAGCTCGCTGGTGCGGCGGGTGTGAACTGTATTCCTGGCGTCAACAGTGCGATTGAAAGCGCCGAGCAGGCGGTCGAAATTGCCAGAGGCATTGGTTATCCGGTGATGATCAAGGCCAGTGCCGGCGGCGGTGGCAAGGGCTTGCGCGTGGCTTTCAATGACAAGGAAGCGTTTGAGGGCTTCACCAGTTGCCGCAACGAAGCGCGCAACAGCTTTGGCGATGACCGCGTGTTTGTAGAGAAGTACGTCGAGGAGCCGCGTCACATTGAAATCCAGCTGATCGGTGACGCGCACGGCAACATGGTTTACCTCAATGAGCGCGAATGTTCGATCCAGCGCCGCCATCAAAAGGTGATTGAGGAAGCACCGTCTTCGTTCATCAGTGACGCGACACGCAAAGCCATGGGCGAGCAGGCGGTGGCGCTGGCGCGCGCGGTCAAGTACCAGAGCGCCGGCACGGTGGAGTTTGTCGTCGGCAAGGACCAGAGCTTTTATTTTCTGGAGATGAACACGCGGCTGCAGGTGGAGCACCCGGTGACCGAATGCATCACGGGGCTGGATCTGGTCGAATTGATGATCCGGGTTGCTGCCGGCGAGAAGCTGCCTTTGACGCAGGCCGATGTCAAGCGCGACGGCTGGGCGATCGAGTGCCGCATCAATGCCGAAGATCCGTTTCGCAACTTCCTGCCCTCCACCGGGCGCCTGGTGCGCTTCCAGCCACCGGCCGAAACCATGGTCGCTTCCGACCTCAGTCGCTGGTTCGGTGTCCGGGTGGATACCGGTGTGCAGGAGGGCGGCGAGATTCCGATGTACTACGACTCGATGATCTGCAAACTCATCGTGCATGGCAAGGACCGGTTGGACGCGATTGCCAAAATGCGCCAGGCACTCAATGGCTTTGTGATCCGTGGCGTCAGCAGCAGCATTCCGTTTCAGGCGGCGCTGCTCGCGCACCCCAAGTTTGTGGCGGGCGACTTCAACACCGGTTTCATTGCTGAGCACTACGCACACGGCTTCAGGGCGCAGGACGTGCCGCACGACGACGCCGAACTGCTGCTGGCACTGGCCGCCTTTGTGCACCGCAAGTACCGCAGTCGCGCGACCGCCATCAGTGGTCAGATGGAAGGCCATGAAGTGGCGGTGGGTCAGGACTTTGTGGTGGTAGCTTTGGGGCAACAAGGCCTGGCCACGCAGACGCCGGTATCGGTGCTGGACTTTGACGCCAAGACCGGCGCGAGTCTGATCAAGGTGGGCTCCAGCAGCTACCAGCTGTGCAGCAACTACCGTTTGGGCGAGATCCGCATCAGCGGCACTTGCAACGGGCAGGAATTCGTGGCGCAGGTGGAGCGCGGCGTGCTGGCCGGCAAGAACCCACTGGCGATCCGTGTTTCCCACAACGGCACCCAGATTGACGCCCTGGTGCTGTCCAGGCGGGCCGCCGAACTGCATGCACTGATGCCCTACAAGGCGCCGCCCGATATGAGCCGCTTTGTCTTGTCTCCCATGCCAGGGTTGCTGGTTGAGGTCGCTGTCAGGGAAGGTCAGAAAGTACAGGCTGGCGAGCGTGTCGCAGTGATCGAAGCCATGAAGATGGAAAACGTGCTGTTTGCCGCGGCAGACGGCGTGGTTGGCAAAGTGCTGGCCAGCAAGGGCGAGAGTCTGGTGGTTGATCAGCCGATCGTGGAGTTTGCCTGACATGAGGACCAGACCCTTCAAGGTGCTGGGCATCCAGCAGATTGCCATTGGCGGGCCGGACAAGACCCGCTTGCAAAAGCTCTGGGTCGACATGCTCGGACTGGAAATCACCGGTACGTTTCGCAGCGAACGTGAGAACGTTGACGAAGACATTTGCGCCATCGGCAGCGGTCCGTTCAAAGTCGAAGTTGACCTGATGCAGCCGCTTGATATCGACAAGAAGCCGTCGGTGCACGGCACACCCCTCAATCACGTGGGCCTCTGGATTGACGATTTGCCGACGGCGGTGCAATGGCTGACGGCGCAGGGCGTGCGTTTTGCACCGGGCGGAATTCGGGCTGGAGCGGCCGGCTTTGATATCTGTTTCCTGCACCCCAGGGCAAGCGAGGAATTTCCAATCAGCGGCGAGGGCGTGCTGATCGAGTTGGTGCAGGCGCCGCCTGAAGTCGTGGCCGCTTTTGCCCGTCTTGCGGCAGCGCCGGCTTGAGGCAGTTTGCGATCACAGCCAAACTTAGTTGATATAGGTCAAAGTCTGCCGAAGCGGCCCTGATTGGCAGAGGCGCTGGCGGCCATTTGGCAAGATCACTGGCGTACACTCCCCGTTCACCCAGCCGCCGTCGCGGCTCAGGAGACAGACTTGCAGCCCACCAATACCGCTAATCCGAACTATTTTCACAAAGTCGTCGATTGTCAATGGGCCTGTCCGGCCCACACGCCCGTTCCAGAATACATCCGTTTGATCGGCCAGGGCCGTTACAGCGATGCCTACATGGTGAACTGGGTTTCCAATGTATTTCCTGGCGTTCTGGGGCGCACCTGCGATCGCCCCTGCGAGCCGGCCTGCCGCCGCGGTCGCGTGGAAGAGAGCAACGGCGAGCATCCGGAGCCGGTGGCCATTTGCCGGCTCAAGCGCGTCGCTGCCGACAACAAGGACGATGTCAAGCATCGCATGCCCGCTGTAGCACCAAAGAACGGTAAGCGGGTCGCTTGCGTGGGTGCCGGCCCGGCTTCCCTTACAGTGGCGCGTGATCTGGCGCCGCTGGGCTATGAAGTGACGGTGTTCGACGGTGAAGCCAAGGCAGGCGGTTTCATTCGCAGCCAGATTCCACGTTTTCGTCTACCGGAGTCGGTGATCGACGAGGAGACCGGCTACATCCTGGATCTGGGTGTGCAGTTCAAGGGCGGCCAGCGCATTGAGTCCATGCGCCAGCTCCTGACGGAAGGCTACGACGCCGTCTTTGTTGGCTGTGGCGCGCCCCGCGGTCGCGATCTCGATGTTCCCGGACGCTGGGACATCAAGGAAGACATTCATATCGGCATCGACTGGCTGGCTTCGGTTTCCTTTGGTCATATCACCAGCATCGGCAAGCGTGTCATTGTGCTCGGTGGTGGCAATACTGCGATGGATTGCTGCCGCTCGGCGCGGCGCA
Organism: uncultured beta proteobacterium; assembly: GCA_903897005.1. Taxonomy (GTDB): domain Bacteria; phylum Pseudomonadota; class Gammaproteobacteria; order Burkholderiales; family Burkholderiaceae_C; genus Rhodoferax. The sequence continues at coordinate 4,901 of CAITZZ010000176.1, read as the reverse complement.
TGGGTGGCAGCGACGTGAAGGTGATCGTGCGCAGCGGCTTTGAAGAGATGAAGGCTTCGCCCTGGGAGAAAGAAGATGCGCTGCACGAGGGTATTCCGATTCTGAACTTCCATGTGCCCAAGTCTTTTGAACATGTCAAGGGCAAATTGACCGGCATGCGCTTTGAGATTGTGAAAGCGGTGTATGACGAAAAAGGTCGCCGCTCGCTGGTACCCACCGGCGTGCCTGATGTGCTGGTGGAATGTGATGCGGTCTTGATTGCCGTCGGTCAGGAGAACGCCTTCCCCTGGATCGAGAGCGATGTCGGTATCGAGTTTGATAAATGGGGTCTGCCGGTACTGGTGGCCGATGCGTTCCAGTCCACGCTGCCCAATGTGTTTTTTGGCGGTGACGCGGCGTACGGTCCGAAGAACATCATCACGGCGGTGGCGCACGGTCACGAGGCAGCGGTGTCGATTGACCGCTTGCTGCACGGCGAAGACGTGCACCGCAGACCGGTACCCATGACCAATCTGATGTCTGCCAAGATGGGGATTCATGAGTGGAGTTACGACAGTTCTGTTTCGGGAGATTCCCGTTTCAAGGTGCCATGGGCGAAAGCCGAGGTGGCACTGGCCAGCATTCGGGTTGAAGTGGAATTGGGTTTTGACGCGGCCACCGCGTTCAAGGAAACCCATCGCTGCCTGAACTGCGACGTCGAGACCGTGTTTACCAAGCACACCTGCATTGAGTGTGATGCCTGTGTTGACATTTGCCCGATGGATTGCATCACCTTCACCAAGAACGGTGACGAGGCTGATTTGCGCACGCGCCTGAAAGCGCCGGCGACCAACCTGGCGCAGGACCTTTACGTGTCCGGCGCCCTGAAAACAGGACGTGTGATGGTGAAAGACGAGGACGTATGTCTGCATTGCGGCTTGTGTGCCGAGCGTTGCCCGACCGGGGCCTGGGACATGCAGAAATTCCTGTTCAGTACGACGCAGGCGGGAGCCCGCTGCCGTGATGGCAAAGTCGTTCGCCGCGCGATGGAGGCCGTATGAAACACATAGAAGCTGTCAACGACTTCGTCATCAAGTTCGCCAACGTCAATGGTTCGGGTTCAGCGTCGGCCAACGAACTGTTTGCCAAGGCCATCATGCGCATGGGTGTGCCGGTCAGTCCGCGCAACATCTTCCCCAGCAATATTCAGGGCATGCCGACCTGGTACGAAGCCCGCGTCTGTGAAAAAGGCTACGGTGGCCGGCGCGGTGGTGTGGACATGATGGTCGCCATGAATCCGCAGACCTGGGACAACGATGTAGGCGAAATTCAGAGCGGCGGCTACCTGTTTTATGACAGCACGCGGCCGATTCCCGAATCGCGTTTTCGCAAGGACATCGAGGTCATCGGCATTCCGCTGACCGAGATCGCCAACGCGGCTTATACCGACTCGCGCCAGCGCCAGTTGTTCAAGAACATCATCTACGTCGGTGCGCTCTCGGTGCTGCTCGACGTGGAAGCCGAGGTGTTCGAGAAACTCTTTTCCGAGCAGTACCGCGGCAAGGAGATGCTGCTCGACTCCAACGTGCGTGCACTTCATCTGGGGCGCGACTATGTCACGCAGCACTTGAGTGCGCCGATCGGCTTGCGCGTGCGCCGCGCCGACAAGGTGGGTGACCAGATCTTCACCGACGGCAACAGCGCTGCCGCCCTGGGTTGCGTCTATGGCGGTGCATCGGTGGCTGCCTGGTATCCGATCACACCCTCGTCTTCGGTGCCCGAGGCGTTCCAGAAATATTGCGACAAGTACCGTATCGACGAGCACACCGGACGCAGCAATGTGGCCATCGTGCAGGCGGAAGATGAACTGGCTTCGATCGGCATGGTGGTGGGTGCTGGCTGGAACGGTGCGCGTGCCTTTACCGCGACCTCCGGTCCTGGCATTTCCCTGATGTCGGAATTCATTGGGCTGGCCTACTTTGCAGAAATTCCGGTCACCATCATCAATGTGCAGCGCGGCGGACCTTCCACCGGCATGCCGACACGCACCCAGCAGTCCGATCTGCTCAGCTGCGCCTACGCCTCGCATGGCGACACCAAGCATGTGATGCTGTTTCCGGAAGATCCGTACGAGTGCTTTGAGCAAGCGGCGGCGGCGCTGGACCTGGCAGACCGTTTGCAGACGCCGATTTTTGTCATGACCGATCTGGACATCGGCATGAACCAGCGCCTGTGCAAGCCCTTTGTCTGGGACGACAAGCGCGAGTACGACCGTGGCAAGGTCATGACCGCTGAAGAATTGGAGGCCGGCAAGGATTTTGGCCGCTACAAGGATGTGGATGGCGACGGCATTCCCTGGCGCACATTGCCTGGAACCCATCCGACCAAGGGCAGTTTCTTCACGCGCGGCACCACACGTGACCCGTATGCGCGCTACTCGGAACGCGGCCCGGATTACATCTACAACATGGAACGACTGCTGCACAAGTTCAAGACGGCGGCTGATCTGGTGCCGCAGCCGGTATTGCGCAAGGCGGAAGAGCCGACCAAGGTAGGTGTGCTTTACTTTGGCTCCACCAGTCCGGCGATGCAGGAGGCGCTTGATGTGCTGACGGCCGATGGCATCCACATCGATGCAATGCGTCTGCGCGCCTTCCCGTTCCCGGCCTCGGTAGAGAACTTCATTACCGAGCACGACAAAGTGTTTGTGGTGGAGCAAAACCGGGATGGCCAGATGCAATCTTTGCTGGTCAACGAACTGGCGATCGACCCGGCGCGACTGATCAAGGTGCTTCACTACGACGGCACGCCGATCACGGCGCGTTTCATCACCAAATTCATCAAGCAGAACCTGCAAACGGAGGCCGCATGACCTACCTCGCCAAACCCAAACTGCATCACCCCACGCTGACCACCAACAAGGTCGGCTACACGCGGCGCGATTACGAGGGGCGCATCTCCACCCTGTGCGCCGGTTGCGGCCATGACTCGATTTCGGCCGCCATCATTCAGGCTTGCTGGGAACTCAACATTGAGCCGCATCGGGTGGCCAAGCTTTCCGGCATTGGCTGCAGTTCCAAGACACCTGACTATTTTCTCGGTGCCTCACACGGTTTCAACACCGTGCACGGGCGCATGCCCTCCGTGCTGACCGGCGCCAATCTGGCGAACCGTGACCTGCTCTATCTGGGTGTCTCCGGTGATGGCGACTCTGCGTCCATTGGCTTGGGACAGTTTGCCAATGCCATGCGCCGCGGTGTCCGCATGGCCTACATCGTCGAGAACAACGGTGTTTATGGACTGACCAAGGGACAGTTCTCAGCCACCGCCGACCGCGGCTCCAAGAGCAAGAAGGGTGTCATCAACAGTGACAGTCCGGTGGATCTGGTCGGCTTGGCACTGCAACTGGGTGCCACCTACGTCGCACGCAGTTTCTCCGGCGACAAGGCCCAGTTGGTGCCGCTCATCAAGGGCGCCATTGACCACGGCGGCGCTGCCTTTATTGACGTTGTGAGCCCTTGCGTCACCTTCAACAACCATGGCGGCAGCACCAAGAGTTACGACTACGTGCGCCAGCACAACGAGGCCGTGAGCCGGATCGACTTCATGACCTCGCGTGAGGAGATCACGGCCGATTACGCTCCCGGTTCGGTGATCGACGTGCAGCAGCACGACGGCTCGACGCTGCGCCTGCGCAAACTGCATCAGGACTATGACCCGACCGATCGCTATGCCGCCCTGAGCTACATGAATTCGCACCAGGTGCGTGGTGAAGTGGTGACCGGGCTTTTGTATCTGGACCCGATTGCCACTGATCTGCACATGTCGCTCAATACCAGCGATACACCACTGAACCAGATGGATGTCAAGGAACTGTGCCCGGGCTCCCGCATACTCGACAGAATCAACGCATCACTGCGCTAGGGATCGTCTCTGCCGCAGCTATCGAACCGCGATTTTTTAAAGGACTCTCACCATGCCTGAACGGACTGTTTTTCAATCCCTGACGCAGCGTCATGTGGTCACTTTGCCGCAGCACTCCACGGTCTGGGAGGCAGCTTGTGTCATGACCAAGGCCAAATCGAGCAACGTTCTGATCACCGACAGTTCAGGCAGCATGCTGGGGATACTGACGGAGCGTGATTTGATCACGCGCGTTCTGGCCAAGGCCATGAATCCACAGACCACCCACGTGTCCGATGTGATGACACTGAACCCGCAAACCATCGGACCCGACATGAAGGTAGCCGAGGCGGTTCTGATGATGATAGAGCGCGGCTTTCGCCATCTGCCCATCGTCTCGCCGAGCAACAAGACGCTGGGCGTTTTTTCGGTCGCCGACGCGATGCCGCGCGAGATCGGCGATGCCGTCAGTCTGGCCGAGTTCAACGACCAGGTGAACGACGCCCTCGGTTAGGACAAGGGGTTAGACGCTGCCCTTGTTTGCTTCGCGCTGGGCACGCGCGCGCTGCACTGCGGCCGCAATGACGCTGCCCCGATCTGGTGCCGCGGCATCGCCTCCTGCAGGGTTGAGCTCGTTTCGTTCAAGATGAAACTGGTAGCGCTGTTGCGCTAGTGCGGCCTGGGCCGCTGACCAGGCATTCCAGCCAGTGGCCTCGCCCGAAGCATTTTCCAGTTCAATGCAATCGACCGGACAGGCTGGCAGGCAAAGCTCGCAGCCGGTGCAGTACGCTTCAATCACTGTATGCATCAGTTTGTTGCTGCCGATGATGGCGTCGGTCGGGCAGACCTTGATGCACAGGGTGCAGCCGATGCACCCGGCCTCGTCAATGACGGCGACACTGCGTGGTCCCTCGCTGCCGTTTTCCGGGTTCAGGGTGACCACCGCCTTGGCGGTCAGCGCTGCCAGTCGTTCAATCCCCTGGGCGCCACCGGGCGGACACTGGTTGATACCGGCGCTG
>CAITZZ010000175.1 GCA_903897005.1 uncultured beta proteobacterium | reverse complement strand
GGAGGCCCCATGAGCCACTTTCTCGACCGACTTAGTTACTTCTCTCAACCCAAGGAACCGTTTTCTGGTGAGCACGGCGTCACCACGGGCGAAGACCGCACCTGGGAAAACGCTTACCGCGACCGCTGGGCACACGACAAGATCGTGCGTTCCACCCACGGCGTCAACTGCACCGGATCCTGTTCCTGGAAGATCTACGTCAAGGGCGGCATCGTGACCTGGGAAACCCAGCAGACCGACTACCCGCGCACGCGCTGGGACATGCCGAACCACGAGCCACGCGGTTGCGCCCGGGGTGCCAGTTACAGCTGGTACCTGTACAGCGCGAACCGGGTCAAGTACCCGATGGTGCGCGGTCGCCTGCTCAAGCTCTGGCGTGAAGCGCGCCTGTCAAACGACCCGGTCGATGCCTGGGCCTCGATTGCCCAGTCCGATGCGAAACGCAAGGAGTACCAGAGCGTGCGCGGTCTGGGCGGCTTTGTGCGCTCCAGCTGGGACGAAGTCAACGAGATGGTGGCCGCCGCCAACGTCTACACGATCAAGAAACACGGGCCGGACCGCATCATCGGCTTCTCGCCGATTCCCGCCATGTCCATGGTCTCTTACGCTGCCGGCAGCCGTTACCTGAGCCTGATCGGTGGCGTCAGCATGAGTTTTTACGACTGGTACTGCGACCTGCCGCCGGCCAGTCCGCAGATCTGGGGCGAGCAGACCGATGTGCCGGAGTCGGCCGACTGGTACAACTCCAGCTACATCATCGCCTGGGGCTCCAATGTGCCGCAAACGCGCACACCGGATGCGCACTTCTTCACCGAGGTGCGCTACAAGGGCACCAAGACCGTGGCGGTCACGCCCGACTATTCCGAGGTCGCCAAGCTGTCGGACATCTGGATGAAGCCCAAGCAGGGCACCGATGCGGCGGTGGCCATGGCGATGGGCCACGTCATCCTGAAGGAGTTCTATTTCCCCGACGGTGGCAAACAGCGCAGCGCCTATTTTGACGACTACGTGCGCCGCTACACCGACATGCCAATGCTGGTGATGCTGAAAGAGCATGCACTGCCCAGCGGTGAGACCGTGCTGGTGCCGGACCGCTATCTGCGCGCCTCCGATTTCAACGGCAAGCTCGGTGCCGCCAACAACCCGGAATGGAAAACGGTGGCGCTCGATGACAACGGCAAAGTGGTGCTGCCGATGGGGGCCATCGGCTTTCGCTGGGGCGCGGACGGCCGCGCCGATCAAGGGCAGTGGAATTTGCAAGCCAAGGAAGCGCGCCACGGCGGCGACGTGAAGCTCAAGCTCACCGTGATGGAAGGTGAAAACCCCAGCAGCGAAACCGCCAAGGTGGGTTTCCCCTACTTCGGTGGCATTGTCAGCGAGCATTTTCCGAACAACGCATCCGGCGACGCCAGCAACAACGTGCTGGTGCGCACGGTGCCGGTGCAGCGCATTGCGCTCGGCAAGGCAGGTGACAAACGCGAGGCCCTGGTGGCCACCGTGTTCGACCTGCAGGTGGCCAATTACGGTGTGGCGCGCGGCCTGCCGGGCGAGATGGCGGCCAAGGATTTCAACGACGACACGCCCTACACACCGGCCTGGCAGGAGCGCATCACCGGTACGCCGCGCGAGCAGCTGATCACGGTGGCGCGCCAGTTTGCCGACAACGCCGACAAGACCCATGGCAAGTCCATGGTCATCATCGGCGCCGC
>CAITZZ010000174.1 GCA_903897005.1 uncultured beta proteobacterium | reverse complement strand
TTGCCCCGCTGTACGAGGTTTTTCGCGAGGCCCGTCACTATGCTGACTGGCGCTTCGTCGCCGCCGGTGGTCTGCCGGCGCAAGCCAATGCAAGCACGCCAACGGGGTCCTTGAATTTCATTCCGTCGCAGAGTCCGGCGCTGCCGTTGACGGCCGCTGTGACGCCAGCGCCAGCGCCAGTGCCCGCGCCAGAAATAGTGCCACCACCGCCACCGCCACCGCCACCGCCACCACCAGTTCCCGCAGCAGCCGCTGCGGAAACCGCCCCACCACCAGCGCCAACGCCAGCAGCGCCAGCGCCAACGCCAACGCCAGCAGCGCCAGCGCCGCAAGGTCCAGCACCAGCGGCGCAGCCCGTTCCACCCGTGCCACCCAAGCAGGAAGCGGCCGTGCCAGCCGCAGACAGGCCTGCAGGGAGTGTGCAGCCCTTTGTGATTCGCGCACCCAGCGGTTTTTGAACTGGCAAGCGGGCTGCTCGTGCCCTGTTACGCCGCGTTACAACGGGCAGACAGTGCTTGAACTGACAGCAGGGCTCACGCCTCCTAGACTCCCCATCAGCACCCGACGCTGCACACAAAGTTTTGTGTCGCAGGTCGGGAAACGTGATGAAGGCCGGGGTAATGTATGCATTTGAATCGACTCTCGCTGTTCGAGCGGATAAAAGGACTTGCCAGCCTCGTTCTTTGTGCTGGCGCAGTCCTGGCGATGTCAGGTGCCAAACCTGCCCATGCTGTTGTAGCCATCGCGACCTTCACCCCGGCGCTGGCCTTGCCCGTGGCTCCGGTGCCGGCCGGTTTTGACATTACCGGGTTTATTCAGGAAGCAACGCTGGACAGCACGGGTGCGATCTGTAATCCGACCAACCCTCGACTCGCGGGTGGCACCGTCACACTGAACGGCCAGAAGATTGTCATCCCCTGCAATACGGTGCTGCAAATGCCTGCTGGCACCCTGTCCTGGGCTGATCTGTTCAATCCGGGCAAGGGCCTGGCACCGACGGCGATCGCGCCCGTCGGGCAGACCGGTTTGGCGCTGGGAGATCTGCTGGGTTCGACCTATGGCGCGACGATCGCAGCCACCGCGCCCGGCTTGCTGAGCTTCAAGATGCGCTCGGACAGTTCGGCCACCTTGCAGACGCGTAGCAATGCCTCCTTGCCCTCCTATGAAATTCGTGTCCTTGGCAATGTGGTCAATGGCCGTTCCATCGCCGGCCTGGTTTTTATTTCGCAGCAGTCGCTCAACGCCGGTCAGGGTCGGGTGAGCTGCATCGACTACGCCAGCGGTGAAATGCAGGTGGGTGGCGTGCCAACCGATCCGAGCGACGGCAAGGCTTGCCCTGTTCCGGCGGCTGTCGGGGTGGCACGCGTGCGGCTGAGCGACGCCATTGGACGCTTTGGCAAGCGCCATGCGGCGATCGGCAAGTGTGCTGGTGCCGTCAATTGTGTTGAAGAGGCCGGGCTGGATGCGCGCTTTGCGTCCGATACCGATAACCCGACCGTGCATGCCACGACCGGCTATCCGATGTGTGTTGCGCGTCTGAATCCGTTTACGGCCGGGGTTGACCCGCTCTGCCCGCAATCGAACCGGCCTGTCGCCCCTGCCTGCAAGAGCTTTCCTTCGAGCAGCGGCATCCCGCCTTTTGCGGCACAGACTTCGGGCTATTGCACCACTTTCATCATGGATTTGCCGGGCGCAAAAGCGACGGCGGGCTTGAGCTGTCCGGGCCCTGGCTGCCCGACCGACCCGACGCGCCAGGCGCCGATTCAGATTGGCGACAGCATCGTATTTCAGGGCACGCTGAAGTCCGACGCCAACGGCTTTTACGTCTCGGCACACACGGTTGCTGTCAATCTGGGCATCTACACCCAGCCCAACAGCAAACCTGCCTACGTGTTTGTTCAGGAAGTGCTGGCTGGCACCGCCGCCTTGCCCGTGGCGGGTCTGGCACAAGAGGCCACCGAGCGCGTTAAATTCGTTGGCTTCACCACCGATCCGACCAATCTGGTCGATCTGTATGCGCTCGATCAGAATCCGCTGACCGGTGTCGTCAGCGAGCGTCTGCTGAGTACCCAAAGCCCCATGAGCAACGCCCAACTCGGACGCTTTCGCACACCGACCAACAACGGCGGTATTTTTCTGCCACCGACCCGGAACTACCGGGCGGTCAGCCGCACCCTGTGTGCCGATCTGCCGGCCGGGCCGTTTACCAACTGCCTGCTGGAGGCCAACGGCAGCGCGGCCCGCAACACCTTTGCCAATGGGCTGATCGCA
>CAITZZ010000173.1 GCA_903897005.1 uncultured beta proteobacterium | reverse complement strand
CATCGAACAACGCTACGCGGGGGTCAAGGTCTTCAGTCTGCCCAGCGTCGATCACCCGCAATATGGTCGGCATATCGAACTGGGGGTCAAGGGTGAGCCAGATCGGGTGGAGCAGGCTTACCCGGCCTTGTTGAGCGGGCTGAAGGCCTTTGACGCGAAATTAGGCCCTGAAGTGGTGCAAAATTGAGATAACTATTTTGGTGCACCAATTGGATGCACTTTATTGGTGCCTTGGTTTTTCGTATAGCGCTGCATTGTTCGGTCGCAGCCGGCCAATATTTCACAAACTCAGGGCAAAATAGGCGGTTAAGCAGATTTGTCTTATGGCCAGCCTTGGCACAGAAACTGCATCCACTTCCATGTAAGCTTTTCAACAACGATTCAACCAGGAGTATTTGATGGCCAAGACCGTCGCAGACGTCATGAAGATGGTGAAAGACAACGAAGTCAAGTTTGTTGACTTCCGTTTCACCGATACGCGGGGCAAAGAGCAGCACGTGACCGTGCCGGTTTCCCATTTTGATGAAGACAAGTTCAGCTCCGGTCATGCGTTTGACGGCTCGTCCGTCGCTGGCTGGAAGGGCATCGAAGCGTCCGACATGCAACTCATGCCGGATCCGAACACCGCCAACATCGACCCGTTCTTTGAAGAGACCACACTGTTCCTGAGCTGCGACGTCGTTGAACCCAGCGATGGCAAGGCCTACGACCGCGACCCGCGCTCGGTTGCCAAGCGCGCTGAGGCCTACCTCAAAGCTTCCGGCATGGGCGACACTGCGTTCTTCGGCCCGGAGCCGGAATTCTTCATTTTTGATGATGTGCGCTGGAATACCGATATGTCGGGCACCTTCTACAAGATCGATGAAGGCGAAGCACCCTGGAATTCAGGCAAGAAGATGGAAGGCGGTAACAAGGGCCATCGTCCGACAGTCAAGGGTGGCTATTTCCCGGTACCGCCAGTTGACAGCACGCAGGACATGCGGGCTGAAATGTCGCTGATTCTTGAATCGCTGGGCATCCCGGTTGAAGTGTTCCACCACGAGGTGGCGGGCGCGGGTCAAAACGAGCTCGGCACCAAGTTCAGCACGCTGGTGCAGCGCGCCGACTGGACACAGATTCTCAAGTACGTGGTGCAAAACGTGGCTCACGCCTATGGCAAGACTGCCACCTTCATGCCCAAGCCCATTGTTGGTGACAACGGCAGCGGCATGCACGTGCACCAGTCGATCTGGAAAGACGGCAAGAACCTGTTTGCCGGAGACGGCTACGCCGGTCTATCTGACTTTGCCCTGTACTACGTCGGTGGCATCATCAAGCATGCACGTGCCCTGAACGCCATCACCAACCCAGGCACCAACAGCTACAAACGGCTGGTTCCAGGCTACGAAGCCCCGGTGAAGCTGGCTTATTCGGCCAAGAACCGCTCGGCCTCGATCCGCATTCCTTATGTGGCCAACCCGAAGGCGCGCCGCATTGAGGCGCGTTTCCCGGATCCGCTGATGAACCCTTACCTCGGCTTTGCGGCCCTGATGATGGCCGGTCTGGACGGCATCGAGAACAAGATTCACCCGGGCGAAGCAGCGACCAAGGATCTGTACCATTTGCCGCCCGAGGAAAACGCAAAGATCCCGACGGTCTGCCACAGTCTGGACCAGGCGCTCGATTGTCTGGACGCCGACCGCAGCTTCCTGACCAAGGGCGGGGTCTTTACCGACAGCATGCTTGATGCCTACATTGAACTCAAGATGACCGAAGTGACGCGCCTGCGCATGGCAACGCACCCGATCGAATTCGACATGTACTACTCGCTGTAATTGCCTGCAGTCTGTGACAAAGAAGGACGGCCGATGCCGTCCTTTTTCATTTCTGCTGCAACTGGCGCATACTGACAGCTCATGCCTTGAACCCTAGAATGCCACGTATGAAACATGTATTGATCGCGTCGCTGCTCGCTACGGTCCTGGCAAGCAGCGGCTATGGCCAGGACCGCATCTACCGCTGCGGCAATGAATACACCAATACGGTGCCCAGCCCGCAAACCAAGGGTTGCAAACTGCTTGAGGGTGGCAACGTCACGGTGGTGCAGGGCACGCGCACGGCCGCCCTGGCGCCGGCGCCGGTGCGCTCGCCCGCTGCATCGAGCGGGCAGCGCGTCGATGCGGCAGAGCAGAAGGCACGTGACTCTGATGCGGTGCAAATTCTCGAATCCGAACTCAAAAAGGCGCAGGAGCGCCAGCTTGAACTGCAAAAGGAATACAACAACGGCGAGCCTGAAAAGCGTGCCGATGAACTGCGCAATGCTCAAAAGTACCTGGACCGGGTGGCGGCGCTGAAAGCCAGCCTCGCGCGCAATGAAGCCGACATGGCCGGCATTCGCCGCGAACTGGGGCGGGCTTCCTCCCTCTCTGCAACCCGATAAACAGTTTGAACCCGCCTTCCCCTTTGCTTGATCTGCCAACGGTCGCCGCCTCGGCATTGCGCTTTCAGTCGTTCGATCTGTTGGCCACCCTGGTTGCGGTCGTGCACAGCAATGGGGCGGTGTTGTTTGCCAATGCGGCGCTGGAAGATGCGCGGGGACTGTCACGGCGCGCCATCGTAGGCTCGGCCTTCCCTGATAGCTTTACCGACGCCACAGCGCTGAACAAAGCCTTGCAGGGCCTCGGTGGCAATGAGTTTGCAGCCCTGCGTTATGACGCACGGCTCAAGCGCCTGAACCGCGATCCCTTGCCAGTGCACGTGATCGTGACGCCGACCGAGCGGGCCGATGAGATCATTGTCGAGTTGTTGCCGCTGGAACTGCAGGCACGCCAGGATCGTGAAGAGCGGCTGGCCGAGCAGGCCCAGGCCAACAAGGAACTGATCCGCAATCTGGCGCATGAGATCAAGAATCCGCTGGGTGGCATCCGGGGTGCAGCGCAACTGCTGGAGATGGAGATCGAATCCGTCGAACTCACCGAGTACACACAGGTCATCATCCACGAGGCGGATCGCCTGCAGTCGCTGGTGGACCGGCTGCTGGCGCCACACCGGCGTCCGCACCTGGTGGGCGACGTGAACATTCATGAGGTTTGCGAACGGGTGCGCCTGCTGATCCTGGCCGAGTTCCCCAAGGGTCTGAACGTCGTGCGTGACTTTGATACCTCGATTCCGGAGTTCCGGGGGGACCGCGAGCAGCTGATACAGACCGTGCTCAATATCGCGCACAACGCCTGCCAGGCGCTGACCGAGTTGATTGCACAGGGCACTGCGACGCTCACATTTCATACGCGAATTGCGCGGCAGACCACATTTGGCAAACAACGTTACCGGTTGGCACTGGAATTGCATGTGATAGACAACGGGCCTGGTGTACCAGACTCGATCAAGGACCGCATCTTCTATCCGCTGGTTTCCGGGCGTGAAGGGGGTTCTGGTTTGGGGTTGACGCTGGCGCAGACATTTGTCCAGCAACACCACGGCCTGATCGAGTGCGACAGTGTGCCAGGCCATACGGATTTCAAGATATTGATACCCTTGCCTTAGTCAGTAGGGGACAGAGCTGGCTCGCTGCGCGTAGCTGCGGTCTGTCCCACAAAATGAGGAATATATGAAGCCGATTTGGATCGTAGATGATGACCAGTCCATCCGCTTCGTGCTGGAAAAGGCACTGCTGCGTGAGAGCCTGCCGACACGCAGCTTCAACAACGCGCGTGACGTGCTGGCCGCACTGGAAGCTGCGACGGAGGACAACAGTCCGCAAGTGCTGGTGAGCGACATCCGGATGCCCGGTGGCTCGGGTCTGGACTTGCTGGGCAAGGTGAAGGAACGGTTTCCGGCGCTGCCTGTGATCATCATGACCGCCTATTCCGATCTGGATAGCGCCGTTTCAGCTTTTCAGGGGGGCGCCTTTGAGTATCTGCCCAAGCCATTTGACTTGCCCAAAGCGGTTGAGTTGATACGCCGCGCTGTGGAAGAGAGTCAGCGCGAAGAGGTCAGTGAGATCAGCATGGCCGACACGCCGGAGATGCTGGGTCAGGCACCGGCGATGCAGGACGTGTTTCGTGCCATCGGGCGCTTGAGTCAAAGCAACGTGACGGTGATGATCACCGGCGAGTCCGGCTCGGGCAAAGAGTTGGTGGCCCGCGCCCTGCACAAGCACTCAACACGCGCCGCCGGACCCTTTGTCGCGATCAACACGGCGGCGATTCCGAAAGACCTGCTCGAGTCCGAGTTGTTCGGCCACGAGCGTGGTGCCTTCACCGGTGCGCAAACCATGCGTCGTGGCCGCTTTGAGCAGGCCGACGGCGGCACGCTGTTTCTCGACGAGATTGGCGACATGCCATTTGACCTGCAAACCCGGCTGCTGCGCGTGCTCAGCGATGGCCATTTCTATCGCGTTGGCGGCCACAGCGCGGTCAAGACCAATGTACGCATCATTGCCGCGACGCACCAGAATCTGGAACAGCGCGTCAAGGAGGGTGCATTTCGCGAGGACCTGTTTCACCGCCTCAATGTGATCCGCTTGCGCCTGCCGGCCCTGCGTGAGCGCAAGGAAGATGTGTCCATGCTGACGCGCCACTTCCTGCAGCAAAGTGCGCTGCAACTCGGCGTGGAGCCCAAGCGGATTTCTGACGCAGCATTGGCCTGGCTCGGCAGTTTTGCCTTTCCCGGCAATGTACGGCAGTTGGAAAATATCTGTCACTGGCTGACCGTGATGACGCCGGCGCAGTTGATTGAATCCAAGGACTTGCCGCCCGAGGTGGGTGTTACGCCAGGCGAGAGTCAGGCCCTCGAGTCGCCTTCGCAGGAACGCTCGGTGGTGCTGCCGGCGCCGACGACCGTTCAGCCGGCCACGGCGGCACCCGCTGTCGTGTCGCAAGCTGGTTTGGACCATTGGGAGCGGGATCTGGAGACTGCCGCAGCCGTCTTGCTGGCCAGTGGACGCACCGATGTCTGGGATGCCTTGACCCGTCGCGTTGAGTCGCGCCTGATCATGGCGGCGCTGGCGGCAACACGCGGGCGACGCATCGAGGCGGCACAAAAGCTCGGCATTGGCCGCAACACCATCACGCGCAAGATCCAGGAACTGGGCCTGGAGTAGCCCGTTGCCCGGGGCGCTTGCCGGCCTAGGTCAGTTCCCTTATGTCCAGGTCGATGTCTATCACCACCGGCGCGTGGTCACTGGGCCGCTCATTGCCGCGTGGTGTGCGGTCGACACGGCAGCTGCGGACCAGGGGCTTGAGCGCCTCACTCACCAAAATGTGGTCAATCCGCAGCCCCTGGTTGCGCCGAAAGCCAAAATTACGGTAATCCCACCAGGAGTAGTTTTTTGGCGGCTGTGGGAACATGCGCACACCATCATGCAGACCCAGCGCCACCAATGCGCGCAGGTGGTAACGCTCTTCCTCGGTGCAGTGGATGGTGTCTTGCAGTCCCACCGGGTCCCACACGTCGTCGTCATCAAAGGTAATGTTGTAGTCGTTGTAGTTGGACTAGCGGTTGTAGTCGTAGTAGT